>NZ_CP071589.1:327733-655466 GCF_017357005.1 Staphylococcus simiae | reverse complement strand
TTACTCGCTTTTTAGTATTTTGATAAACAGACTAACAAAAAATTACAAATCCACTATAATGATGTCAATTTCAAGTAATATCTCACTTGTCGTTTAAGTGGATGGTATTTGCTAAGTTCTGGTAATTCAAAATGGTCATAATAATGCATTCCTAACTTTTCCATAACTCTAATAGACGCTTGATTAGCTTGAGCTGTAAAACTATAAATGTCACCAATATGATGTTCCCTTGCCAAATTAATCACAGCTTGTGCACCTTCAGTAGCTAAGCCCTGCCCCCAATATTCAGGTAATAATCTCCATCCAATTTCATATAATGGTAATTCACTAAATGGATAGTCACTATAATCTGGTATATAATTCAAACCGATAAAGCCAATCCATTGTCGATTAGCTTTATACTCAACAGCAAACAAACCAATGCCGTGGTCTTTAATCATATTATCCATTGTTCTTAAATCAAGCTCTGACCTTCTATAGCTTAATAGACTCGGAAAATATTTTCTCACTTGATAATTGGCATTCATTTGTTGAAATGGTAGTAAATCACTTTCCTGCCAATCTCTTAGAATCAAGTGTTCAGTTTCAGCGTAAATCATATTATCCCCTTCCACATGTCCATCCTAACTCTTATTTAACTTTAGATACGATTAAAAAAATAGTTCTTTATTGCTTAAGACTGCTCAACAAAGTGAGTAATTATTTATCAGTCCAATTAGGAAAAGAACTTAAAAAAACACAAAATTGATTACTTAAACAATTTTGTGTTCATCTCTTTGTCATTATTCAGACTTAGTGACGTACGTTATTAATTCAACATGCACTGGTATTTCTTTTAAATGTTCTCTTTGAGACTTTGGTGCCGTAAATGTTGCATCGATAAAATCATGTTGATGATTTAAATGATAAGTAGCAACAAAAGTATCTGTATCAGATTCAAAATTTGGTAATTGTGCCACAACACGTTTAATTTCTCCTGTAGAATCAACAATTGTACGTCCAGTGATATTTTCTAATTCTCTACCTAATTCTGGTAAAGTTATGTTTTGGCCTTCTAAAATATTAAAATCTTGCTCGTGCATGATTAATCTCTCCTCTTCATACATTTTATATTAAAAATGTAATTATCTTAGTAATATGAATTGATTTCTCTTTATAATTTAATAATCATTTACCCCTATTAAATTATCATGAAACGTCGAATCGGCATGCTAAGTTAATACATAAAGTATTATTAGTTCTTATCTTTATACTGTTGCTGTTTAGAACCTTCTTTATTAGATTTATGTGTTTTAGTATGTTGTTTATCATTGTCTTTGTTAGATGATACATTGTCGTCTTTAGATGGATCTTCTTCTGAACTAGAATCAACTGATGATAATCCGTTAACCTCTTTTTCAAGCTCTTTTTGTTTGTCATCAAGTTTATCTTTTTCTTTTGTTAATTTATCTTTCTTCTCTTTTAACTTTTTATTTTCCTTTTGTAGACTATTAATTTCCTTTTCCAAAGATACTTTTTCTTGGCTTTTACCACAACCAGCTAATAGCAACATTGCCGAAAGAACAATTACAATATATTTTGTCATAGCGAACTCCTTCACTTCTTATAAATCCATTTTATTTTAACATGAATTATCTGACTTTCCATAATGCTATGTTAAATGTTTTGTCATAATGACATGACTTACGTCATAGCCTAAATGATTATTCAATGCAATCATATCTTCATTAGTACTATTAATTGTGCCTGAGATTTGTTTTGCATGATGTTCTATACCCCATTGTTCAACTTGTTTTTTTAATTGTGTAGCTAAACCTCTACTACGATACCATTCATTTACATATAACATTTCAATTTGTACGTTCATTGTCACTTTGTCTAAATGTGCCCAAATAAATGCTATAAGTTGTTGATGTTCTTCAATGATGTATATCTTATCTTTGTCATTTTGCAATCTTGAAACTATCATTTCATATCTTAAAGCAATACTTAAAGATGAAGCGTGGTAATGGGCTTCAAACTTGTCTAGCATATGTTCTTGTATCGTTGCCATATGCCATAAATAATCACTTTCTGATATATTGATTTCTCGCATTTTTTCAACTCCAATAATAACTATTATAATTAATGTAGTAATATGATATGATTAATTTTATTAATATTTTAGAAAAAGACAACTAATTTAATTTAAAGTTGTTAAAAGGAGCGCTTATATAGCAATGAAAAGTACTGCTCAATTAACAAAAGAAAATAATGTTAAATCTTTAAGATTAAGCAATACAGATAGAGAAATTTTCGAAAACTATATGACATATGTGCGTTCTGATTTTCGTGTAAATCCATATGATACAGAATTGATGATAAATAAAATTCTCAAACAACTATTAAGTGCCGAACAACATGGTTTATTAGCTTTAGACTTCTTCAATCACGATCCTAAAGCACATGCCAAAAAAGAATTAAAAGCTTTACCAAATGAAACTTTCAGAAATATTTTTAAATATATTTTTCAACATATCATTTTACTTATTGGTATTGTTAGTTTTTTAAAGGGCTTTTTAGGCTTTTTCATGGAGAAAAATGGCGCAACTTTATATTTATATGCCTTTCCCTTTTCTGTATTGATTGGATTAATTATCGTCTATTTATTTATCTGGATAAGTTGCAAGACGATTCAATTACAATGCTTTAATAATTCAAATTGGGTATGGATATTTACCTACTTAGTTATCATCTTATTAATCGTAGGGTTTTTTTATGTCTTTTTCATACCTCAATCTTTACTAGCTTTTGGACCACATGTAAAAGTAAGTAATTGGCTATTTATTTTATTATCTTTTATCATTATTCCGCTTGGATTATACATTGAAAATCATGTGATAAATAAGCATACTAATACTTTTTTATAACATGTCGACTTAAAAATTTCATACAATATTTTCACAAAATTAAAAAGCTTATCGCATATGAGTAGGTATATGTTAACGAGAAATCTTTCTCTGCTTTAATATATACCATCATGCAATAAGCTTTTTTAATTGATCAAAACTGCGTCTATAATAAACCATACAATCATTATTAACATTATCAATGCTTGGGCAAAACTACTCGCTAGAAAAGCCACAATTGAACCAAAACTTATTTTCAACGCTGTAGTTACTTCAATACCTTGCAGTAATTCAACAATAAAAACACAAATAAAAGGAATAATGATAATGCCAAATGGTGGAAGTACAAAACATCCTATGATAATACCTACTAACGCAGCATACTCACCTAACTTTGAACCTCCAAATCGATTAACAAAATAACGATTCATTAAGAAATCAGCTAGTAATATTAAAATCGTAAATATAGTCATAGATACATAAAAAATCCATGATAAATGCCCATTATGGAAACCGAATTGATAGATTATAAATCCTATCCATAATACTAAAACTGAAGGGATGAGTGGTTTGATTAAACCTATAAATACTAAAATGAAACAACTGGTAATTAATAGCCATAATATAAGCATCATGAGTCAATCACATCCTCTTCAGTGATTTTTTGGTCTTTGGTAAAGTAAATTAATACTATGCCTAAAACAATAGATGATGCTGATACAAAAAAGACATTTTCTAAACCAACCCAATGACTCATAGCCCCACCTAATAAATTACCACACAATTGTCCAATGACCATGGCATTAGCAAATAATGTTGAAGCATAACCCGGGAAATCAGGTAAGATATCTTGGAAATAACTAATTCCTAACCCTAGTAAAATAGCTAAAAAGATTGCTAAGAATACTTGACCTGCCAACATCATGTAAAAGTTTTTAAATACGCCTATGCTAAAGTAAAATAATCCACCGAATAATGCGCCATAAATCAGTAGTGTTCGAGTCTGTAACTTAGAAGATAAGACACCTAAAATAATCATAAATGGTACTTCTAAACCAGCACACAAACTGGCTAAATAGCCTACATGTGCTTCACTTTCTTTTAAATAGTCAGTAACAAATAATGGCATATTCATCGTATACATCCACTGTCCAATATGTAATAAAATAAATGCAATAAATGGAACTAATAGGGCTTTGTCTTTGAGCATATTTGGTGCTGTAGTTTCAATATGCTGCTTTGTAGTTATATGTTGTTTAATATTTAAATTTTTATAGAACAGTACTTGTAAAATTAAAGTGAATAAAATAATACTAATTGTTCCACCAAAGAGGCCGGCATATCCTTTCATGGAAATTAATTGTGCACCGATAAAAGGTCCAAATAAAAATCCAAGTGAAAACATTGATCTTAGTACAGTGTTAGCAAACTTCGCCCTATCTTTTGAGCTAGAAACGTTAATTGATTCTCTAGCTGAAGCATAAAGTTGTGGCATGGCAGGTGCATATAACCCTTGAAAAAAAGCATATAACACAATAAATAACCAAATACTATGTACATAAAAATAAATAGAAAAGCCAATCGCACCCATAAGTAGTGCAGTAATAATTAACACTTTTCTATTCAAATTATGTGTATCTGAAAATCGAGCTATAATAGAATTAACTGTAAACTGACTTATTGCAGCTAACGCTAGCAAAAGCCCATATTGATTTGTTGTCATACCCAAGTCTTTCGTAGCAAATAATACTAAATATGGAATTGTAACAGCCATTCCCATACCAAGTAAAAACATATTTACAACAAATAACTTATAATTTTTTATTTGTAGTAGTGCTAAGAACATTTTAAAACCCTTTCCTAAAGCTGCTTTTTCATTTATAAGAAATATTTATATTAATGTGACAATAGCTCCAGCATTTATCAACTTGATAATTAATATATTAAAAATCAACCTTCATAACTAATAGTTGTTATCATTCTTATATTATTACAACTATTTGTTTATATATCACTATCATATGTATAACAGTTTAAAATAATTAATAGTCAACTATCTTACATAATTAGTCATTAAATTAACAAATGATTCTATTTGTGGAAGCTGTAACATACTAGGATCATAACTCATAAATGTTGAACGTATTAAAGGTTCATTATCTATTTCTACTTTTTCAAATTCAAATTGCTCTCTATCAATATTCTTCATCATTATTTCTGGTAAAATCGTTACACCAACACCACTTATTAACATTTCTTTACAAGTAGCCACTTGGTCAACTGTAATAGTTGCATGATAATCTTGTTCTAAATTATCGTTATACCATTGTTTTATTTGATTAATATAAATAGGATCTGCCTGAAATTCAATAAAAGGTAATTTTGTTACTTCAGCTCTTCTATTTTTGGGAAAGATAAAATAATGATCATCATTAAATAGATGTGTGTTAGATAAATTCATCACTTTGTTACCACGAGTGATAATGACATGATAGTCTCGATGATTCGCCTTGATTTGTTCTGTTGATCCTACTTGTACTTGAATTTCTACATTTGGAAATTGCGTATTATATAAACTCAGTACTTCTGGTAATAATGTTTGACCAATTAACGATGAACATCCTATTGAAATTGTACCATTAACTTCCCCAATATGTGCCTGCATTTTGTCGAAAAACAAACGTTCTCTTTTTAACATATCTTTAGCATGTTCAATGATCATTGTACCTTCAGTTGTTGTTATTAACTGTTTTTTCGTTCTAATAAAGATTTCAACACCGAAGGAACTCTCTATAGCTTTTAATCTCTGTGTTACTGCTGGTTGAGAAATATATAAAATTTCTGCAGCTTTGCGTAACGTCTTAGTTTCATCTAACGTTATTAGTAAACGATAATCTTCAATCTTCATAACTTCCCCCTAAAATTATTCATTCTTTATCTACTTACCATTTAATTTGAATTTCATTGTATGAACGAATAATTACTACACAATTAATCTTTAAAGCTATATTCATTTATTATGCTGTTTAGTTTTACTTTTTTTGTGCGCTTTTGATTTAAAATGATGTGGTTTAAAACTTTTATGTTTTTCTTTTTCATCTTGTTTGGTCACATGTTTTTGGGCTTTATTATTTATTTTATTAAAACAGTACATAATCTTCTTTTGGAATTGTTCAAAATCCTCTGATAGCTCTGCCATAATTTGATGGGCAATCATATATGCTTCATGAAATTGTTTTTTAGTAATTTGTTTATTTTCAAATGCTGCTAATAAATCATCTTCATCGACTAATTCGAATTGTCCGCTTGGTAGTGCTAAAACATCTAAACATAAATCAACTGTCCTTGCATTACCTTTTTGAGTTATATTTTTAATATTAATATCAAAATAATATTCAAGCGGGTTGCCATTATTATCGAACATGACCGTTATACTATATCGCTTTTTTTCAGGTAAAATTTGTAACCACTGATAATTATCATCTGCAACTACAATATTTTGTCCTACTACCGTCACCTCTAAAGGTTCACGTACTTTTTTCATCGTGACCAAGCCTATAATACCCTTAAATCTATTATTATTAACTTTTACCTCTGTATATTCTCTATCAATCAGGCGACGCCAGTGACGTTTATCTATATATTTTACTTTCACAGTCACCAACTCCTTGTCATTATTATATTAAACTACTTTATCAATGTCATCTTATGTAGTTATTTATCATTCACTCTGTTAAAATATTTATTTTTATTTTACTACAAATCTGACTAATTTACTTAAAATTGACAATAATTGCATGATTTGATAAATTAGCTTTATTATATTTTCTGAAAATTCAAAATAAAGGAGTGCTATATATGTCATTACGACCATTTAGAGCTGATCATGTAGGAAGTTTATTACGTCCACAAAGATTAAAAGATGCACGTGTACAATTTCAACAAGGAATAATAAGCAAGAATACTTTAACTAAAATTGAAAACGAAGAAATTATAAAAGTGATTAACAAGCAATTGGAAGTTGGTTTACATAGTATCACTGACGGTGAATTCAGAAGAAGTTGGTGGCACTTTGACTTTTTAGAACATTTATATGGTGTTAAAGGTTACTTACCACAAGATGGTTTACAATTTGAAGGTGTTGAAACACGTAAATATAACGTAAAAATTACAGATAAAGTAGCTTATAATCCACATCATCCTCATTTTGAACACTTTATTTTCTTAAGAGATCAATTGGATGGTCGAGCAGAAGCAAAAGTTGCCATCCCAAGTCCAAATCAACTATTTCATCCTAATATTTTAAATGAACAAATCTATCCAAATATCGATGATTTTGTAAATGACATAGCATATGCTTATCATAAAACATTGCAACATTTTTATGATTTAGGTGCAAGATACATACAAATAGATGATGTATATTGGGCTGGATTAACAGACGGCACTCAAAAAGTAAGAGGTAGGAAACGTACTGAAGAAGAAAAAGTCTTTGCACGACAATTAGCTTATCAAGTTATTAATAAAGCTGTGGATGGTTTACCTAATGATTTATTACTAACGACTCATATTTGTCGTGGCAACTATCAATCTACTTGGGCAATTTCTGGTGGTTATAATGCTATCGCTCCATTTTTATTTAAAGAACATATTCAAGGTTTCTTTTTAGAATATGATGATGATCGTTCAGGCGATTTTGAACCATTGAAGCATTTCCCTAGTAAAGACGCTTATGCTGTATTAGGATTAATTACATCTAAAAATGGGCAATTAGAAGATAAAGATCAAATTAAAGCACGAATCAAAGAAGCTCAACACTATATTCCTTTGGATCACATTTGTTTGAGTCCACAATGTGGGTTTGCATCAACAGAAGAAGGAAATCATTTAACTGAAGAACAGCAATGGCAAAAATTGGCATATGTTGTTGAACTAGCTGAAGAAATCTTTGGTACTGCTGAATAAATGTTCATCATACCATTACTCGTTACTTTCCAATTAGACTTCAACTATAACAATAAGACCCTGGGACAAAATGTATTTTAAACTTAAATTTAAGCATTTGGCAGTAACTGTCTGGTTTGTAAAATGGTGATTTATCAACGTTTTACAAACCTAGTCAGTCTTGCCGGGGTGGGATTACGAAATAATTTGTTTTGAAATAATTATTTCTATCCCACTCCCTTATTGTTATTTTTCTTTTAGTGCATATTGTTGAATAATTTGTGTTAAATGTGGATACATATCAATTAATTGTTGTTGTTCAAATAACTCGAAATGCTCGAACTCAAAAGCTGGTTGACACATACATCCTACTAAACAATAGTCATTTTGTTGCTCTACTGATGAAGCAAATATTGTTCCTTTAGGTACTAGGAATTGCAATACATCCCCATTTTGTATATTAGGACCAAGTTGAGCAGTACGATAGTCGCCTTCTGGTGTTATCATATGCACAGTCAGTGAGTCACCTGCATGATAATACCATACTTCATCTGCATCGATACGATGAAAATGTGAAATGTTATCATGCGTCAATAAAAAGTAAATGCTACTAAATGGCGCTCTTTGATTATTATTTTCTCTAACAGTCTCTTTATAGTATCCACCTTCAGGATGTTCTGTTAATTGTAATTCATCAATCCATTGTTGTGCATTTTTCATTATTTCAAATCCACATTATGGAATACATTTTGAACATCTTCTAAATCTTCTAATGCATCAATTAATTTTTCAAAAGTTGCTTGGTCATCTTCTGATAATTCAATATCAGTTTGTGGTAACATTTCAAATTCAGCAACTTTAAATTCTTCAACACCAGATTGACGAAGTGCGTCTTGAACTTGTGCAAATTGATCAGGCTCAGCATAAACAATTGTTAAGCCATTATCATCTACTACATCTTTTACGTCTACATCGTTGTCCATTAAAGTTTCTAAAATTTCATCAACTGATTTGCCTTCGATACCAAAAGTTGCAACATGATCAAACATATAAGCAACAGAACCAGATACACCCATGTTACCACCATTTTTACCAAATGCTGCACGTACATCAGACGCAGTACGGTTAACATTATTAGTTAAGGCATCTACGATTAACATTGAACCACTTGGGCCAAATCCTTCATATCTTAAATGATCATAATTTTCGTCACCTGCACCTTTAGCTTTATCTATCGCTTTCTCGATAATATGATTAGGTACAGAATATGTTTTTGCGCGCTCTAGAACTAATCTTAAAGCTTGGTTTGATTCAGGGTTAGGTTCACCTGATTTAGCTGCTACATATATTTCTTTACCAAATTTGGCATATATTCTACTAGTATTTTTATCTTTTTGGGCTTTCTTTTCTTTAATGTTATTCCATTTACGACCCATAATGTCATCTCACTTTCGCTCTGATTAATTAACATTATATATTATACATGAAATTTTAGAGTTTACATACATATAGTTATTAATAATCTGCGACTATTTATCATGTTAGCAACCAAAAAATGTGTCGATAAGCATATTGCCCTCGACACGAAATAGTTAAATATTTAAAAATTGTTCTACATCATCAAATAACGCATCAAACTTAGTCACATCTTCATCATTCATAAAGATATAAATTTTGCGCTCATCTTTTGATGATCTAACCTTACTCAAACGTTCTTTCTCAATTAATCTTCTGATAGAAACTAACAACTTGGTTCTACTTAAATCTAACTCTGTCATAGCAGTTTTCAAAAATGTTTGCATCAATATTTTTTCATCTTTGCAATACTTTATTGTCAAATTCAACACTGCTAAATCATTAAGAGATAGTTTATACTTTTTATCAATATATTCAGATAATGATTTATATTGTTTATAGAATCCAAGTAATGTTTCTAATTTCTCTGTGTTCAACGTCTTGCACCCCCAAATATATGTAGACAATGCTTACTCTACTATTATCTTAAATTTCATAGTTGTTGTCGTTCGTCTTTGTTTTAAATGCATTGTCAAAATTACTAACAAATATAAATTGAGTTGTGCAATACTTACTTTGTCTTCTTCATTATTTTCACAACATAAAGCGCGTTAAATGATACATCCAGTTTTAATGAACCTTGACTAAAATCATGTTCTTTTATTTCTATAGCTGGTTTAAAATAATTATCTACTTTGGCAAGTAAATCTGTATTCCATTCGTATTTATCTCTTAAATCTTTTGAAATCAAATGATTAATATTCCCACTATTTTCATCAAAAGTTTCTATAATAATTAAATACTTATCATCTAACATATTATCTTTAAAATTAATATAAATTTCACTATCATCAATTGTCGTATTTAAACTTTCTTGCTCTATAACTCTCCAATCATATACTACAAGGCAATAATAATCCGCTACGTCAATAATAGAATAATAGTTACTATCGTATTTAGCACGTGATACTGAGTATAAAAATTTAGAAAATATTAAGCCTAATGTTGTCTTAAAACCATTTTTATCATATAAATGCATCGTATTAGCCTGATTGTTATCAAAAATATTCAAGCCAAATCCATCAAAGTTATCATATAAAGCATTTAAAGTTTTATTAATGAGCGGCGCACTGTTACTTAAGTCTCGATCTTTATCATTTAATAATTTATGATTTTCAATATTAAGTAAAATTAAATGTTCATTTTCTAAATCGAAGTGTTCGAGTACTTGCTTTAAATTTTTGAATTGAAGCGTATTTCTTAACAATAATTCATCTGTTTTCTTTGTTAAATAAGGATACTGTAACATGTCGTTATCTATAAATAGATTATCAAATTTCAATCTTTTTATTTGAGACTCTAAAGTCTTAAATAAATTTATATTTTCCATTAAACAGCTGATATTTAGTCCTAGTTTATAATTGATACGTAAATTTTGTATTTTTAAAATTGTTCGATAAATATTTCTTATTTCCATTTGTCCTAAATCAAAAATAAAATGAACTTCATAGTTGTCATATTTCTTAATATTTAAATAACCATTGTGCTCAATAATAGTTAAAAATAACTGCTCTATATAATGAATTTTGTCAATTTCTTCTATATTAAATGCAATGTTTAAGCCATTTTGTATAATTGTCCTGACAATTTCAGCTCTTTGTTCATCGGTAAATGTATTTTGACTGTCAATAATTGATGGCATAATAAAAAATGTCACTTGACTATCAGCAGTAATAAATCTTTTGAAAATACCTTCTAAAAAAACTAATTTCATTTCAGTTATAGTATTAACTTGAATAACTGTTTGAAAAGGTTTAGCTGCATTTAATTCTTCTACATCAATATGTATGACATCTGTTAAACGATTTTTATAATGATTTATATAATATAAAATATCTTTCCTTAATTCTGTTGTCTGTGATTCTGTTAACCGTTCTACTTGTAAGCCACTTTTTTTATTTAATTTCGATAATTTACGATAATCATTGGGAGTCACACCTATATAGTTTTTAAACATCTTGGCATATGTAGAACTGTTACTAAAACCAAGGTATCCACTGATATAACTTATAGTATGATCTGAGGTTAATAATATTTCTATAGACTCTCCAATTTTTAAGGTATCTACATATTTCTTAAACCCCATACCCATCATCACTCGAAATTGTGATGACAAATTTGATTTAGAAACAAACAATTCGTCAGCAACTTCTTGTAAAGTCAATCTTTCATGAACATGTTCATAAATATAATCTAATTCTTCTTTAAGGTCACCATAATAGGCATAATTATATTGATTTTGAGCAGTCTCTTTATCCATAGCTGCTTCAGTAGCAATAATAGTCACAATGCTTTTTATTTTAGCAATATCTTCATCTTTTAACGGTTTCTTTTCTAATGAACGATAAATTAAAGTTAGCAATAAGCATTTAAGTTTATAGGAAGATTTAATTAAATTAGCAGTATAATGATAATCAAAAAAGGAAAAGCCAAGCTCTGTAAACCAGTCACTACTTATATAAAACATGATAGTCTTACTATTTTTATTAATACTATAGACATCTAAATGATTAATGATAAAGATATCGTCAGTAACCGTTGTACTTTTACGAAATTTTTGTAAATTCATTTCGTCTTCAATTGGCCAAAATAACACAATACCATCTTGGCAACGTGTTGTAGCATACTCATTGTTAGTGAGCATATGCAAAACTGAATCTGCCATAATTTTACCTCTTCCTTTTTTAATAACTAATTTAAAAATCATTTCCTATAATATTTAACTTATTTATTTAAATATAAATTTAACACAACATTAATGACTAATCAAAAATAAAATTTTACATAAAATGTTTAGAAGATATACATTTTTAATATTATTTATGTTTTATTTATAAAATCAACCCTAATAATTATGATTTTCTTTACCTTTTAAAAGTATTCGCTAATCTTAAAATATCTTTAATAATATTCAATAAATTAATAAACAAGTTGAAACCCATTTCTCTTGGAGAAAATTGTCCTCGTTTTAAACGATTAAAATCATATAACGTATACATCAAAAATAACAATAAGCTTACAACTGTGATTACAGTATAAAAAATAGGATTATGCAGGAAAAAACCTATTAAACTTGCAATAATTAAGGCAATTAATGTCACAAATAGATATTTTCCTATACTTGATGCATCGCCAATCACAAAATAACCAATAATACCAAAAGCAATAAATGCGATGATAGCTAAAGCAATATTTTTATAGAAAACATCTGGTCCCAAATTTTGTAGATAAGTGGTAAAGGTTGCATATGATAACACCCCTACTACTATGGCATAAATATGAGAAATAATTAGTCCATATCGTCTTGCGCGTTTTATTACCAATGTAGCTAAAATTAGTAATAATAAGCCAAATGACAATGGTTGACGCCAACTATTTGGTAAATATTGACCAAAGTAACAACCAATACCAAAAATAATCCAATAATACATGAAATATAACCAAACTTTACTATACACATGACTTGTTACCTTTTGACTATGACTTTGTTGCTTTGAAGTATTAACCATAAAAAAACTCCTTTTATATTGATAGGTATGCCAAATTTTACAATAACATTAACTATATCAAAAGCAATAAAAAGCTATTTCTAACAAAAATTGCTACTGACTAATATTACAAATTTCACAAAAATTATAATAGAGTTTTTGTGAAAACGCTCTAATAACGCATTAAATCAGTACTTGTTAAATTTTATGCTTGATACAATAAATGTTAATAATATTACAAGATAATAACATTCCACACAAAGCTAGTATTTTTTGTTAGTATGGATAGCGTAATAAAAAACAAAAAAAATCTATTTACTATATAAATTGATTTATAAAAATTTCAAATTAGTAAATCTTATTTTTAGGAGGAGTCCCTTTGAAAAAATTAGCATTTGCAGTAACAGCAACATCAGGTGCAGCAGCTTTTTTAGCACACCATGATGCACAAGCATCTACACAACATACCGTACAATCTGGTGAGTCTTTATGGAGTATTGCTCAACAATACAACACATCAGTAGAAAGTATTAAACAAAATAACCAATTAGATAATAACCTAGTATTTCCTGGTCAAGTTATTTCTGTAGGTGGGAGTGATGTTCAAGGCACATCAAACACTTCTTCACAAAACGGATCATCAGCATCTTCTCACACAGTACAAACAGGCGAATCTTTAAATATTATTGCTAGCCGCTATGGTGTATCAGTTGATGAATTGATGTCAGCAAATAATTTAAATGGTTATTTAATTATGCCAAATCAAACATTACAAATACCAAATGGTGGTGCTGGTGGTACTACTACACCAACAACAAATAATAATGGTAATTATTCTTCACCTTCATTTAGTCATCAAAATTTATATACAGCAGGACAATGTACTTGGTATGTATTCGATCGTCGTGCGCAAGCTGGCAATCCAATTAGTACTTATTGGTCAGATGCAAAATTCTGGGCTGCAAATGCAGCTAATGATGGTTATCAAGTAGATAGCAACCCTACTGTTGGATCAATTATGCAAAGCACACCTGGTCCATATGGTCACGTTTCTTACGTTGAACGAGTTAATGGTGACGGTAGTATTCTAATTTCTGAAATGAACTATACAAACGGACCTTACAATACTGATTATCGTACTATTCCCGCATCTGAAGTATCAAGCTATGCATTTATTCACTAATATATAAACAATTAAAGGTCCTCTATTTTCTAGGACTGATAAATAAAAAATGAATAATATAATATATAAATTATATTGAAGCCGAGACTCCTGAGGGAGCAGTGCTAGTCGAAGACTACAGGCTGAGATAGCACCCTCGGAACGCGAGGCATGTAAAAATAATTATGTATCAGTCCAATTTGGTAGAGAACCCAATTAAACTAACAACATCTTGTAATAGATATTGTTAGTTTTTTTATATTCAATATTTGATATAATTTATTAATTTTCAATTATTGATTACAAACATTAATTGTTACTTATCTATTTAATTAATCAAATTTCATTAATCATCATATAGTTATATAAATATAATACGCTTTTTTATTACTTTGCACAAATATAAATTTAATTAAACGCAATATAATTAAAAATACATATATACATTGTAAACAATATTTGAATTTTACAAATCGAGTAGGAGGATAACCATTATTTGATTATCCGTCCTCTCACACCACCGAGCGTACGGTTCCGTACTCGGCGGTTCAATATCTTGCGTAAGCCGTCTCTGCGAGTTGGGTTAATGGTTCTAACCCCCACTTGTAGAGACGTTTTGTTGTAAGTGCACGATGAACTTCATGCGTTGATGATAAGCGCCAGTATTTCTTTCTTGAATTGGCAATTTTCATTGCACTCTTATGGTCAAGTCCATACTTACGTAACATCTTATATTTGGTTTTTATTCTTTTCCATCTTTTGAGGATTAGTTGTCTAATGCGTCGGTTTAACCATGATTGTAACTTCGTTACAAAACCTGTAATAAATCCTTTACCAAAGTAATTTATCCACCCTCGTGTTACTTGATTAATTTCTGATATAATCTCTTTAAAGGTACCTGGTCTATTTCGTTTCGTTAGACGTCTTAAGGTGCGTTTTAAATTTCTTCTTGCTTCCATAGTCGGTCTGAAACGATAAGTGCCATTTACTTTGGTCATTAGACAACTCAAGAACTTTAAACGTGTGATAGAACCTACCTTGCTCTTTTCACTATTTACAATAAGTTTAAGGTCTTTTTCGATAAACTTTGTCACACTTTCCATGACACGTTGACCCGCTCGTTTTGTACGTACAAAGATGACGAAGTCATCTGCATAACGAACAAAGCGATGACCACGTTTCTCCAATTCATTATCTAATTCGTGAAGATAAATATTACAAAGTAACGGGGAAATAACACCACCTTGCGGTGCACCTATTTCTCTACTTCGATAATTACCATTGAGGTCGATTGCACCAACCTGTAGGCTTCTACGAATAAATTTAGAAATGGCTTTATCTTGAACATGTCGTTCAAATAGATACATTAATTTATCATGGTTCAACATATCAAAGCACTGTTTTAAATCACAATCAACTGCAACTAAGTAACCTTCTTCATAGTATGTTGCACATTCTTTAAGTGCAGTTCCTGTACTACGATTCGGTCTAAAGCCATGACTGTGTTTTGAGAAAGTACGGTCGATACTAGGTTCAATGACTTGTTTAATGGCTTGTTGGATAACTCTGTCTCTTGCGACAGGGATTCCAAGCACGCGCTTTTTCCCATTTGATTTAGGTATTTCAACCTTTCTTACTGCTTGTGGCTTATACGTGCCATCAAGCAGTTTTTGTTTAATTTGTGGAAAGTATTTTGCGAAATGTGATGTTAATTCACTTACTCGCATGCCATCGATGCCAGGTGCACCGTTGTTTTTCTTCACTTTCTTAATTGCTTTTTGTATATTATTCTCTCTTACAACAAGCTCCATCATAGATGGAGACTCACGATACATTTCTTTCATTTCACCTAAGATTTACTGTACGCACTCATATATCCTTTTTCGTTCCACTACTTATCTTTCTATGAGTTGCCAATCATTAATTGTATTCTGTACGTTGTAAATCTCTAACCTCCATTCTTTACTTTGTATGAATATTGTTCAGTCCTTCAGTATTTCTACCTACTATGACCTCTGCTGACTTCTCATCATTCGTTATTACTACGATTTTTTTTATCGCTGATGAGACCTCCCCGGGTAAGAGTAACCACTTTCCACTCATTCCACTGCATCATTTACTATATAGAACTCGGGTAGTATCGGACTTTATCTTGTATTGCAGATTCATCCATTCCACATAGCCTTGTATGATATTTCTGTTCGTCAGTGCGAGTGTTTGCGTCCGACTTCCTTCAGATTCCATTTCACAATGGACACCCTTGTCTTTCGCTAACAGTTCCTACTACCAAGCCTGTAACGGACTTTCACCGTCTAGTAATTACCCATGCCGGGCGCACAATAAATAGCCTATAGAAATCGCATGATTTGCTTGATTTCTATAGGCCTTAAATTTATTCAATCGATTATCGTAAGAATAAATGTAATAATAAGTATAACAATGCTGCTAAGATAGCTGAAATAGGTAACGTGATTACCCATGTAACAATCATTCTTTGTGCCGTACTCCATTTAACACCTTTCGCACGGTTTGATGCACCAACACCTAGGATTGATGATGACACAACATGTGTTGTTGATAATGGGAAATGTAATGATGAAGCAACGAAAATCGTCAATGCTGATGATAAATCTGCTGCAGCACCATTTGCTGGTCTGATTTTCATAATATTACCACCAACTGTTTTGATGATTTTCCAACCACCAATCGCTGTACCAAGCCCCATCGCTGTAGCACAGGCTACTTTAACCCAAACTTGAGGTTCTACACTACTACCATTTTGCACACCAGCAACTATCAATGCTAATGTAATGATACCCATAGACTTCTGAGCATCATTTGTACCATGTGAGAATGATTGCAATGCTGCTGTGAAAATTTGGAAAAATCTAAAGTTACGGTTTGCTCTCGTTAAATTAGCATTTTTAAAAATAACTTTAAAAATTGAATACATCATAAAACCAACACAAAATGCAATAACTGGCGAAACAATTAAGACGATAATAATTTTCGTGAATCCTTGATAATGAAGAACGTTAAAAGATCCTTCAGCCATTATTGCTGCTCCGGCAATGGAACCAATTAATGCATGTGATGATGAACTTGGTATTCCATAAAACCATGTTAATAAATTCCAAACAATAGCTGCTAATATAGCTGCTAATACAACAACTAAACCATGTTGTAATTTAAAAGGGTCTACAATATCTTTAGTAATTGTCCCCGCTACACCTGTAAATGTTAATGCTCCGATAAAGTTCATCACTGCTGCCATTAAAATTGCTGTTTTCGGTGTCAAAGCTCTAGTTGAAACCGCAGTTGCAACTGCATTTGCTGTATCATGGAAACCATTAATAAAGTCAAATACTAGTGAAAATATAACTACAGCTATAGTGACGATTAATAAATACGACATAAATATAACTCCCCTTAGCTATTTTTCATAATTATAGTTTCAAAATTATTGGCTACTATTTGACATTTATCAGCGATTTCTTCCATACTCTCATAAATATCTTTGATTTTAATTAATGTGATTGGATCTGTTTCACTATTAAAGATATGTTTAATTGATTGTCTTAAAATACCATCACAATTTGTTTCAAACTCTTTAATATTAATTGAATGTATACGCATATGTGAAAGTTTTTTATCTACTAATAATCCAACAGCTAATTTCATTTCTGCTACTGCTTTTTGGATATTATCAACAAATTCAGCCATATATTCATCAGTATATTCAATTGAATACATTTCAAACATAGCTGCAGTCTCTTCAATAGCATCTAAAACATCATCAATTGCATCACATAAAGATAAAATATCTTCACGTTCAATTGGTGTAATAAATGTTTGATTTAAATCAGTAATAACTTGATGTACTAACTCATCACCATGAGATTCATACGTTTTTATGTTATCAGAATAAGCTTTCAAATCTAAATGTGTATTGAATTCCATCTTACCAAATTCAATTGCAGCACGATCTAGATTGAATACCATTTCTTCTAATTGAACCATAAACTTGTCTTTTTTCTTACTAAACATTTAAAATCCTCCATTTAAGCGATTGGTGGCCAATCACAATCCTTTATAATTTGTGTTAATACACAACATGTCATTCTGGGTTTTAAGTTATTAATATTCTAAATCTAAAATGATATATCTTTATCAAGAGCTAAACCGTGTATTTATGTATTCCACTATTTGCCCTTATATGAAAATATCACAAAATTTACAATCCTACAATTCTATTTACAAATTCTTAACAAACACGCAATGAAATATTTACACTTAGACTTAACATATAAATTTAAAGTGTTAACTTTAACTGCCATTAAATGTTTATAGACTAGTTTCATAATTGTTAACTTTATGAAAACTTTATAAAATCAACATTAACATTGTTATGCTATTATTTAAATTAATATCTTTTCTTCATTAGAGAATATAATCTTAATTCTCAATTCAAAAAGATTTATTACACCTAATTTATAATCGTACGACAGCTTATCAACTAAAAAAATTCGAGGCGATTTCGTCATATGTACGAATGTCTCGAATTTCAAATTATAACAATAGCTATCATTTATTCTGTTGTTCACTATATAGAATGTCTGATTGTTCTCTTAGAATGGTTATATGCAGTTATAGCAAATATTGCATATATACATGTGTAAATAATCATGACAATAAATATAGGGCGCTGGTTATCAGTTCCCATCACCTTCATATATGCTAATGATGCAAAGTAAGCATGTGATAACGCTATAATTAATGGTAAACCAAAATTAAACATTATTTTCAATTTTAATCCTTTAGCCATATCTTTTTGTGTAAAGCCCAGTTTTCTTAAAATAATATAATTATCAAGTTCGTCTTCAGTTTCATCAATTTGTTTAATATAAATAATACAACTTACTGCGATTAAAAATGAAATACCTAAGAATGAAGTTACAAATAATAAAATTCCAGTTAATCCAGATAAACTATTGGCCGCTTCACTTTTAGTTTGAATATTTTTATTAACACTATTTTTAGCCATCTCTAATGCTACAGCATCTTTTTTATGTGTTAAATCGAAGCCATATTGCGATACGATATTTTTCGTTTTGGCATACATTCTTAATTTTTGAAAATCGTGATCATTAAGTACAAATGTAGGCCCACCTCGATCTACACTGCTCATAAAATAAATTTTATCTATATCTTTATGTACTGTTATATTAAGATGATGTTTTTTTGTTCCCAGAACTGCCTGACCATGGTCTTTATGTTTAACTAGTTCTTTAATCGCACCTTCTGCTACAAGTAAATCGGCCTGACCTCTTTTTACATCTGTATTGGGAATGTATTTATCGCTTGTAACCGTTACTTGATAAGGTTCTTTCATTTTAATGTCAAATAATTTATCTTTATATAACTTGGTATAAACTACTTCTTTATAATTATAATAATGCGCTATTTTCCTATTATTTAATTCATAAGCTAAATTATTGGCTTGTTGTTGATCTTTAAGTGTGACATCATGCGGAGAATTATAGAGTAATTCACTCGCTAATGACGCTCTACTAATAGCTGCAAAGCATAATACGGACACAGTTATAGCAGAAATGATAGCCATCACTGTTAGTGAGAATGCATTTTTCTTAATTCTATACATAATAGAAGAAGTAAACATTACATCACTTACACTTATTATTCCTCGTCTAATTTTTTTTACTGTTTTAAACGCTAATGCCACAGAACTTTTGAAAAATAAGTAAGCACCAATAACAGATGCTAACAATATAAATAATAATACACCCACCGAATCATAATATTTTACGATATTTAATGATAGATAGTAACCGGCTAAAATTAATACTACACCTAACAATCCTAATATAATCTCACCATAAGTCATTTTATGATGCTCTATTTCTTTAGAATTAAAATCATTAGATAACTCAGTGATCGATTTTTTCATAATGTAAATAAAATTTTGCAATGTAGTTAATAGATATGCAATACCAATTAACAATAACGTATCTAAAATAGCTTTAATACTAAAAATTACAGGAACTTTGGCTTTAACAGCTAATATTCTCAATACAATCATTAACAATATTTTAGATCCAAAGATACCAATAATAATCCCAAGTATCGCTGTAATTCCAAATAATAATAACTGTTCAAACATTAAAATATAAATGATATTGAGCTTTGATAAACCTAATGTTTGAAAAAGTGATAATTCATAACTTCTACGTTTAATAAATAATACATTAGCATATAATAGGAAAGCCATGATGATAACAAATAGAAAGTAGCTTCCTACTTGAGACCCCTCTTTAATGATTGGGTAATTCTCATGAGTATTTAATTTATGTGCATATTTCAACGTCACAAAACTAAAATGTAATACTACACTAATAACAATCGAAAAGAGATAAATAGCATAATGCGGTAAATTTTGTTTGAAATTTTTAAAAATGATTTCGTTAAAACTCATAATTAACGCCACCTAATACACTTTGAACCCTCATTATTTCTTTATAAAACGTTTGTTTATCATCTTCTCCTTGATATAATTCTGTAAAGATTTGTCCATCTTTTAACATGATTACTCTGTTAGCATAACTGGCAGCGACTGGATCATGCGTCACCATTATAATCGTCGTATTGATTAATTCATTGACTTTAGTTAATCTTTTTAATAAATCTTGAGTACTTTTCGAATCTAACGCACCTGTAGGTTCATCCGCAAAGATAATCGACGGCATCGTTATAAATGCTCTAGCTGCAGAGGTTCTTTGTCTTTGTCCTCCCGACAACTCTGAAGGATATTTATCACTCACATCTTTAATATTAAGTGCTTGTGCAATTTGATCATATCTATTAAGCATCACTTCTTTACTTACTTTCTGGACAGATAGTGGTAACATAATGTTTTCTTTCACTGTCAAAGTATGTAATAAATTATAGTCTTGAAATATAAAACCGATATCATGTTTTCTCATTTCTGATAATGCTTTGTTCGATAATTTCTCTAATTGTTGACCTTTTAATATGATTGAGCCCTGTGTTATATAATCAATAGAGCTTAATACATTTAATAATGTCGTCTTGCCAGAACCTGATGGCCCCATTATTGCCACAAACTCACCTTCATCAACTGACATATTAATATCTTTTAGCACAGCTTGCACCATATTTTTATTGCCATATGTTTTAGTTAATTGTTTTACTTCTAAAATTGTCACTTTAACACTCCTAAGCACTTATATATTGCTCATCATTTCCAAGATGCCATTGAAATATGGTCACTTGTAGTTTACTTTATTATACAACTTGCCACTATCCCTAATAACAAATGTAACAAAACGCATGTTTAAAGTGACCCATTCATCACTTGTGACATGCGTTTTACAATTTCGTTTTGCAATGGGAAAATGATTTTGACGCGCGTTCCTTTACCTACTTCAGATGCTATATCTACTTCGATTCCTAATTGCTTTTTGACACTATCAACTAAATACAAGCCCATACCAGATGATGTTGTTTCATTTCTATTTGCTGTAGATGTAAATCCTCTATCAAATATTCTAGGCATATCTTTACTACTAATACCTCTACCATGGTCAGTTATTATAAGGACAACATGATCATCTACTAATTGAGTTTCAATTTCTACGTTATAATTTTCACTATATTTAAGTGAATTAGATAAAATCTGTCTAATAATCATGCGACACCACTTAACATCAGTATATACAAAGTCATCTACTGCAAAATCAACATCAAAACCAATACCTTTAACTTGACTAATATGTCTTGTTAATTGTATTTCGTCGATGACCATGCGTTTTAATGATACATGATCAAAATACATATCCTTATGTTGTGATTCCAATCTAGTTATATACAATTGAGTATCTAACATGGTATTAATGCGTGACCACTCATACAGTAGTGCTTTCTTGCGCTCAACGTCTTTTTCTTGATCAATAAGTAACTTAAGCGCAGTTACAGGTGTTTTAATATCATGAACAAATTCAGTTATTGTCTGTTCGTGTAAGTTTAGTTGTAATTGTTGACTGACTACTTTATCTTTATGATTTGAAATTTGACGATATAAATAATCTACTGTATGACGCTGAAAAGGTGTTTCTGCCAAATCTTTATGCTTTATTTCCTCAATTTCTTTATCTTTATCGAAATGCTTAAATAGCTTTACCTCTTTAAAGAAAATCAAAATAATAAAAATTACTGTTAAACTTAAATTAAGTGATACAATATAGCACACACTATCTATTGAAATATCATAATCTATAAAACTGATAGCAAGCATAATGACATTTAAAAAGATAATCCAAAGTATCCAAGTTATACGTGATTTAAGAAATTGACCAAACCATTTCAAATTACTCATGAGCCATATATCCTTTACCTACTTTAGTCTCGATTGCAGTATCCATCTTAATCTCAGCTAATTTTTTACGTAACCGATTAACATTAACAGTTAACGTATTATCACTTACAAATGCTTCATCATCCCACAATGCTGTAATAATGGTATCACGTGACACGACTTGATTCTTTTTAGTGATTAAAATTTCTAAAATAATCATTTCTGTTTTAGATAAAAATATCGTCTGTTCACCCTTTTGAATACTATCTTTAGACAAATCTACTGTTGCATCTTGCCATGTTAATGTTCTTTTTTCTTCAGCTGTAAATTCATAAACACGACGATAAATGGCTTGCAATTTTGCTATTAAGACATTGGTATGGAATGGTTTTTGCATGTAATCATCAGCACCTAGTTCCATACTCATAACTTGATCCATTGGGTTATCTCGTGATGATAAAAAAAGTATCGGAACATTAGAAACTTCTCTCATTTTTCTACACCAATAAAATCCATCATATTTTGGCAATTGAACATCTAGTATGACAATTTCGGGGTTAAATTTATCAAAAGAATCCATGACTTTTCCAAAATCATCAATACCATTAACGTTAAAATTCCATTGTTCTAATTCTTTTTTTAGTTCTTGAAATAAGGTATTATCATCCTCGACTAACAATATTTGCATTAATCTCACCTATCACTATTTAGTATATTTTATTTTTTCTCCTGATTTTATACGGCTTTGGAAATCTTTAATACGGCAATCTACTTCAAAACCATGAATCATCATTTTTTGCAATGGTGCTTGTATAACATAATAAATTGGCCAGAACAACCTTGGAATGTAATCATATAAATGTATCATGATTATTGAAGTCCCTTTAAATTGTCTGAACTCTAATTTACCTTGTGCTTTGCTTCTTTTCTTAATTAATCTACCACCAATAAGATACAGCGTGATAATTCCATCTGCATTAACAATCTTGTGAAATATTGCTAAAGGTTTAAATTTATTCTTAATATAAACAATCACTTCATCTTCATTATGACTTGTCTTTAAAAATGTCCCTTTAGTTTGATCCATCCATTTAACAAAATGTGTGACCACATGCTCTATAGTCCACCCTTTCGGTAATGGGACTTTAATACTTGATCTTACATCATCGTATTTAGATACTTGTAATTCTACATTGACTAATGCACGTTTAATAACAACTTTAGTCGTTTCAACAATTGCACCATAAGCCCCTAAACGTTCGATTGTTTCATTATCATACTGACTACCTGGTATATAAATAATTTTACTGACATTATTAAGTACAGCTGCACGACCAAAATTATCTGCAGCAATTAAAGTAAGGTCTTTAGCCGAAGATTGAGTTATTTTAGCTGAATTTTTTGTTGGATCAATATAAAATACTGCAATATCAATGTCTTTCATAGATGTTACAACTTGTTCGTAGTTATAAATATCACATTTCAACCATGTCATGTCTTTATTATGCTGTTGTTTATTATGTGGATATTTTGACAAAATAAATACATCAGTTTCATTTTCGATAACTTCACTTAAGTATTTACCAATATAACCGCTTCCACCTGCTAGTAGCACTTTCGGTTTCATTCATAATCTCCTTTATAGTTTTTGAAACATATTATTCTACTTTTATACTCAGTGTATATTATAATACATTCACACGTAAGATAAATTTAAATGAACTGGAGGCTTTTGATGGCCCATATCATTCGTAAAGTCAGTATTAAAGATGTAGAAAGTTTTATTGCTATGTTAACTAAAATATATGATGACTCACTTTATATGTTTTATACTCCTGGTGAATATGATCCCAGTGTTACATCGGCCAGTAAACAACTTGAAGAATATATTACTTCACCTTCAAAAGTAATTTACGTAGCTGAAAGTGATAATCAACTTGTTGGCTTTGCTTTTGTCAACACACAACCTTTTCAACGCATTAAACATATAGCTAAAATTAATTTAGGTGTCAAAATGCTTTATCAACGACAAGGAATTGGCCAAGCACTCATGGATGAAATAATGGCATGGTCTCTAAATAATAATATTCATCGCATTGAAGCAACCGTTCCTATAGATAACCAATCTGCACTAGACCTATTCAAAAGTTCTGATTTTCAAATTGAAGGTGTTTTACAAGATACTTTATTTATTAATGGGAAATACTTCAATGAATATATGATGGCTAAAATAGTTTAGCTTAATATGTATTATATTTTATCACATTATTATATGATTCTAACCTGAACAACTTTTTCTATTCTAATGTATAGTTTTTCTGTTCAAGTTATGAATGTATGATAATTTTGTTATGTCTTTTTATTGACAACATATATAATGTCTATTTAGTTTAATAGTGCTTGTTGTACTATGTAAAAATACATTATTTTAACATCAACATAAAAAATCTTTTATATGGAAAGCTATATCGGATAATATTTTTCTTTGCCACAATTACAGTGAAATTGTTGCATATAACATTTTTCTGACATTAACTTACTTTTACGTTTAATTCCATAATCTTGTACAAATACATTATTTTGCTTATTAACTTTATAATATGGTTCAACAAATGCTTTGAATTTCACACGTTGATTAATTAACGCACGAGCAATATCATATTGTTTGTTTCTTTCAAGTAACCAAACATGGTCTATATCTATTCCTGAAATCTTTACTTCTTTTATTAAAATTTTGACATTTTCTTTCATTGTATGATCTTTATCTAATAAATTTTTATAATATACTTTTTTAACTCTACCAGTTACCATGACCAACTTATTTTTAAATGGTTTCAAGGATAATCTTGTCATCATTTCCCCTCCAATCCATAGTCAATCTCATTAGTGTTAATTTATTCAAAATATGTAAATAAACTATTAAGTATTTTCCATAATTATAGCACCTATAGTTAAAAATTTTAATTTATACTATATTTTCTTCAAAAAATATTTGGTTCTCTCTCAAATTGGACTTATATATAATTATTCACTTTTCATTTATCAGTCTGCCAATCAAATATTCTTATTCACACTTTTAATTATCCTAAAAAAACTAGCCACAACAAATTACTGTTTGGCTAGTTAACTATATTGATAATTTGGTTATAAATATTTTAATCAAATGGATATAATGATACTTCGTTATTCGTAGTGGTTGAATGATGTTGATCATTTAACTCTACACCAGAGGAAGTTGTGTTATGACTTAAAAATGATAGTACATCTTTAATATTTTCTTTAGACTCTGGTTTATTTAAATGAAATTGATATTGATGATGCAGATGGTGTGAACCATCGAAAAATAATGTATCTACAGGAACACCCTCTTCTTTCAACTTATCACTAAACTCTTGGTTTTGACTGGCAAATGGATCGGCGTCACCTACCGATAAATATGTCGGTGGGTAATCTTTCGTTGCTTGTTTGACTGTCGACATTTGTGAGATATTTTTAAAACTATGTTCCCAATCATTTTGACCAGTATAACTTTTCATAAATAAAGCAATTCTAGGAAATTCAGTTTTTCTAACTGTCTGCATATTATAAAAACCACCAAAAAGAATAGCTCCTTTAATATTCGATGGTTCAAATTGTTGAGGAAAGTCCATTTGTTTTCTTAAACTATTATTTGTTTGCATTGCGGTATACTGACTTGCTAACTGTGCCCCAGCTGAATCTCCACCTATGACAACTTGATCAAAATCAATTGGAAGTTCTAATTTGTTTTCTTTAATAAAATCTATCGCTTGATTCATTTGTATAAGAGGTGTTGGATATTTATATTGAGGCGCTAAGGCATAATTAATATTAACTACGATATATCCCTGTTCAGCTATTTTGGCTAGTAATGGATTTTTATATTGTTTATCGCCAGCAATGTAACCACCACCATGCATCCAAAATATGACAGGTAATTTACTATCTTGTGCTGTATCGGCAGGTTTTATAATATCCAACTTACTATTAGGAAATGTTTTACCATAACTAATATTTTGATAAACATTCACATTTTTATTATTAACACTAATTTTTTCCTTAAGGTGTCCTTGTTTTTCTATATGATCATAATGTTGCTTTAAATTAAATACCAAAAGCAATGAAATAATTGCAATAATTAATATTGTAATGATCGTCCATTTCTTTCTATTATTCATTACGCTAACCTCTCTAATTATTCTTGCTTTTTAGTTTGCTAATCTTCTAAAACAATAAAAAAGCAATCCACTGATATACTGTGACATGGATTGCTTTTAAGGTTAAAACAAAGTTATTCAATTGTAAAGTGTTGATAAATAAGACGTTTATGCAATATGTTCTTTATCATCATTTTTACGTTTAAAATATTTTTTTATAACAGCTACTACAATAAATAATCCTACGTAGCCCATAATTGTATATAATTTATTAATTAATTCTGTGAATCCTACAAAACTTAAAATATATGCTGCTACCATCATAATAACAATAAATATGTGATAGTTTTTACTATAAGGTTCTGTAAAACGTGCAGCAAATGAGTACATTAGTCCTAAAATTGTATTGTACATAACTGCCAACATAATTACAGATAATATTGTAGCAACAATTGGGTGAATATTATTTGCTAATGTTAGCGTTGGTATTGAGGCATTTTTGATTGTTGGATACTCACTTTGTAAAGCGAAGTTTATTAAAGCTAATAAGATTGTATAAATAATACCACCATACATTGCACCAGCTCCAGATACTGTACGTTTTTCAGTATCTCCACCAATGGCAACGATAGTACTAAATCCTACTGAGAACGCTAAACCTCCATAAAGTGTACCAAACCAAATACCTTTCCAAATACTTGCATCAGGCACTACATGATTAACTTCAGCTAATGACACATGTCCTTTAAATAAATAAACCACCGCTATTAATACAACTAATACAATTAAAAATGGTGTCACTATACCTAGTGCACGTACAATTTTATTAAAGTCTAATAATAACGTTATATAAATAACAACTGTCATGATTAACGCACCTAACCATGTAGGTATATTGTAACTTTCTTCAAATGTTGCGCCAGCTCCTGCAATCATTGTTACGGCAATACCAAATAAGAAAAATATTAAAATATAATCAAAAATCTTACTAAATTTTTTACCAAAAATATATTGTAAAGTTGATTCATGATTGGTTGCTTCAAAAGCAGTACCAATTTTAGCAACTTGTCGTCCTATAAAAGCTAAAATAAATCCCGAAATAATAACTCCTATATAAGACCACAATCCAAATTTAGTAAAAAATTGCATAACTTCTTGTCCTGTCGAAAATCCTGCACCTACAACGATTCCGACATAGGCAAACCCAATTTTCGTTGCTTCTTTATTCATCTCCATGTGAATAATAGACCTCCTTAATTTTGCACAGTGTGCATTATAACGTACTTACATATTATTGCAAGTCACTTGAGTTATTTTTCACTTTGGTCATAATACTCAATCCATACGTATAATCGCGTTTATTGACAATTCAAAAAAATTTATATTTTTTATTTATAATGCACTAACGAAATGAATTTTATTTAATTACTATATTCATCTATTATTTCCTTGTTTCACAATATACATATTTATCCATTTTTTATTATGTT
Organism: Staphylococcus simiae; assembly: GCF_017357005.1. Taxonomy (NCBI): domain Bacteria; kingdom Bacillati; phylum Bacillota; class Bacilli; order Caryophanales; family Staphylococcaceae; genus Staphylococcus; species Staphylococcus simiae. Next base: position 627,352 of record NZ_CP071589.1, on the reverse strand, counting down.
GATACGTTTAAAATGGGAGTGAGATAGTAATAAATTTTATTTTAAACTTTATTGCGTAATCCCACCATGGTAAGACTGACTATGTTTGTAAAACGTTGATTTATCAATATTTTAATGAACAGACAGTTACTGCCAAATGCTTGAAGTTAAGTATGCACTGTTTTTGTCCCAGGCTCTTTAAATAAGTGTTTATAAAAGTTTGGTTCTCTCACAAATCGAACTGATACATAATTAACTTTTCAAGTTCGTACCACAAGCTAGTTAGATTTACAATCTTTACTAGCTCTTGCCCAGCTTGCATTGCTTGTTGAAACTGTTCCACAGTTTCTCTGTGTTGGGTCCCTACCTCAGGAGTCTCGGCTTCAAATTAATTTTCGTTTTAAATTATTCATTTTTATTTATCAGTCATAAAAAATAAAGAACCAAAAGCTTTTCATATCAATTGTTATAATGCAAAAAATGAGTGGAACATCTTATGCTCCACTCATCTATAAGATTATGATATTAAAAAATCAAAACAATATTGCATTTATCATTCTTTAACGTGCGTTGCGTTGATGTAATTCATTAATATTAACAACAACATTATCCATACGCTTAGCAGTATCTTTCAATACATTACGTGCAACATTATTATTAGGATCTAATTTCAATATTTGTTTAGCTATATCAAAGGCTTTCTTATCAGAAATAACCGGTGTTGGTATGGCATGTAATAATAGCATTTGTAATAAGCTTTTAACTTCTTTACCGTCAGTAAGTTTTATGGAAGCGTCTGCATGATAATAAGCAGAATCTAAAGCACCTTTATATTCGCTTAGCGGATACACAAGCAATAAAAATGCTAAGTCATGCATTTCAGCTGATTCTTCATACTTAATCATATCTAAAATACAAGTATAAAACATCATACTTTCTACTTCATGTGCACTCGAAATATATGCTTCTTCAAATTCCATAAAATCTGTTTCGGACATCAGTTGTCTTACTGAATTAAACTCGCCATTTAATACATGTTTTTTTATTAGATGTTGCATGGCTATGTCCTCCTATTTGTCCAGATTTTATTAAACATTTATATATATAATATCACATTTTCTATAAAGTTTCATTTGAAAAAGAAATACGTTTTTAAATAATATAAAATTCAAACTAAAAATTTAACTTAATCTCTTGAACTGCATCCTCTAATGAGCCACCTACCGAAAGCTTAACTGCAGCTGTAAATGATCCTTCTACAATCGGAGCATCAACTTTAATAATTTGATAATCTCCTGCATACATTTCTATTGCCATATCGAGATTCATTTCAGAAGAACCTATATCATAAAAGCACAGTGCATCATCATTTAATTCATTTAACACATGATTAATATCATCAAAAGATGTTCCTATAGAACCGTCTTTTAGACCACCTTTGGCAACTACATTAACATCACCTGCCATTTGTTGAATAAGTTTTTTTGTACCTTGTGCAATATCGTTACTATGACTAATTAATATGATTGTTGTCATCCTTATTCTTCTCCAATCAATGCACTTAAAATATAAACCATGCTTTGTGCGCCGGGATCAATATATCCTTTGGAATCTTCTTTAAAATAAGCGGCTCTACCTTTTGTGGCAACCATATTTTTAGTATCATTAGCCAGTTGCTGCAATTGTTCAACTGTTAATTTATCACCATTAGCATAATTGTCTGCCGCTCTTTTAACAACATCATACATTGTTTTTTCATTAAGCTCTACTTTTCCTCTTGTAGCAATAGCATCTGCAAAAGTATTCAATAATTGTCCTAAATTTTGATTATCAATATCGTCATTAACTTCTGCTGACATTTTAACAAAACTAAAACCGTATAAAGGACCCGAAGCACCTCCAATATTCGACATTAATGTCATACCAGTTGACTTAAATAGTGATTGCATCGAACTATCATCAATATTTTCTTTTAAAGCGGAAAATCCTCTCAACATATTAACGCCATGATCTCCATCTCCAATTGCTCTATCTAAATCTGTTAATTCGTCTTCTTGTTGTTTAAACGTTGTTTCTAATTGTAATAAGTGTTGTTTCATTTCACTAACGTTCATTTTTACACCTCATTAATGTATATTTATTCATTTTCTTTTAATGAAAATATGGACTTGATGTCTTAGCATTAAATGCTTCTAAATATTGTGGTTGATTAGGGACAATAGTTATAGAAAAACCTTGCATATCTAAAGAAGTCATATAATCTCCTACTAACCATTTTGCAACTGCTTTGTCTTTACCCTTTAAATAATTATTAATAAATTTAGTTGCAATGTTAAGTTCTGATAATGGTGTACCGCCCATACCATTAACCATGACAATGATATCATTAGCTTTGATTTCTTTTAATAATTCACTTACTAATGTTTGCGTAATACTTTCTATATCTTGCATTTTTGTTCTATGCAATCCTTTTTCACCATGTATTCCAACTCCAATTTCCATTTGATCATCTTCAATATCAAAGCCATACTTCCCAGTAGTTGGTACTAATGGTGGACTGATAGCCATACCTAAACTTTTGATAGTAGGTATAAATACTTCTAATTGTTCTTTAATAGCTTCCAAAGTATTACCTTGTTCCGCGAGATAACCAGCGTATTTGTGAACTAATACTGTCCCGGCGACGCCACGTCGTTGTTCTTCATTAGAAACTGCAATGTCGTCTTTAACAATAACCATTTCAACATTAATGCCTTCCATGTCAGCCATTTCTTGAGCCATTTCAAAGTTCATAACGTCACCAGCATAATTTTTAACTACTAGTAAAACACCAGCGTCATTATTAACGTATTTGATTGCTTCCAAAATTTTATCGGGCGTTGGAGAGGTAAAAACTTCACCGCATACAGCAGCGTCAAGCATTCCTTGTGCAACATAACCTGCATGAGCTGGTTCATGACCACTACCACCTCCAGATACAATTGCGACACCAGAAGTTTTCTTTTCTTTTTTTACAACTACTGTGTCTGCAATAACTGTTAATTCAGGATGTGTGATTAATAAACCGTCGAGCATATCTGTTAAAAATGTTTCTTTTTGTTTAATCAGTTTTTTCATCGTTTTTCCTCCTTATGATTTCAGTCATAGTATAAAACAGAATTTGTGAATGCGCTATCATAAAGACATACTAAAAATAAATGTGAAAACTATCAATTTGTTATAAAAAAAGAACCTGAAAAAATATTAATTTCAGATTCTTTAACTATTTTAAGTTTATACACTTTTTGTTTTATACATTAGATATAAGAAGTATGGTGCACCTATAATTGCCACCACTATTCCCGCTGGGACTCCCGCAGGTTGCAAGACAATTTTACCAATTGTATCTGCTATAACTAGTAATAATGCGCCAACTAATATAGCAATGGGTAAAAATAATTGATGTCGTGGTCCAACAATACGTTTAGCAATATGTGGTCCCATTAAACCAATGAATGAAATAGAACCTGCAACTGCTACAGCGACTGATGATAATATAACTGCAATAAAGAATAAAATAATTCGTTCTCTATTTAAATGAACACCAAGACCACGAGCGACGTTATCACCTGTATGAATAATATTTAAGGCATTCGCTTTATATAATAAATATGGCACTATAATAATAATCCAGGGTATGAAAGCAATCACAAATGGCCATTCATCACCCCAAATATTACCAGCAAACCATTTTGCTATAAACTCAGATTGATTGTCATCAAATTTTGACATAATAGTAATTGAACCACCATAAAGTGCCGTTTGTAATCCTACACCTATTAGAACCATACTTGCTGGTGTTACACCTTCATTTTTGTTAAAACTAAATGTAAAAATGAGTAATGCTGTCGCTATACCACCTATCACACTGATTAGAGGTAAGACATAAATAAAATTATCTGCATTTATTTGACCAATTGAGATAAATAACGCTATAGCAAAGCCACCACCTGCATTTATCCCTAAAATACCTGGTTCAGCAATTGGATTTTTAGTGACACTTTGAACAATGGCACCACTTAAGCTCAAAGCTGCTCCTGCTAAAATGGTAATGATCATACGTGGTAATCTAAAATCTATTAATATTAATGAGTCTGTATAATCACCTTGACCTATTATTGTTTTTAGGAAACGCCCTAAAGGAATATTATATTCACCTGAAGTAATACTCCAAGCACATGCCATAAACAGTAAAATTACAAAGACAACGAGTGTAATAAGTTGTTTACGTCGACTACTACTATCTATCATATTGTACGTCCCCCTTTCTTAACTAAATATAAGAAGTACGGTACGCCAATAAATGATATGATTGCGCCAACTGGTGCTTCACCAAGGAACCTTGCTATCATATCTGCGATTAAGACTAAAATACCACCCAATAATGCTGTTAAAGGTAATACTTTGGCATAATCTGTACCAATTAAAAAACGTACAATATGCGGGACCATTAATCCTACAAAAGCTACTTGACCAGCAATTGATACGGCAACGCCTGCCAATACCATAGCAATTATTAAACTTACACCTCTAATAATTGCAACATTTTGACCTAAACCTTTAGCTAAAGTTTCACCTAAATTTAAAATAGTCAATTGTTTACTCATTATTAAAATAATAAATAGTGCTATTAGAACTACTGGTAAACTCCATTTCAATTGAGACCATGTTGTACCAGTTACACCACCTGCTGTCCAAAATGTTAATGTTTGATTTAATTTGAACATTAATGCTATACCTTGACTAAGTGCTGTTAATAATGCACTGACAGCTGCACCGGCTAAAATAATTCTCATTGGGCTAAAACCATCACGTCTTGAGCGCCCAATCATAAGGACCATGGTCCCACCTAAAATAGCGCCTAAAAATCCTGCAAACATCACAAATAAAAATGATACATTTGGTATAAAAGCATAAGTTAATGCCAAAGCAAAGGAAGCACCTGAATTCAAACCAATTAGAGCTGGGTCAGCTAAGCCGTTACGTGTGACGCCTTGAATGACAGCACCTGCAACAGCTAAAGCCATACCGACAATAATAGCAGCGATATTTCTTGGTATTCTAATTTCAGTTATCACATTTTGTTGTTGATTCGTTGGATCATAATTAAATATCGCTTCTATAATAGTAGAAACGTTGATTTTGGCATCTCCAAATAAAATAGAAAGAAATAGCGCTATAATTAGCACTATTACCGCTCCAATCATATATGCCATGAATTTTAACTGCGTATTTTTATTTCTACTTGTCATCATCATTACCCTTTTTTATTTTTATGGATATTAAAGTTTGAAATTATGAATAAGCTTTTCTACAAAGATCATAAGTGACTAATAACGGTTTCCCTGTTTTTGGATCTTCACTTAGAACTACGTCAATATTAAACACTTCTTCTAAGATTTCTTGTGTTAACACTTCTTGGGTAGATCCTGTTGCAATAATATCGCCTTTTTTCATAGCAATTAAATGATCTGAAAAGCGTATTGCTTGGTTAATGTCATGTAATACCATAACAATAGTACAACCTTGTTCTTGGTTTAACTTTTGTACTAATTCTAAAATTTCTAACTGATGACAAATATCTAAATATGTCGTCGGCTCATCTAAGAATATAATGTCAGTTCGTTGAGCTAAAGCCATTGCTATCCACACACGTTGTCTTTGTCCACCACTTAAATCATTAATAGATCGGTGTTGGAATTCTTTGGTTCCAGTCACTTCCATAGCCCAATCTATCTCTTGCTTATCTTCAGCACTTAATCTCCCAAAACCTTTTTGATGTGGAAATCTACCATAAGATACTAATTCACCTACTGTTAACCCATCAGCCACTTCAGGTGATTGTGGTAATATCGCTATCTTTTTAGCGATTTCTTTAGTTGATTGTGTATGGATATTTTGTCCGTCTAAATTGACTTGCCCTTCTTTCACTGCTAATAAACGTGACAAAGCTTTCAATAATGTAGATTTGCCACAACCATTTGGGCCAATAATAGATGTGACTTTACCATCTGGAATTTCAACATCTAAATTATTAATAATAGTGCTATCGCCATATCCAATTTTTACTTGTTGACCATTTAAACGGCTCATAATTACCCTACTTTCTTCAATATCAATTTATTGCATTTAACAAAATAAATTTAATAGTTATAAATTTGATTTTTCCCAATTGATAATCATTATCACAGATGATATTATAACATTTTTCTAACTTATTGACTAACATTCCATTCATTTTATTTATCTATTAATTAATATAATAAAACTTCTCTAGTAAAAATGTCACAGTAACAAACACTTTTATAGAGAAGTTTATTTAGATTTAATTCGTCTCGTTTATTATCATTTTACTATTAATCATCAAAAAAACCATTGCCATAAACATCACGTACATCATGAATTACTAAAAATGCATGCTCATCGAATTTTTTAATTAAACGCTTAGCTTTTGATACTTGTGTTTTTGAAATAACAACATATAATACATCTTTTTCTTCACGAGTATAATAACCATGTCCATTTAATATTGTTAAGCCTCTACCAATTTGTTCATCAATTGCTTTTGCTAATTCCTCAGGTTTAGTTGAGATAATCGTCATAGCTTTTTTAGTATTCAATCCTTCAATAACAAATTCCATGACTTTTGTACCAATATAAAGTGATATAACTGTGACTAATACTTTATCAATAGGTATTACACTTAATGAAATAAGTACGACAATAATATCAAAGCCAAACAGCGCATATGGAGTACTAACATCTAAATACTTCGTTGCTATTCTAGCTAATATGGTAGTACCTGCAGTTGTACCACCAGCTAAAACAATAATCCCAATACCTAAACCAACACTAGCTCCACCAAAAATAGCATTAACTATAATGTTACCAGTTTCTATTTGCCATGTTTTAGTTAAGCTTAAAAATATAGAAATGAGTATAGTAACGATGATGGTTAAGTACATACTTCTTTTACTTAAAAACTTATAGCCGATAGCAATTAAAACTGCATTAACTACAAAGTTTGTAATGGCTGGTGACAGATGAAAGGCATAGTATAAAATAATAGCAATACCAGTAACGCCACCTTCACCAAGATTACCAGATATAATAAACGCATTAACGCCGGCTGAAAATATAAATGAGCCAAAGACTATAAATATTAAATCTCTCAATGTTTTATTCACTTAACCATCCCCTTTTTATTTATTAGACTATAAAAATAGTAGCACACTAAAAAAAGCGTCACAACACCCTTTAAACAACTTTATTAAGCATAAGTTGCAAAAATATTTTACAGGGATTTATTTCCTAAATCATCTTTCCTCTACAAGATTGATTATAATTATAAAGAAATTAATTTAACGATATTTTATTATCTAGATAGTTACTGTCAATCACATCATAATAAGTATAGGATGATTATTCCTAAAACCTTTATCTACAATGCCATTTTATAAAGAAGTTCAAATGTTATCGTAATATTTTTAAAAATATTCTGAATTTTTAATTTACTTTTACTTTCTTATCTGCTATACTGTTTTTAACTTCTTCAATAAAGAAGTTATCTCCTTTGTGTTGTTTATAATAACAAAACAAATTTTGCTCGAAGTACTATGACTGTACCTAGTCCTTACTGTCATTAGTACAATAATATTCATTTCCCATAAAAGCCAAGTACATAGTAATGTGTACTTGGTTTTTATTATGGCAATAAAAAAAGAGTACGCATAGAATGCATACTCTAATTTCCTTGAACTTACCATGCAAATAAACCAACAAATGCTGCTGTTAATAATGACACTAGGATGCCCGCTAATAACATCATTGGAACATATCTTGACACAAAGTCAGTTGTTTTCTTATCAACAATTCCTTTTAATGTTCCTATAATCATTCCTATTGTTGAGAAATTAGCAAATGATATTAAGAATGTTGTTATAACTGCACGATGATGTGGTGTATATGAGCTTATTTGACTAGAAATTTCACCCATCACAACAAACTCATTAGTTACTATTTTCTTAGCCATTTGTTGTGCTACTAACCATGCTTCATCTAAAGGTAAACCTAATAACAAGGCAAATGGATACATAAAGACTCCTAAGATTTGATTTAAACCGAAGCTACCTTTCATACCAATCCAGTGAGCTACTAAACCAGTAATCAAGTTGATAAATCGATCAATTAAATCTGCTAATGCTACAAAACTAATAACAAATGCAATAATGATTAATACTAATTTACCAGCGGCTAATACAGAATCACCTAAAAATGAGAAGAATGGTTGTCGTTCTACTTCATTATTTTTAATGCTATAAATAATATCTTCTCGCTCTTCAACACTAACTGGATTTAATAAGCATGCAACGATAATGGCGTTAACGATGTTTAAAGGGATCGCAGTTAGAACTAATTCACCTGGTACCATTTGAACGTAAGCCCCGACAATGGCACCTGATACTGAGCTCATCGACATCATAGCAATTGTTAATACACGCATTTCGTTCATACGTTTTAACTGTTCACTAGATACAGCTAATGCCTCAGTATTTCCTAAAAACATCATTTCAATACCAAAAAATGATTCAAATTTTGGTTGTCGTGTAACTTTTGCTAACAACCAACCAATAGCACCAATCACTTTAGGCAAGATATTAAAATACATTAAAATATCAAATAATGGCACAATTAATAAAATTGGAAATAGTGCTGAAACTGCCATATCCATCATTTTAGTATTGACGAAACTAGCAAATGCAAATTTTGTACCAGCATGTGCAGATTCTACTACCCAAGCAATACCATTAGCCAACCCTTTTACTGCTGACTGCCCCCATGGGAAATAGATAAAGAACCATGCTAAAAATAAATTCAATAACACTAATATTGCAATTGATTTCCATTGAATATTCTTTCTATCTCTAGAAAATAGAACTGCAATACCTAAGAATACAAACAGACCAATAATATTGATGAGTAAAAACATTTGGCACCTACCTATACTTTATTTTTTGAAAATTTAGATATCATATTTTATTAAAATAGGATATGACATTTACTGTATGTATTTTTCTTACAGTTTTCATTATACCACGTCACTTTTTGTCTTAAAATATCGATTTTGTTAAATCAGTCGTTATATTTTGGTGTTACAAAAATAAGCATTTCATTGATATTATTAATCTGATCAATGAAATGCTTATTTGTTAATCTGATAATTTTTGTGATGTTACAAAATGTTTATATTTCTCATGAGTTTGTAACAATTCAGCATGTGTACCTTTTCCGGTTACAACGCCCTTATCTAAGAAGATAATTTGACCTGCTTTTTTAATTGTTGATAATCTATGTGCAATAACTATTGTAGTTCTACCTTCCATTAAGGTTTCTAATGCTTCTTGGATTTTTAATTCACTTTCACTATCTAAATTGGCAGTTGCCTCATCAAGAAGTAAAATATCTGGATTTTTGACAAAACTTCTAGCAATATCAATTCTTTGACGTTGACCACCAGATAATTTAAGACCTCTTTCACCAACAAGCGTATCGTATCCTTCGTCGAATTGCATGATAAAATCATGACAGTTAGCTAATTTTGCATATTCTATTAATTCTTCATCCGACACGTGACGGTTAATTCCATATAAAATATTGTCTCTAATCGTTCCACTCATCATTGAATTAGATTGCATGACATAACCAATTTTACGACGCCATTTAGATAACGGAATATCATAAATACTCTCATTACCATATTTGATATCGCCTGCTTCTATATCATACATGCGTTCTATCAAATTAAATATCGTACTTTTACCTGAACCAGATGGACCAACAAATGCACTAACCTGCCCTTGTGGAATATTAAATGATACATCATCCAATATTTTCTTCACATCGTATTTAAAATCAACATGCTCAAATGATAAGATACCTTCATTAATTAGCACATGTTCAGAATCTTCTAATGCTTCTGTAGGTTCAATAGGTTCTTGCATAATTTCATAGATTCTATTACTTGCACCTACAGCTTTTTTATAATCAGTAACTAATGTAGATAAGTTGATCAACGGCATTGAAAGCTGGATGACATAAAATATCATAGCAATTAATGTACCAGCTGTTATCGCACCAGTTGATATTTCTAACGCACCAAATCCTAAAATAATAGCAATTGTTAATAGCATCACCACACCAGAAATCGGCTGTACAATAGCTGCTATTTTAGCTTGTTTTAAACCTAATTTATAAATTTCATTAAGATTTTTATGAGCATTATCTAATTCTAAACGTTCCGTATTAGATACTTTTACTAAACGCATTTCAGTAAGTACTCTACCTAATAAACCACTAAAATTAGCAATTTCAGATTGTGTATTTATTGAAATTCGCTGCATGACTCTACCTAATGGAACCATGATCAAAATAAAAATAGGAATGGTAATGAATGTTAATAGCGTCATTTTCCAATCTAAAATAAACAACATGACCATCGATCCTATTAACGTAACTAATGATGGTAATAAATTAGGAAGCTTTTGCGATATAAATTCATTAATAACTTTAGTATCATCAGTCAAACGACTCATTAATTGACCACTTTCATTTTTATCAAAAAATGGCATTTTCAATTGAATGATATGTTCCCATAATACTGAACGAATAGCGTAAATAATTTTCTCACCAATTTTGCTCAATAAATATAATCCTAAACCACTTAATAATGCATTAACTAAAAAAATACCTGCAAAAATACCAATGAGTCCGAAATTCATATTACTCACTGAAAACTTGTCTACTAAACGACCTGTAAATAATGGTACAAGTAAGCCACTTAAACTTCCCAATGATGAGATTGTTACTGCTGCAATAATCAATCCTATTGGCCAATTAAGCTTTTTAAATAAGAAAAACAAAGGGTTTTGTTGTTTCATTGTCTTACCTCTTTTGAATATATTTGACGAATATTAATCTACTCAACAAAGTGCTAACAAAAAATAATTTCATTCTTCATTAAATTTCAAAAAGTCAATTATGTCAATTTCCCAAAATACCTTTCAGAACATTTATATGATAGAATATTGCTATTGCAAAATTTTAATAAAGTTTAAATCAATAACAACCATCCATTAACAATGTTAATTACTTATATGTAATTTCATACTTCGTAATCAACATTATAACATCAACTGTTTTGCTAGTTAATCAATTGTTATTACTTTTCAAATTTATTGCAATAAATGCTCATATTCAATCATAAATTTATGACATTTAGTAATCTAACACCTACGTGTCTTTAATTGGGAATATTTTATGGAAAAGGAAGATTTAAGGTATTATGAAAAAAATATTTACTTTAATGCTAATGTTAATATTAGTGAGCGTCATATTAACACCTTTGGCTCAAGCTGCCAATAGTAGTGAAACACCGGTTCAAGTTGCAAACGACTATGGTTATAGTGGTGTAACTGAAGCTTATCAACCAACAAGTGCTATCAATGTTAGCCAAACTGGACAAATTTTATATCAATATAATGTTGATACTAAATGGAATCCTGCTTCAATGACTAAATTGATGACTATGTATTTAACATTAGAAGCGGTCAATAAAGGTAAACTTTCATTAAATGATAAAGTTAAAATGACAGATAAAGAATATTTAATGTCTACATTACCTGAATTAAGTAATACTAAATTATATCCAGGGCAAGAATGGACTATTGCTGACCTACTACAAATAACAGTATCAAATTCAAGTAATGCTGCAGCCTTAATTTTAGCGAATAAAGTTTCTAACAATACTAATGATTTCGTTGATTTAATGAATAAAAAAGCTAAAACTTTAGGAATGACAAATACTCATTTTGTTAACCCTACTGGAGCTGAAAACTCTAGATTACGTAGTTTTGCTCCTTCAAAATATAAAAATGAAGAGCGTAATTCTACAACTGCAAGAGATTACGCCATCTTGGATCAACATGTTATTAAAGAAACGCCTAAAATATTACATTTTACTAAACAATTAGCACCAACAACTCACGGAGTAACTTATTACACTTTCAATCATTCTCTTGAAGGTGCTAAAATGAGTCTCCAAGGAACAGATGGCCTTAAAACTGGCTCAAGTGATACTGCTAATTACAATCACACTATCACTACAAAACGTGGTAAATTTAGAATCAATCAAGTACTTTTAGGTACTGGAGATTACGATAACCTTGGTGGAGAAAAACAGCGTAATATGATGGGTAATGCTTTAATGGAACAATCCTTTAGTAAATATAAATATCAAAAAATATTGTCTAAAGGTGAACAAAAAATCAATGGTAAAACATATTATGTAGAAAGTGATTTATATGATGTGTTACCGGCAGATTTTTCTAAAAAGGATTATGACTTAGTTATCAAAGATGGTAAAGTACACGTAGATTATGACAGACAATTTATAAATAAAAGTACTGGTCCACCATCAGTTGAAATTCATAAACCCATAGTTCATAAAGCCAATGCCGTTGCAAAAATTACTTGGACTGAACACCCCATCTTAGCAATTGTTGGTGGTGCGATTACAGTTATTGCTTTAGCTTATTTAATTTTTAAAATTATACATGCAATTTTTAGAAAACGTAAATAATAAATAACAAAACCATCTCGATTGACGTTCACATCATACTGAACAACAATCGAGATGGTTTTTGCTTTTTTAATATTTTACTTTTATTTACTTCTATTTTGTTATCAATGCACTATCGATGATTTTAAGTTTTTTACACTAATTTTTCATTTAAAATAAATTATCTTCTATTATCATTTGTTAATTTCATAATTTTCTTAGCTATTAATTGCAATTTGAACTTTCTTAATCCAGGACGTTTAATGCCTATATTAACGAGATTATTCTTCCAAATTTCATAAGTTTCATTCGTCCAATCACTTCCAAAGCGCTCAACTGTGTCCACAATATCAAATATATTACTATAAAGATAATCAGTTTGTTGCATGAATTCAATATATGTGGCAACTTCACTGATAAATTCAAGCGTCAAAGTTGAATGCTGTGTTAAATAAACTTGCAATAATTCATTGTAAACATTGATATCCATAACTTCACTGTAAATTAATTTCTGAGATTGTAATAATAATGATTCCATCACTTGTTGTCTGATGAAACGCAATTGACTACTTACTTTACTAAATTCTACATTTTCAGATAGATTTCTATCACTACTATTATCACCTATGATAATATTGGGTACTAATTGTATGTCAGTTGCTTTTGTTAATGCTTTAGCAATAAATAAATGACTGTATGCTAAATTAATATCCTCATTACATCTTAAAGATAAAAATTTCGTACTAAATAATTTAGCGTTAAACGTCATATCATAGAGTAACTCTGGTTGATGACTTAAAGTAGTCAAACTGTCACTTTGAATCATTTCACTAGCTGTTTTTGAACGCCATTCACCATGATAATCTCTAGCCACTTGTCCTATAACAATATCGATATTACTATCACTTTGAAACGCTGTCGTTAACATATTTAACCTACTAGGTAAGACAACACTATTAGGAAGTAAAACCATAAATGCATCATTACTTGCATCCTCACTATGTTCAATTGACATTAATCCTCTATTAATACAACTTCCTAGTGATGGTTGATGATGGTGAATGATTGAAATGTTTTTCAATTCTCTCGATAGTTCTTCAACCATTTCCACTGTACGGTCTTTAGATCCACCATCAACACAAATGATGTTATAGTTTTCATTACTATTTATAGACGTCAATGCAGCCTTAATCGTTTGTTCATGATTTAACATTGGCACAATAATTGTTAATTTCATTTATCATTCATCACACTTTCTATAAAATTTATTAATTTAGTCATACTGTTTTCATCATTGTATTGATGCCAATCTTTGAATATAGGTAAAAATGTGGTGTGAGATTCTCTAATTAATGCAATTAACTCTCCTTCAGATTTAACTTTATATGCTGATGGTATTTGATAATAATATGGATTTAGTCCACGTGTTTTTTCATATTCTTCTTCATCATAAACAAAAAATATTGTAGGCGTATTAATTAAACTAGCTTCTATCGGTATTGAACTATAATCACTAATGATTAAATCTGCCATAATGAGCAATTCAGAAGTTGTAATTTGCGAATTATCATTAGTTTCAACCGATGGATGAAATTTGCTAATGAGTGTATAGTTAGGTAATTGTTGTTCAAAATATACCTTATCAAGCGTTTTATTATCAGTATCTTCTCTATAGGTCGGTAAATATACTGCTAATTTTTTATTTATTTGATATTGATCTCTTAATTTTTGCTTCAGTTGTTTCATGTCGGTTGTGAAATATTGTTGCAATCTTGGTAAACCATATTTTAACATTTGATGCTCATTCGTTGCATATGCAGTAGCAAAACACTGCGACATATTATCTGAACCTATTAAATAATAATCTGTCGCATTATAAACTTTTTTATACAGTTCAACTATGTTCTTATTATTGTGATCAACTTGATGATCGGCTAAGCCAAAATGCTTGAGTGCACCACTAGCATGCCACGTTTGAATAATTGTTTGATTTTTATTTTTACGAAATCCACCTAACAATAAATAATAATTATCTATGATAACTACCTTCGCTTCTTTTAAAGCTTTAACTTGGTGAATAATATGGCTTTGATTACTATTTATTACCGTTGTATGAGTTAAATTTTGTAACAAATGGTTATTTGTTTTATTGGTAATGATAGTTAAGTTATATCCTTCTTTAATCAATGTCGTAATAATTGGCATCATATCATCTGGAAAAGTCATCATTACAGTTATATGTCTTTGCTTCATACGTACTGGAAACATAGCTATCGTGATTAGCTTTATAATCAAAAAATATACTCTTTTTATTAAAATCTCCATTATATCCCAACTTTTACTTTTTAATTTTAGTAGTCATTAATATGTACGCTTCAAGAGAACTTCAATTATTAAATTTCATATGAATAAACACTAACTGTACTACTATTTTTATTAGTATAAACAAAAAGAAACCTCACTGCCATTTTTAAATGTAGTGAGGTCATATTTTAATAGTTTATTTAAAGAAAATCTGCAAATTGATCTCGATACTTCATGTGTAAAATTGAGCCGAGAATAAAGAATACGGCAATGATACCAATATTATACAACATTAAACGCCAATGTTCGATAAAGTACCATTCATGAAATAATATAGCTGCTCTATATGACTCTGCGATAAAGTATACTGGATTGTATTTCATCAAATCATGAATAACTCCACTAATACCATGGTTTTTTGGCATCCATAATATTGGTGAAAAGTAGAATAATATTCTTAACAATGCTTGCATTAACATTTGTGTATCTCTTATGAGGACACCTAATGTTGATGTGAGTAAAGTAACTGATGCCGTTAAGAAGAAGCAAAACGGTACATATATTAATAATTGTACGATATGTATTGTAGGATAAATACCCGTAAACATACATGCAATGATAACTAAGAGCAATAATCCTAAATGACCATAAAATCTACTTGTAACAATATATGTTGGAATAATAGACAGTGGAAAATTCATCTTAGATACTTGATTGAATTTTTGTGTAATTGCTTTCGTTCCTTCTAAAATACCCTGGTTTATGAAAAACCACATACTAATACCTACTAATAGCCAATAAACAAATGGCACTCCATGAATTGGAGCATTACTTCGAATTCCTAAACCAAAGACCATCCAATATACCATAATTTGCATAACTGGATTTATTAATTCCCATGCCACACCTAAATAATTGCTATGGTTTAAAAGTTTAACTTGAAATTGTGCCAACCTTTGTATTAAATAAAAATTCTTAACATGTTCTTTAAATACTGTTCCAATTGCTAACATTTAACAAACCACACTTTCAGACAATTAAATCTATCTATTTGATTTCACACAAAAATTCTCTAAAATCGATTCCTTTTCATCTACAAATTGTTATTTTATTATAATACTATTGTATTAAACAATCATCTAAGTTGAAATATTTTGTAAATTTAACTATGCTTATAGTCTAATTTTAAACCAAATCTTAAATTAAAATCTTCTCTTCACTTTACAATAGCTTTTAAAATTTAACAACTGTTGTATAGTATATTATAATTTATACAAATGTAAATAAGGAAGGTCTACAAATGAACGTTTCTGTAAAAATTAAAAATGTAACTAAAGAATATCGTATATATAGGACCAATAAAGAGCGAATGAAAGATGCTCTGATCCCAAAGCATAAAAACAAAACTTTTTACGCTCTAGATAATTTAAGTTTAGAAGCATATGAGGGAGATGTTATCGGTCTAGTTGGTATTAATGGTTCTGGAAAATCTACATTAAGTAACATAATCGGTGGTTCCCTAACATCCACTTCTGGATCTATTGAACGAAACGGTGAAGTAAGTGTTATAGCTATAAGTGCTGGATTAAGTGGTCAACTTACTGGCATAGAGAATATTGAATTTAAAATGTTATGCATGGGCTTCAAACGTAAAGAAATTAAAGAATTGACACCTAAAATTGTCGAATTTAGTGAATTGGGTGAATTTATTTATCAACCAGTTAAAAAATATTCAAGTGGTATGCGTGCTAAATTAGGATTTTCAATAAATATAACTGTTAATCCAGATATATTAGTTATTGATGAAGCTTTATCCGTAGGTGACCAAACTTTTGCTCAAAAATGTCTTGATAAAATTTATGAGTTTAAAGAACAAAACAAAACTATTTTCTTTGTCAGTCACAACTTAGGCCAAGTAAAACAATTTTGTACTAAAATTGCGTGGATAGAAGGTGGAAAGTTAAAAGATTATGGTGAATTAAACGATGTATTACCTAAATATGAATCTTTTCTACAAGACTTTAAAAAGAAATCTAAAGCTGAACAAAAAGCATTTCGAGATCAACTTGATGAATCTCGTTTTGTTATTAAATAAATTAATAGCATAAAAAAGAGAGAAACTACAAAATAATTTTTAAAAATTATTTTGTAGTTTCTCTCTGATTTGGAGCCTAGTACAAAATGTATTTCACACTTAAAATTGAGCATTTGGCAGTAACTGTCTGGTTTTCAAAAAGTTGATAAATCAACATTTTGAAAACCTAGTCAGTCTTGCCGAGGTGGGATTACGAAATAAATTTTATAGAAATTTTTTTCTATCCCACTCCCTTATTTTATGATTTTAATTGACGTTTAGCTTTAGCAACCTTAAACATAAATTTAGGAATACTTTTTAAGCGTCCAATTCTTTTCCAATCTATAATAGCTCTATAAAACCATTCAATATTAAGCTTTCTAAATAATAGTGGCGCACGCTTTTTAGCTCCTGAAAATACTTCTAGCGAGCCACCAACTCCCATCATTACAGTTTGTTGAAATTGATGCTCTTGTTTCATAATCCATTGCTCTTGTTTGGGAAATCCCATACCAACGAAAATATAATCTGGGTTAAACATTTTAATTCGCTTAATGACTGTCTCATCTTCCAAATCTATATAACCATGATGATGATTAAATGTGATATTAGGATAACAAAGTTGAAGTGAATGTTGAGCACGTTCAACAATATCATTAGTTGCTCCCAATAAAAATACTTTTTGATGATTAACATGAGCAATTTTCATGCATTCTTCCATTAATTCAATACCAGGTATTCTACTATCTAAAGGATTATTTAAACGTTCAGATGCTTTAACGATGCCTGTTCCATCAGCTACAACATAACTCGCCCCATTAATTAATTTCCTATAAGCGTGATGACTAGTTGCAAAATCTACAATTTCAGGATTTGCTGTTACTATAAATAAATTATTTGTTGTTTGTTGTGCAAAAAAGTCTTTGATGTTTTCTACCATTTGTAACATTGAAGTATTATCAAAATGAACACCTAAAATGTCTACTTTTACTGCATCGGGTTTTTCTTCAATAGTCATAAAAGAAAACTCCTATTCTATTTAATCTTCTGTTCAAATATTTTAAATATATACTATATATATTATAAGTACTTCGTAATAATTTTGTTTTATTTTAACATATCCAATTATCAATTTAACAGTAAAATATATGTTTAGGCTAAGCCTTAAGTCCAAAGACATTTGCTGCATTTTAATTTATAATATAACAATTACGATATTGGATAAAAATATTTTAAAGAGGTACCTATTATGACTGCATTATCTTTATTTTTTAATACTCATGTTCAGTTGAACATTATAATTATAGCTTTTATTGCTATTACTTATATTGTCGTTCACTACTATAGAAATCGCCTAATTATTAGTTATTTAGATATTTTATTGAACTACATTCCTGTACTAACACATGAATTTGGTCATGTTATTTTCAACAAAATAGCTGGTGGTCGTGCAAAAGATTTAGTCATCGTCACTAGCCCAAATGAACGTCAACAAACATTGCAACAGGGCTATGCTATTACACAATCTAAGAGTATTGCTGGACAGTGGTTGACTACGCTAGGTGGATACATCATGCCACCGTTAATGCTTTTATTAGGACTAGCTTCAAGTCATTATACTGTGCCAAGTTTATTCGTACTTGGCTATTTATTAATTTTCGTGTACTTTTTAGTATTAACGTCACGTAAATTATCACCTATTATTGTCATCATATTAATTAGTACCTTACTTTACTTCATAGTTACAGGTGGACATACTGACTCAATACAATTAATTGCATCTTTTGTTTATCAATATATACTTGGTGTCTTATTAGGAGAAGTATTACAGTCTAGTTGGACTATTATCAAACTTACTTTTTTTAGACCTCGAGTTTCATGGGATGGCAGCGCACTTGCCGAATTGAGTCATATTCCTACATTCATTTATAGTACCATTTGGATTGTTTTTAATTTATATTCTGTCGATATCCTATTAACGTTTACAGGCGTTATACAATAACTAAAAAGCTTAATCAGGTTACTGAATATAGTATCTATGCTATATTTCAACTTCCTGATTAAGCTTTTATTATTTTTCCGCAAAAATATTCATCGCATTATCGTAACTTAGAACAACTACATGATCTAACCTTTTAATTAGTATAATATTATTAGTGTCATCTTTAGATACGATTTCAACTTCATTACCTATAGTAATATCTTTACTGGATAAATAGATGAGTAGGTCAGTCTTATCTCTAACACGTTTAATGGTTACAATATCCCCAGAATCATAATTTAAAATTGATGTAACATATTTCTCTTGATACTCATTATTTCTAGGAATGACTCCACCATGTGGACATGTTTCAGGATAATCTAACAAACTATCTAAACGTTCCACAAATAAATCAGAAACTCTATGTTCTAAGATTTCTGCTTCTTGATGTACTTCTTCCCAATTGTATTTCAAAATTTCTATTAAAAACAATTCAAGCAAACGGTGTCTTTTAATAATATCTAAAGTATACGTTAAACCCTTTGGAGAAAGTTTAACACCTTTATACGGTTTCGTTTCGACATATCCAGCTTTCTCTAACCGACTAACCATTTCACTAACTGACGGTGGTTTGATTTTTAAAAATTGAGATAAAGCTTTATTTGAAACAAAGTTTTTATCACCATCATTTGTAAGAATCGCTTTAAGGTAGTCTTCTTTTTCTTCTGTTAACATACTTTCACCTCACACACATTCACTTTATTATATCATGAATTTACTTGACACGATAAATATTATCAGTTTATTATACAATTAATTAGGTTAACCTAAACTTTTAGTTAGGTGGTGGTTAAAATTTGTTAGAAATAAGACAATTAAATTTATATTTAGGGAAAAAACATGTTTTAAATAACATAACGTTAAGTATTCCTATTTGTGGAGAAATTATCGGTATTATGGGCCCTAATGGTGCAGGTAAATCTTCGTTAATTAAATCATTAATAGGTGAATTTAACGCTACAGGTACAAAATTATTGTATGGCAAACCTATACAACAACAATTGGATTACATTACATATATTCCTCAAAAAGCTCATATAGACTTAGACTTCCCTATTAATGTTGAACAAGTTATTTTATCAGGTTGTTATAAAGATATTGGCTGGTTTACAAAGCCAACTATTAATAATCGTCAAAAATTAGAACAACTTATTGATGAACTTGAGCTTAGACCTTTAAAACGTCGTCAAATTTCTGAACTAAGTGGTGGACAATTACAACGTGTACTAGTTGCAAGAGCATTGATGTCTGAAAGTGAAGTTTATTTTCTAGATGAACCTTTTGTAGGAATTGACTTTAATAGTGAAGCACTCATCATGAAGAAAATTAATCAACTTAAAAATTTGGGGAAGCTTATTTTAATTGTGCATCATGATTTGTCTAAGGCAGAACAATACTTTGATCGCATTCTACTTCTCAATAGAACTATACGATTTTTTGGTCTTAGTGAAGAAGCTATGACAATAGAACGATTAAACGAAACATTTATGTCGAGTACTGATTACCTTGATAATAGTCAAAGGAGTGATGCCACTTGCTAGAATTTTTTGAACATTTATTTACATATCAATTTTTAAACAGAGCTTTAATAACTTCAATTATTGTTGGAATAGTATGTGGTACCGTAGGAAGTTTAATAGTACTTCGTGGGCTATCACTTATGGGAGATGCTATGAGTCACGCAGTTTTACCTGGAGTAGCTTTATCATTTTTATTTGGTATACCTATGTTTATAGGAGCATTGATCACAGGAATGATTGCAAGTATTTTTATTGGCTACATCACTTCTAGTAGTAAGACCAAACCTGATGCAGCAATTGGTATCAGTTTTACAGCTTTTCTAGCAATAGGAATAATCATTATTAGTTTAATTAATAGTACTACAGATTTGTATCATATTTTATTCGGTAACTTACTAGCAATCACTCAAAGTGCATTTTGGACAACAATTATTATTGGTCTTATTGTACTTTTACTTATCATTATATTTTATCGTCCGTTAATGATTTCAACATTTGATCCAACATTTAGCAGAATGAGTGGTTTAAATACGACATTAATTCATTACTTTATTATGCTGCTCTTGTCTTTAGTAACTGTTGCAAGTATCCAAACAGTCGGCATTATTTTAGTAGTTGCCTTACTGATTACACCTGCTTCTACAGCTTTTTTAATCAGTAAAAATTTATATACAATGATGATAATTGCAAGTTTAATTAGTATTATTAGCTCTATTATTGGACTTTATTATAGTTACATTTACAACATTCCTAGTGGTGCAACAATAGTTATTTGTACATTTATTATTTACATAGCAACTTTATCATTTTCAAAATTTACACATAAAAAGAAACGAGGAATAACAATATGAAAAAAATAATACCTATATTACTGGCATTTATGATAATTTTAGCTGCTTGTGGCACTGGAAACAAAGAAGCTAGCGATAAATCACATGATAAATTAAAAGTTGTAACGACAAATTCTATTCTATACGATATGGCTAAAAATGTCGGTGGAGATGATGTAGAAATACATAGTATTGTGCCAGTTGGCCAAGACCCTCACGAATATGAAGTTAAGCCTAAAGATATTAAAAAACTCACAGATGCTGATGTCATTTTGTATAACGGTTTAAATTTAGAAACTGGAAATGGTTGGTTTGAAAAAGCACTTGAGCAAGCTGGAAAATCATTAAAAGATAAAAAAGTGATTGCTGTATCAAAAGATGTAACACCCATTTATTTAAATGGTGAAGAAGGCAATAAAGATAAACAAGATCCACATGCTTGGTTAAGTTTAGATAATGGTATTAAATACGTCAAAACAATTCAACAAGCTTTTATCGACAATGATAACAAACATAAAGATGACTATGATAACCAAGGGAAGAAATATTTATCTCAATTGGAACAATTAAATAACAGCAGCAAAGATAAATTTAATGATATTCCTAAAAATGAGCGTGCTATGATAACTAGTGAAGGTGCTTTTAAATATTTTTCAAAACAATATGGTATTAAACCAGGTTATATTTGGGAAATCAATACAGAAAAACAAGGTACACCTACTCAAATGAGACAAGCCATTCACTTTGTAAAACAACATCATCTTAAACACCTATTGGTTGAAACAAGTGTAGATAAAAAAGCTATGCAAAGCCTTTCTGAAGAAACACATAAAGATATTTATGGAGAAGTATACACGGATTCAATCGGTAAAGAAGGTACTAAAGGCGACTCATATTATAAAATGATGAAATCCAATATCGAAACAGTACACGGCAGTATGAAATAGCTAGGTTTTAAAATGAAAGTTAATTTGCTTGAGGGAGAGGGACAGAAATAAATTTTCTATAAAATTTATTTCGTAATCCCACTCCAGCAAGACTGACTAGGTATTCAAAATACTGATTGATCAACATTTTGAAAACCAGACAGTTACTGACAAATGCTTAATTTTAAGTGTAAAATGATTTTTGTCCCGGACTACCAAGTAAATTAAATCATAATATGAAGACTAATAGTCCCATATCGTGCGAAAAAATATATTACCCTCCTATTATAATATATGTTCCCTATCGCACGATATGGTGGTATTAGAACTTCTCTTTGAACGCAGTGAAAAGCTAGAAGTTCTTATGCAGTTTAGCTTAAACTGCGATTCATTACTTGCTCTTTGAACGCAGTGAAAAGCTAGAAGTTCTTATGCAGTTTAGCTTAAACTGCGATTCATTACTTGCTCTTTGAACCCAGTGAAAAGCTAGAAGTTCTTATGCAGTTTAGCTTAAACTGCGATTCATTACTTGCTCTTTGAACGCAGTGAAAAGCTAGAAGTTCTTATGCAGTTTAGCTTAAACTGCGATTCGCTGCTTGCTCTTTGAACGCAGTGAAAAGCTAGAAGTTCTTATGCAGTTTAGCTTAAACTGCGATTCATTACTTGGAAATGATAATTTAATAATGTACACTTTTGACTGTTTAAGTATGTACAATCTGTAAAATTTAGAGATAATTTTATTGAGGTGAATAACAATGAAATTATCTTTAGATATAAATACAGATTATGAAGTTACAACTCTTTCAGATTTACCAAAATTAAAAATTGTTATGGAGAGCTTAAACATGAAAATTAATAAAAGTGAAATCGCAAGACAAATGAATGTAGATCGAAGAACAATAGATAAATATTTAAATGGCTTTAAACCTTCGGTTAATCGAAAAAAACAATCTAAAATTGATCCCTATTATGATTTAATAAAAGAATTGTTGTCTGAAGAATGTGAACAGAAATTCTTTTATAAACGCGTGTTATGGCAATACCTTAAAGATAATCATGGTCTAAATTGTGCGTATTCCACATTTAGAACATATATAAGAAAACATGATTTATTCAATAATTATTTTAAAAAAGGACGACAAAAGTCAACGCCTGTTGGAACAACTAGATTTGAAACAAAACCAGGTTGCCAAGCTCAATTTGATTGGAAGGAAGATATAAGATTTAAAACGAAGGATCATCAAGAGGTATCTTTAAATATTGGTGTTTTACTCCTGTCATATTCACGCTTCAAAATTATGCAAGTTACGATGAGTAAATCATTAGATGTATTACTTAATTTAATGGTTCAAGCTTTTGAATCTATTGAAGGTGTTCCAGAGGAACTTGTTACAGATAATATGAAAACAGTGATGAGTCAACCTAGGACTGAAACGTTTAGTGGACAAGTTAATCCTAAATTCAAACAATTCGCTGATGATTTTAATTTTAAAGTGAAGCCGTGTATAGCTGGTCGTCCTAGAACGAAAGGTAAAGTTGAATCCATTATGAAAATATTAGATGAAATTCATGCCTATCAAGGACAATTATACTTACATGAAATTCCACAATTTATTGACGAATTAAATGATCGTTTGAATTACTCAGTGCATAATGGGACAGGAAAAATACCAATTATTGAAGTAAAAAAAGAAAAGAGCTTCTTACAGCCATTACCCAATGTCCATGTAAGAAACTCATATAAAGTAGAACATAAATATTTGAAAGTCAATCGTTCGAATATGATTACATATCGCTCCAATCAGTACTCAGTTCCTGCTGAATACTATGGAAAAACGGTTGAAGTTCAAGTTTATGATCAACGTTTGTTTGTTTATTATAACACCAAATTAATCGTTGAGCATCCTATTACCCATCATAAATTAAATTATCAGCAACAACACTATTTAGAAACGCTAGCTGTCTCCTATGGAGACCATGATGATATTAATCAGCTGGCCTTAGATAATTTAAAAACGATAGGAGAGATGTATGATGAATAATATTACTAACTACCAACGTTTAAAAGATAATCTGTCATATCTAAAAATGAATCAAATGATTACTCATTTAGATGAAGTGATAGATTTTAGTATCACTAACGATTTATCATTTATTGATACTTTAATTAAATTGAGTGATTATGAAATCGCAGTTAAAGAAAAGAATATGATTGAATCAATGGTTAAGGTAGCAGCATTCCCTTTTAAAAAGGAACTGTGCGACTTTGACTTTTCATTCCAACCTAACGTCAATAAACAAGAAATCGTAGATTTTACTCATTTACGATTTATAGAAAACCATCAGAATATTGTCTTTTTAGGTCCAAGTGGTGTAGGTAAAACCCATTTAGCTACATCAATTGGTATGTCAGCAGCGAAAAAAGAGTAAGTACGTATTTCATTAAATGTCATGATTTAATACAAAATTTGAAAAAATCTCAATTAGAGAATCGGTTAGAAAATAGACTCAAGCACTATAGTAAATATAAATTACTAATTATTGATGAAATAGGCTATTTACCTATTGATAGTGAAGATGCCAAACTCTTTTTCCAACTGATTGATTTAAGATATGAGAAGAAAAGTACCATTTTTACTACAAATATTAATTTCAATTTATGGAATGAAATATTTGAAGACCCTAAAATAGCTAATGCCATTTTAGATCGCATATTACATCACTCAAATGTCATAAAAATAACTGGGAAGTCTTATCGGTTAAAAGACCATTTTGTGAAAGTTGAAAAGACAGAATGACATTTTTGTACATTCTTAAACAATCATTTTTGTACATTCTTTTATTGACATTTACACATTACTTGCTCTTTGAGCGGAGAAACTTATCACTTAGTGCAGAAGTGTTAAGTATTAATACCATTAAAAGCTATAAATAATCTGATACTTTGAATATGGCCTATCAAAGTATCACTAGCTACGGATTCCTCCCCCGTAGAATTTTAGGGAGTGGGATAGAAATAATTTTTCCATAACAAATTATTTTGTAATCCCACCCCGGCAAGACTGACTAGGTATGTAAAACGTTGATTTTTCAACATTTTACATACCAGACAGTTACTGCCAAATGCTTGAATTTAAGTGTGACATGTTTTTGTCCCAGTCTCTTTATTTAAATTTAAAATCGAGTAGGAGGATAACCATTATTTGATTATCCGTCCTCTCACACCACCGAGCGTACGGTTCCGTACTCGGCGGTTCAATATCTTGCGTAAGCCGTCTCTGCGAGTTGGGTTAATGGTTCTAACCCCCACTTGTAGAGACGTTTTGTTGTAAGTGCACGATGAACTTCATGCGTTGATGATAAGCGCCAGTATTTCTTTCTTGAATTGGCAATTTTCATTGCACTCTTATGGTCAAGTCCATACTTACGTAACATCTTATATTTGGTTTTTATTCTTTTCCATCTTTTGAGGATTAGTTGTCTAATGCGTCGGTTTAACCATGATTGTAACTTCGTTACAAAACCTGTAATAAATCCTTTACCAAAGTAATTTATCCACCCTCGTGTTACTTGATTAATTTCTGATATAATCTCTTTAAAGGTACCTGGTCTATTTCGTTTCGTTAGACGTCTTAAGGTGCGTTTTAAATTTCTTCTTGCTTCCATAGTCGGTCTGAAACGATAAGTGCCATTTACTTTGGTCATTAGACAACTCAAGAACTTTAAACGTGTGATAGAACCTACCTTGCTCTTTTCACTATTTACAATAAGTTTAAGGTCTTTTTCGATAAACTTTGTCACACTTTCCATGACACGTTGACCCGCTCGTTTTGTACGTACAAAGATGACGAAGTCATCTGCATAACGAACAAAGCGATGACCACGTTTCTCCAATTCATTATCTAATTCGTGAAGATAAATATTACAAAGTAACGGGGAAATAACACCACCTTGCGGTGCACCTATTTCTCTACTTCGATAATTACCATTGAGGTCGATTGCACCAACCTGTAGGCTTCTACGAATAAATTTAGAAATGGCTTTATCTTGAACATGTCGTTCAAATAGATACATTAATTTATCATGGTTCAACATATCAAAGCACTGTTTTAAATCACAATCAACTGCAACTAAGTAACCTTCTTCATAGTATGTTGCACATTCTTTAAGTGCAGTTCCTGTACTACGATTCGGTCTAAAGCCATGACTGTGTTTTGAGAAAGTACGGTCGATACTAGGTTCAATGACTTGTTTAATGGCTTGTTGGATAACTCTGTCTCTTGCGACAGGGATTCCAAGCACGCGCTTTTTCCCATTTGATTTAGGTATTTCAACCTTTCTTACTGCTTGTGGCTTATACGTGCCATCAAGCAGTTTTTGTTTAATTTGTGGAAAGTATTTTGCGAAATGTGATGTTAATTCACTTACTCGCATGCCATCGATGCCAGGTGCACCGTTGTTTTTCTTCACTTTCTTAATTGCTTTTTGTATATTATTCTCTCTTACAACAAGCTCCATCATAGATGGAGACTCACGATACATTTCTTTCATTTCACCTAAGATTTACTGTACGCACTCATATATCCTTTTTCGTTCCACTACTTATCTTTCTATGAGTTGCCAATCATTAATTGTATTCTGTACGTTGTAAATCTCTAACCTCCATTCTTTACTTTGTATGAATATTGTTCAGTCCTTCAGTATTTCTACCTACTATGACCTCTGCTGACTTCTCATCATTCGTTATTACTACGATTTTTTTTATCGCTGATGAGACCTCCCCGGGTAAGAGTAACCACTTTCCACTCATTCCACTGCATCATTTACTATATAGAACTCGGGTAGTATCGGACTTTATCTTGTATTGCAGATTCATCCATTCCACATAGCCTTGTATGATATTTCTGTTCGTCAGTGCGAGTGTTTGCGTCCGACTTCCTTCAGATTCCATTTCACAATGGACACCCTTGTCTTTCGCTAACAGTTCCTACTACCAAGCCTGTAACGGACTTTCACCGTCTAGTAATTACCCATGCCGGGCGCACAATTAAAAATAGGGTTGATAGAAAATAGCTTACCTATTTTCTATCAACCCTATTTATTATAAATCCTTAATCATCCGCTTCAAATGCATATAATTAAATAATTCAAATATATGATTTAAGTCATACTATCGACAATAACCATTTCATCATAATTGATTGATTCTCTTAATTTTAATGCTGTTCCTTCTGAAACTTCATCACTATCAATTAATTCCCTTAAAATACGTCGTTGCTCACGTAAAGCATTTAATTTAATTTTAGTTATAGTATCTTCATTTTCTGAATTAAAGAAGTTACTTGGTGTTAAATTATCAATTCTCATTAGATAACCATCACATACCATACCTACTTCTAGTTTGTTATCATTATTAGTCTCTTTTGCTAAACGACTAACTACATTATAATGAACCATTTTATTAATTTTATTAAGCTCCATTAAGTTATCAGTGACACTAAGGGAAGAAGCTGAATTAATTCTTGTTTTAACTCTACGTTTTAATAAAGCCCCTCTTGCAAGTACGATCATCCTTCTAATTAATGATGCTTGTCTATAAACTTGAGTTCTTTCTGCATAACGCATGTAGTTTTCAAGAACACTATTAGTAATATCACCTTTATCAACTAGTTCTTCTAACGTTTTTGTTTCTACATTAAAAGCAATTTTTTGCAAACGTTCTAATTCTTTAGAGTTTTCATCGTCTTTTTCAACAGTTTTTAAGAAGGTTAACTTGTCATGATACTCTTTAATTACATTCCCGTAACGATAACTTGTTTCGAATGTTGACTTCTGATTTAAATAATCTATGACATGTTCTAGTATATAAATCCTTGCTTGTTTAAAGGTCATATTACCAATAACAATTTTTGGTGCCGGTTTAGTCATCAGTGGTAATAGTACTTGTGCAATAACTAAACTAATAATTACCATCCCTGAAGCGATAAAAAGTAAATCATTGCGGAATTCAAACGTATGATGTCCAGCTAAAAAATACGGCAAAGTTAGCGCAATGGCTAATGATATTGTTCCATGAACACCACATAAAGTCATAATTAAGGCATATAAACTTCTTTTTGGTGGTTTATCAGAAGCCAACTTATCATCATCGTCTTTGGTCATAATTTTTTGGAATGGACTAACTGGTAAATAAAAATTCGGATATAAAATATAAACCCATAAAAATCTAAATAAATACACAGCCAGTGCAATTAATAATGTAATTCCTATCAAGAATATTAAATTATGTGGTTCTGTTTTAACAATGTTAACGATAACTTCTGGAACCAAAAAACCTAAAATAGAAAATACAAAGCCATTTAATACATAACCTAAAATATTCCAGGTATGATTATAACTCATTTGTAATTGCGTACGTACTTGACTAATTCTATCTCGTTCAAACCCATGTACCAAACCTGCTATAACGGCTGCAATAATTCCTGACGCATGGAATAATTCAGCTATTAGATATGTAATAAATGGTGTTAACAATTGGATAATAGTAAACATATTTATATTTTCATATCCACGGCGCATAAGCGTTAGACGGAATCTTACCAACGCTATCCCTATTAGTAAACCAACGATAGCTCCACCTAAAGATGAAATAATAAATAATTCAATTGCATCAATTGGTGAAAAGACTCCAGTAACGAGTACTCCTACTGCAATTTTAAAAGAAATAATACCTGCAGCATCATTTAATAATGATTCACCTTCAAGTATTGTCATTGCACCTTTAGGTAATACTTTACCCTTAGTAATCGCTTGTACTGCCACTGCATCAGTTGGACATAGTATAGCTGCAATCGCAAATGCTGCACCTAATGGTAAATCTGGCCATATCCAATGTACAAAGAAACCAACACCAATAACGGTTGTGATCACTAATCCTAATGCCATCATCATTACCGGTTTAATATATTTACGTAAATGTACTCTAGATACATTTACACCTTCGACAAATAGTAATGGTGCAATCATCGTTACCATAAATAATTCAGAATCGAAATTAAATTCTACTGGAATAGGTGTAATAAATAATAACATTCCCAAGAAAATTTGAATAAAAGCAAGAGGTACTTTAGGTAAGAAAGTATGGACGAAAGAACTCATTATAACTACTGCAATAAATATCAATATTGTCTCAAATATTTCCAAACTTTCACCTCTCTATAAAGATTTAATTGCAACATAAGTAACAAAATTAATAGCTACACTTCCTAATATCATCACATGTCATTAAAAAATGTTTATTTAATTGTCACTACTTAAATTTACAATCACTTACTATTATTTTATCATTATTTTTCTGAATAAATAAACAACTTGCTTGTAGTCCTTACTATTTTTTTGTCAAAATTAGTCTAAAATAAAAAACGCTATCAAGATAACTTCCTTGGATAACGTTTTACTTATATTTAGTATTTAGATATGCTTATTTTTTATTTTTTTGATACCAATATTGTCGTCTTTGTTCTCTTATTTTAGCTCTATGTCGCCGTTCTTTATCTGTATTTTGTTCATTTGAACTTAATAAAATAGATGCATGCGTATTAGCGTCATCTTTTCTATACATATATGAACCGTTGCGATACGCTGCTCGAGCTATTAAATGCATTCCTACCGGTGATGTTAAATTAATAAACACGATTGATAACAATAATCTTACACTAAAAAAGCCACTATTCATTATAAAATAAATTAACACACCGATAAGTGTCAATAATACTGATAATGTGGAACTTTTAGTTGCTGCATGACTTCTTAAAAAAACATCTTGGAATTTAATAATACCTATAGCACTTATCAATGCGATGATACTGCCCAGAAATAACATAATTGCCGATAGAAGACTAACGATTTCTTTTACTAGTTCCATTGAAAACGCGGCCCCCTCCAATAAATCTCGATATTGATACAGAACTTACAAATGAAATAATTGCAATTAACATAATAGAATCTAGAAATGACACTGTGCCCATTAGAACGCTTAGTACACCTACTAAAGACATAACAACTGCACTGGTAGTATCAAATGTCACAACTCTGTCTGCAGTTGTAGGACCTTTAATT
This sequence comes from Staphylococcus simiae, assembly GCF_017357005.1. NCBI lineage: Bacteria > Bacillati > Bacillota > Bacilli > Caryophanales > Staphylococcaceae > Staphylococcus > Staphylococcus simiae. The sequence continues at coordinate 596,905 of NZ_CP071589.1, read as the reverse complement.
AATCTAAAAAGACATAACAATAAGGCTATACCAAAAATGATTAAAGAACTAATAATAAAAAAATGTGTTAATGTTTCAATCATCGTGACACCTCCAAGATTAAATCTTCATATTGCTTAATACTTCGTAATAAACTCTCTTTATCTTTCTCGGAAACGTCAATGCTATGAATGAAAAATTTACGAGAGTCTTTAGATATTCTTATGACAGTAGATCCTGGAGTGATAATAATTAAAATTGTTAAAAATGTAATAGCCCAATCATTAGTTAATCGTGTTTCATATGATAACAAACCTGGGTTCATATCCTCCGTTTTAAACAAAATATAATTAATAGTACTAAAGCTAGAAGTCACAAGTTGATACAAGTATACTCCTAAAAATTTTATAAACACCCATATTTTACGTAGATAAAATTCATTACTAAAAAAGCGATGTAAAATATAAATAACGATTAAGCCAATGATATATCCAGAGAAGAAAGTTGTGAGTTTAAAGTGTTCTTCATCTTGAAATAATACCCATAAAAATGCAATGACTATATTTAACACAATTTGGTTCATTTATCTTCCTCCTCTAGATGAGAATTAATCAGTTGATGATATAAATGATCATTGGTATTTAATTGAGTAGCATTAGTTGTCACATTTAAAATCACTGGTGCAGCTACTCCCATAAAAATAACAGCGGCAACTAATACGCCTAATATACTCTTACGTTGTAAAGGAATTTTTTTGAATTCTACTTCTTCGCCATCTTTATCACCAAAATACATATAAAAGAATATTCTAAACAAACTAAACATAGCTATTAAACTAGTAACAATCATAAGCGTTAAGCCAATATAATTCCCATTTTGTAAAGCACCTTGAAATATAAGTAATTTTCCTGGAAACCCACTAAATGGTGGAACGCCGCCAATAGCAAATATCATGATAACAAAAGCTACACCAAAGAATGGTTCTTTCTTAGCTAAACCTGATAAATATTGAAATTGTCGATAGCCAGAAATATAAACTAAACTACCTATAATAAAGAACAATAAAGTTTTAACAACAATATCATTTACAAGATAAAAGATAGCACCATTGATGCCTGAAAATGTATTTGTTCCTAAGCCAAGAATAATAAATCCAATAGATAGAATAACTTGATAAGCCGCTATTTTCTTAATATCTTTATATGCAATGACACCAAATGCTCCAATCACCATCGTCACACAGGACATGACTACTAATAATGGATGAGTAATATTAGTATGTTCATCAAACATTAACGTAAAAAATCTAATTAACGCATACGCTCCAACTTTAGTCATAAGTGCAGCAAATAAAGCTGCTAATTCAGTATTTAACACTGCATAAGCTTTTGGTAACCACATGAAGATAACCAGTGATGCTTTAGCACTAAATGCTACTAAAAAAATAAGTGAAATCATTGTTACAGTTTGATTATCTTGCATATCATTTAATCTCATCGCAATATGTGAAAAATTTAAAGATCCTACGGTTTTATATAATAATCCAATGCCCAATAAAAATAACCATGAACCAATAATATTAAGAACAACATAAATAATAGCAGCACGTAATTGTTCAACAGATTGACCTAATGTTACTAAAACAAATGAAGCTAATAACATAATTTCAAACATGACATATAAATTAAATAAATCTGATGTTAAAAAGGAGCCTATCACTCCAACACTTAAAAATAAAATAAATGATGGTAAATGATAACGATTGGCTCTACTTTCACTACGCCCAAATCCATATGCCATAATTAAAGTAATGACAAAGGAAGCGGTTGTGACCATTAGTAAACTTAATGAATCTCCTAAAAATTGAATACCAAATGGTGCTTTCCAACCACCAAAATCTAAGGTGATTGGTTTATGCTGCATAACATAAACTAAAAGTCCTAACGAAATAAATGTAGTTACAGCCATCGTTCCTATATATAAATACTTAGATAAACGATCTTGATTTTTTAAGAAAATTAAAATTAATGCACAAAGGAAAGGTAATAACATCGGTAAAATTATTAAGTTACTTAGCATCATCTTCCCCCCTTAATCCATCAATTTCATCTTCTTTAGTTACTTTATATGTTCTATAAACGAGTACTAATAAGAATGCTGTCATACCAAAACCAATAACAATTGCAGTTAACACAATTGCTTGCAATAATGGATCAACAAACAAATCATTTCCATTAGTTATTAATGGTTCTGCTCTATTCGAACCATATTTCCCCATACTCATAATAATCAAATTACCAGCATGTGTATAAATTGATATCCCAATGACGATACGAATTAAATTGACTGATAAAATCATATACGTACCTATAAATACTAAAAATCCTATAACAAGTAATAATATTAAATTCATGTTTGTTCACCACTCAATGCCAACATAACTGTCACAATCACACCTACGACGGACAATAATATACCTAATTCAAATACTGTAACTGTAGTTACGTGAATGCTTCCAAATAGTGGGATTGCTATTGTTGCATCATATTGAGATAGGAAGGGTTGACCAAAGAATGTTGGTGCTATTGCAGTTATAACAGACATTAATGAACCAATACCCATAAGTGCTTTAAAATCGATTGGTAAACTTTCTAATACATCCGACACATTAAATGCCAAAAACATAAGAATAAAAGCTGAACTAAAAACCAAACCGCCTATAAAGCCACCACCTGGATTATCATGACCTGCAAAAAAGACATAAAAACCAAATGTTAATAGTATAAAAACGACTAACTTCGTGATGGTCTTTAACACAACATCATTCTCTTTCATCTTGACCCCTCCTATCTTTGTAATTTAATAATGTATAGATTCCTAATCCTGCGATAATTAAGACAAGTCCTTCAAATAGTGTATCCAATGCTCTAAAATCACCTAAAATAGCATTAACTATATTTTTACCGCCTGTTAATTCATATGCTTGATGATAAAAAGTTGATATAGATGCCATACCATCAGCTTGTTGTGCAACAAATATTAATGACACAACTGATATTGCCATGACTAATGCCACACCAATTTTAATTGATTCTCTTTTAATATTAACCTTTGATCTTGGAACGTTAGGTAACCTTGAAAAACCAACAATAAATAATATCGTTGTAATTGTTTCTACTACCAATTGTGTTAAAGCTAAATCAGGTGCTTTCATAGCGATGAAGAATAATGTCACAACAAAACCGATAATACCGTTCAAAATAACCATCGTTAATCGTTGTCTAATAAATACTAATGATATACCTATTACAACAGTTACAATTGCTAAAATGATTTCTAATGGTCCAAATTGTGATACATGTAATTGGTGCACTTTTGGAAATCCAATGCGAATATAGCCATACATAATAATCATCATAAAAACGACTAATGTTGCAATAATATATTGATTTAAACGATCTTGCATTAAGCGTTTTATACTGTGTGTAGAGTAAATTTCAAAATATCTATAAACTTTTTCATAAGCTTTAGACATAGAAATACTACGCATTTTACCAGTAACAATTGTCTTCCAATCTATGGCACACGCTAAAATCAAACCAACTACAATAATCAAAATCGTAAATATTAACGGTAAATTAAAGCCATGCCATTGGGATATATGTGGTGCAAGCTGATCTACTTGTTTCCCTATTCCAGTTACATTTCTTAAAGCAGGTTTAATTAGACTTTGACTAAATAAATTTGGAATAACGAATATAATAGGTATTAATACCATTAAAATAATGGAAGGTATACTGAATAGCCACGGTTCATGAATATTCTTCCTAGGTAATTTAGTTTTATCAAATTCACCCCAAAATGTTTCTTTTAACATATACATTGCATAAGTAAATGTGAAGATACTCGCAATAACTCCAATGGCAACAATTATAATCGTTAAAGTTAAATCAAATTGTTCTAATTTAATTGATTTAACTAAACCATCTAAAAACATTTCTTTACTTAAAAATCCATTTAAAAATGGTACACCAGCCATAGATAATGCAGCTATAGACATTACAATATTCATTTTTGGAAATAAGTAACGCATACCATTTAATTTTCTAATATCTCTTGAGCCTGTTTCATGATCTAAAATGCCAACGCCCATAAATAATGCACATTTAAAAATGGCATGATTCATCAAGTGGAATAAACCTGCAAAAAGAATAAGTGCATATATTGACGATGAAGCATCATTCGTGTGTTGAGCAAAGCCACTACCTAATCCTACCATGGCCATAATCATACCTAATTGACTAATTGTAGAGTATGCTAGAATACCTTTTAAATCATAATTTCTTAATGCAGTTATCGAACCAAACAACATTGTGCATAATCCTACAAATGTCACAGTATAAATATAAAAATTACTAAGACCTAGTAATGGAGTAAATCTAAATAATAGGAAGATACCCGCTTTAACCATTGTTGCAGAATGTAAATAAGCACTAACTGGCGTAGGCGCTGCCATTGCTTTAGGAAGCCATGTATGAAATGGAAATTGAGCAGATTTAGTAAAAGCACCTAATAAAAACATAATAATCATCGGGATAAATAATGGTTGGTCTTGAATATCGTCTGCACGAGATAATATTTCTGTAATCGTATTCGTACCAGTCATAATATAAAGCATTATAAATCCAACTAGTAATGCTAATCCACCAAATACAGTTATCATAAATGATTGAATCGCACCAAATTGACTATCTCCGTTGTCATACCAATAAGAAATAAGTAAAAATGATGATACACTTGTTAATTCCCAAAATACGTACATTAAAATAGTATTATTTGCTAAAACAATACCTAGCATACTAAACATAAATAACGTTAAATATATAAAAAATCTAGGTAGATCATCTGTTGAAACAGATAAATATTGAGTAGCGTAGAAAAAAACTGCAATACCAATTAATGAAATAATTAAAGCAAACATGATGCTTAAACCGTCTAATCTTAAATCAAGATTGATATCTAATGATGCCATCCACGGTAATTTTACTGTTAAATAGTGTCCTGCTATTACTTTGGGTAGTTGTATTATAAAATATACTGATGCAAGTATTGGTCCAATCATGGCAATATAGCCTGAAAATTTAGACCAATGTTTATTTGCCATAGTAATAGCTATCGCTATAATAACTAAGACAATTGCACCTAATAAATAAGCTAAAGTCATCTAAAATCTCCTTTTCTCTATAAATTTAATGAAATAAAAGTACATTGTTCATCATCTACATCTTTTCCAATGAATTTTAAAGTTTCTATAGAAGTCTGATGTCCTAAATATTTTTGTATTACCGAAATAGGAATCCCATTTAAATAAGCATGTAAAGCAAATGTTTTGCGTAAAGTAGTTAAACCAATATGTGGCACTTCCGCTTCAATAGCAGCTTGGTGAATAATTCTATAAGCTTGTTGTCTAGATAATATTTTATGCGTGCGTGTCGATTGAAACATAAAATCTTCATCATTTAACGCTTCAACTTCTATATAACTTAATAATTCTGAAATTAAATTTTCAGGTAGCTTGACCTTAATATTCACAGCTTGTTGGTGACTAATTATATGTAAACCTTCATTTTCAACTAACGACTTAACTTGTTGTACTGTAAGCGTTAATAATTCACAAACTTTATATCCTGTATGTATAGCTAGTTTAAAAAATAAATAATCCCTCAAAGATTTTGCTTTAAGAACCTTGTACATTTTTTCTATATCTTCAATTTTTTTAATTGGCTCTACTTTATTCATATATCCCCACAACTTTTAAGTGTCTTAATCAATAATCAATCATAATTAAGTTACATTGTTTTATTACCGTTCAGCATTTTTTTAAACATTATTTTTAAAAATATTGGCTCTTTTTTCATTTTGTAACGATATATAGTATGAAAGGAGGTCAAAGTTTATGGCAGATATTAATCAAGTAACTATTGTCTTAACATTAGCTAAGCAAGATACTGATGGAAAAGTAACAGAATTTAAACGTCGTTTCAGTAACATCAATCCTCAAGTATCAAACGATCAAATTAAGACGTTCAGCTCTATCATTGAACGTCTTACTGGTGAATCTTACTCAAAAGTAGAAGTTATCAAATCTATGTCAATTTTATAGGAGGTTATTCTTATGACAAAAACACTTGAACTTAACTTTAAAACAACATTTGATAAACCATTTAAGCTACAACTACCACAAGTAAACAATATTGTCACAGAACAATTAGTCAGAAATAGTATGAATTCGTTAGTTGATTTAAATGTATTAACGTCTAAAAGTGGTTCTATCGCCAAAGTACAAGCTGCCCAATTAGTTGATAAAACTACAACAGTGCTATTTGAAGATAAATAATGCAATTTTATATGTATTTGAAATAACTTGTAGCTTTAAACAGTCTGAAGGGAATGTTCTCTTCAGGCTGTTTTTTTGTTTAATATTCACTATTTATTTCACACAACATTTTAGTTATAATAGGCTCATTCTAATTAGAAAGTGTGAAAATTATGTTTTTATTATATTTATTTGGTATTGTTGTAGGCATGCTTATCCCCATTCAAACTTCTATCAATTCACGTTTAAGTCAATTTACACGTTCTTCCTTTTATGCATCTACTATTTCATTTGCAGTTGGCACGCTTTTCTTAGTCATTTTAAATATTATAATGACGCCAGCAATATTTAGTAGTGATTTCTATGCTCATCAAACATTTAACTATACATGGTTTTTAGGTGGCCTACTTGGTGTATGTTTCTTAACTGGTAATCTGTTATTATTACCTAGATTGGGTGCTGCACTAACAGTCGTCATGACAGTTGCTGGACAAATTATTATGGGCGTATTGATAGACACTTTTGGTTGGTTTGGCGCATCAACTCATACTTTCTCAATTCTTAAAGGAGTAGGAGTTATCATTTTATTTTTAGGTATTTTATTAATGAATTATATTCCAAAGACAAAGCTTACTAATAGTCAAAATAAAGCTTTCATCATGTGGATAATTGTAGGCTTTATATTTGGCTTTGCTCCACCGATTCAAACAACAGTTAATAGTGCACTTGCTACTAGTACTCACTCATCTATTTTTGCATCTTTAGTATCGTTTACGATTGGAACGATTGCGCTATTTATTCTAACCTTGGCCTTTCATCGCACACTTAAAATTGAATCTCATATTCAAACATTAGGTCAATTAAAACCTATTTATTTCATAGGTGGTTTGTTAGGTATGGCTTTCGTCACAGCTAATATCATACTAATGCCATTCCTTGGTGCTGCGCTTACGACAATAGTTGGAATGTTAGGTCAAATGCTAATGGGTGTAATTATTGATCAATTTGGCTTATTAGGATCACCCAAAAATAAAATTACCTTTAGAAAATGTTGCGGATTATTATGTATTACAATTGGCATCATACTTTTAAGATTATTCTAAATCTCTAGGAGCCTATGACAAAAATATTTCACACATACATCCAAGCATTTTTGCAGTAACTATCAGGTTTGTAAAATATTGATAAATCAACGTTTTATAAACCTGTTCAGTCATGCCGGGGTGGGATTATGACATAAATGTCATTTAAAATTTATGTCTGTCCCACTCCCATTTTTTTCATTTTGTACTGAATACTACATTTTTAACTTAAAAGTGAAAGTTAACACTCTTTTTAATAGAAAAATTTTGTATTTCATGCTAATATTCTAATTCTGATAGTTTTATAATTTAACCTATTAAATTAATATCGTAATAAATGACTATCTAGGTATATGATTTAATTCCAAACAATATACACTTTATATATAATCAATTGTTATAAAAGTAATTTTTATTTAATCATAATAGGCGTATTTTTTACATTTCTAAATAGTTAATAATCGTATTTTTATAATCATTACAAAACTAATGATAGTTATATATACAATATTAAAATTAGAAAACTAATTGTTATAACAAAAATATATGAAAAAATTTAGAAATGTTAAAATAAAAATTATAAAAACGGGTATATACATACTAAGTTAATGTAACTGTTATTATATAAAAAGCAGTCAGTATAAGTGATTGATAGTGTCAGACGTAGAAAGGTAATTAATTGTACTAAATAATTATATCTAATAAATAACACTTGTTAAATAATTAAATTACGAGTAATTTTAATAATTACTGATATTTTTGATAGTACAAATTGCTATTTTAAAAATACATTCATTGTATTTAATCAATAATTTGTTTTATTAACACTTTTTTGTTTACTTTTTATTTTTAACTAGTTATAATTAACTAAATAATACAGCATTAAATATATTTAATAAAATTTATTTAATGTAAAATTATGAATTACGTATCTACTATTTAATATAATAGATATAAATAAATATCGGGCAAATGTACCACAAATTGGTACAATATAGGGAGGTTTCATCAATGGCAATATCTAAAATAAATGATTGTTTCGAACTATTATCAATGGTCACTTATGCTGACAAATTAAAAAGTTTAATCAAAAAAGAATTCTCAATTAGCTTTGAAGAATTTGCTGTACTAACATACATCAGTGAAAACAAAGAGAAAGAATATTATCTAAAAGATATTATTAATCATTTAAATTATAAACAACCACAAGTTGTAAAAGCTGTTAAAATCTTATCTCAAGAAGATTACTTTGATAAAAAACGTAACGAACATGATGAGAGAACAGTCTTAATCTTGGTTAATGCACAACAACGCAAAAAAATTGATGCATTATTAAGTCGTGTTAATAAACGCATCACAGAAGCAAATAATGAAATTCAAATTTAATCGTAATCGAGTAGGAGGATAACCATTATTTGATTATCCGTCCTCTCACACCACCGAGCGTACGGTTCCGTACTCGGCGGTTCAATATCTTGCGTAAGCCGTCTCTGCGAGTTGGGTTAATGGTTCTAACCCCCACTTGTAGAGACGTTTTGTTGTAAGTGCACGATGAACTTCATGCGTTGATGATAAGCGCCAGTATTTCTTTCTTGAATTGGCAATTTTCATTGCACTCTTATGGTCAAGTCCATACTTACGTAACATCTTATATTTGGTTTTTATTCTTTTCCATCTTTTGAGGATTAGTTGTCTAATGCGTCGGTTTAACCATGATTGTAACTTCGTTACAAAACCTGTAATAAATCCTTTACCAAAGTAATTTATCCACCCTCGTGTTACTTGATTAATTTCTGATATAATCTCTTTAAAGGTACCTGGTCTATTTCGTTTCGTTAGACGTCTTAAGGTGCGTTTTAAATTTCTTCTTGCTTCCATAGTCGGTCTGAAACGATAAGTGCCATTTACTTTGGTCATTAGACAACTCAAGAACTTTAAACGTGTGATAGAACCTACCTTGCTCTTTTCACTATTTACAATAAGTTTAAGGTCTTTTTCGATAAACTTTGTCACACTTTCCATGACACGTTGACCCGCTCGTTTTGTACGTACAAAGATGACGAAGTCATCTGCATAACGAACAAAGCGATGACCACGTTTCTCCAATTCATTATCTAATTCGTGAAGATAAATATTACAAAGTAACGGGGAAATAACACCACCTTGCGGTGCACCTATTTCTCTACTTCGATAATTACCATTGAGGTCGATTGCACCAACCTGTAGGCTTCTACGAATAAATTTAGAAATGGCTTTATCTTGAACATGTCGTTCAAATAGATACATTAATTTATCATGGTTCAACATATCAAAGCACTGTTTTAAATCACAATCAACTGCAACTAAGTAACCTTCTTCATAGTATGTTGCACATTCTTTAAGTGCAGTTCCTGTACTACGATTCGGTCTAAAGCCATGACTGTGTTTTGAGAAAGTACGGTCGATACTAGGTTCAATGACTTGTTTAATGGCTTGTTGGATAACTCTGTCTCTTGCGACAGGGATTCCAAGCACGCGCTTTTTCCCATTTGATTTAGGTATTTCAACCTTTCTTACTGCTTGTGGCTTATACGTGCCATCAAGCAGTTTTTGTTTAATTTGTGGAAAGTATTTTGCGAAATGTGATGTTAATTCACTTACTCGCATGCCATCGATGCCAGGTGCACCGTTGTTTTTCTTCACTTTCTTAATTGCTTTTTGTATATTATTCTCTCTTACAACAAGCTCCATCATAGATGGAGACTCACGATACATTTCTTTCATTTCACCTAAGATTTACTGTACGCACTCATATATCCTTTTTCGTTCCACTACTTATCTTTCTATGAGTTGCCAATCATTAATTGTATTCTGTACGTTGTAAATCTCTAACCTCCATTCTTTACTTTGTATGAATATTGTTCAGTCCTTCAGTATTTCTACCTACTATGACCTCTGCTGACTTCTCATCATTCGTTATTACTACGATTTTTTTTATCGCTGATGAGACCTCCCCGGGTAAGAGTAACCACTTTCCACTCATTCCACTGCATCATTTACTATATAGAACTCGGGTAGTATCGGACTTTATCTTGTATTGCAGATTCATCCATTCCACATAGCCTTGTATGATATTTCTGTTCGTCAGTGCGAGTGTTTGCGTCCGACTTCCTTCAGATTCCATTTCACAATGGACACCCTTGTCTTTCGCTAACAGTTCCTACTACCAAGCCTGTAACGGACTTTCACCGTCTAGTAATTACCCATGCCGGGCGCACAATTAAAACGAGATAATCACTGATAACAAGGTGATTATCTCGTTTTTTATTTTGTGAATTTAAAGCTAGAATTCCAATAAGGTAACATGATTTGCAAATAATATTATATACATTGGCGACCTTTATTATGTAGAAATTAATTACTCTTTTTAATTGTTAAAAAGCTTGTTGTTAGCTATTTACGATTTCATACCAATTTTACTAAAATAGCAAATGTTTATTGTATTTAAAATTATCATGATTACAATTAATATATCGTGTCACATTTTCAATTCACAATAAATAAAGTAATTAGTTTATTTTGTTTAAGAATTCTAAATAGTATTCAAGAAACTTATCTGATTCTTCAATATGTGGGGCATGACCAGAATGCTCGAAAACATATTTAGTAACGTTTGTATAATAGTCCTCAAATGGAAAATTTTGTTTATCTTTTATTAACGGATCGTATTTGCCATTAATAATTAGGGTTGGCACACAGGTGTGTTGATTTATAGTTGTTGTATCTGCTTGATATTGAATTAACGCTCTAACAGCGGCTGCGCTATCATCTTCTGTTTGCATACTATACAATCTCTGGTTTTGATACCATTTCATTGTACTTTCTTGATTTTTAAATAATTTTGAAAATAATATGATATAGGCCTCTGATTTATTAAATCCTGCTACTTTATCTTGATAGTCGATTAATAATTGCGTAAATCCATGAATTAAATCATCTTGTTTTGCAGCAATTAAAGTTAATGATTTAACACAACATGCAAATTGATCTGTAAATAATTTGGCAACAACACCACCTAAATCAAATCCAATAATATGTGCCTTATGAACTTTTAATTGTTCCATTAATGCTTTTAAGTCGTTAACATGATCCATTAGTTCATAAGAGCTTTGATGAGTTGATTTCCCATGTCCTCTCATATCATAACTAATCACTTTATATGTTTTTGACAGCATTTGTTGTAACTGTTCAAACCCTGCTAAGTTACCATCTAAACCGTGAAGTAAAATAATAACATCCCCTTCACCCTGTTCTTTATAGGCAAGTTGGGTTTGACTATTCGTTTGAACTTTATTCATTGTGACACCTCCCTTAGTAATTGTTATACCCAACCTCGTTTCGTTCTACGCTTGTTAATTTTAAAATTTAATTTTTTACAATAAAAAATCTCATATTTTTTAAATTGTCATGAAATATCAGCGACATTAACTGATTTTCGATGATGTCGTTTTACTTTTAGCTAAAAAAGGAGTGAGACAGACATAAATTTCAAATAACATTTATGTCGTAATCTCACCCCGGTAAGACTGCCTAAGTTTGTAAAATGTTGATTTATCAATATTTTACAAACCAGACAGTTACTGCCAAATATTTTAATTTAAGTCTGAAATATCTTTGTCTCAGGCTCTCTTGCCATATTATATTCTCATAATTATTTCTAAATAACTCGTCAGTAAGTTACTATATTCTAGTTCTTGATGATAATTTTATTGTAAAATAAACCACTAGTACAACTAAGATAATCCAAATTGCCAAAGAACAAATTTGTGCAACATTAGGATTATGAACCATTGAATCTATAGTTTTTTGACAAAATAATAGTCCTATACCACTAAAGACTAAACGTTTAAAAAAGAAACCAGCAATAACTAAAATAATTCCTATGAAAAAGAAAAATTGGTGGCCATAACCCGTAATTGGTATAATTCCCCAACTCATATTAAATGCATTCATTATAATAAGTACTAAAGATATAGTAGCAACGATAATTCCTAAAAACATTTCAAAATTATTACTTCTTAAATAGTTCTTTTGTGCCACTCTTAAATATATAAATATAGTAAGCGGAAAGATAATTGCACAATAAAATAAACTAATTCCCGTTATGGCCTGAAAATCTACATATTGTTTATCGTAAAGATATGATATTAATAAAAAGTTAAGTATAAAAAATACTAGTGGGTTAAGTTGTAGCGCAAATAAATTTCTTTGAATCATTAAAATGATTTGAGCAGGCGATTTCTTCCTATATTCAATATAATCCAAATCTTGTTGTTCTGAATTTTTAATATCATGACGGATTTTTTCTTTGATATCATCAATTGAATTTGGTGATAAACCTTTATGATTAAAATAATCTTCTATATTTTCTAATAATATTTTATCATTGACACGCATGAATAAGCTCCTTTAAATAATAAGCATCTTTAAATATTGTAGTGTTTATATGTAATTTCGTAAATAAATAAGCATTTAGAGTTTCTGCTATCTTGATAGCTAGAAACTCTTATGCAGTTTATTATAAATTAATAAACCGTAAACCTATTTTAGGTAACCAGTTTTTCTCTGTTGAGTCACATACTAGGATACTGTCTCAGCAGTCTCGACTTCAAAATAATTCGTATTTTAAATTATTCATTATTTGTTTATCAGTTCTAATATTTAGAAAACTTAATTTAGACCGCTCTATTAAAATAGCCGACAAGCTGAACCACTTACTTGTCGGCTATGAATGCTATTCAATTTATTATTGTTGTAAGTCTATACGATATAATTTAACATTTTTATCTTGTGGAGAATCTGAACTAAATTGATATGATGCTTTACCTTTTTGGATATAACCAAAATTGCCAGTAACATCATTGTAATGAACTCTCGTTATCGCTTGATTTCCAACATATTTTTTCACTTCTTTATATGTTGGCCCATTAGCATGGTTGTACATCATTGATACTCGTTTAACATGACCTTCATTCTTTTTGCCATCTGCTGTAACTAATAATGTACCTTTATTAGTATGAAATTCATAATAATGCTCCGTACCATCTTCATTGTAAGAATACACAGGGTTCTTGTATGTTTTTAATACGTTATGCATTGATTCTCCTATTTTAACTTTTTCAAGTGATTGATCACCTTGACTTAATTGTTTAACTGTTTCTAAAGAATTGCCACTTGCTGCTTCAGCATGAGAACTTGTCATACCTACTCCAAATAATACACAACATGTTATAACACTTGCGATTAGTAGCTTTTTCATAAGCACTCTCTCTCCTTTTTTATCTTTTGTCGTTTTGTGCTTATTTTTATTATACTATAATTATTACTAAAATAACAGTAATGTTACAAATATGTTACAAGTGTTGTGTCATATTTGTTAGCTAAGATTTTAAATTTTATATAACTCTATTATCATGATGAGCATTGATAAATGATGTTACTTGTTTTATAAATTTATCTTCTTCTTCAACAAATGGGAATGCACTAGATTCATGGAATACTTCAAATTCTCCATGTTGAATTAAATCTTCAACCTCTTTAGCTTCAAGTCTTGTTGTTCTTTCACCATATTCACCCGCTATAATTAATACGGGTACAGATACATCACGGTATAATTTTGAAATCCCATGACGCTTAAAAATATCCGTAACTGCTTCAATTTCTTCTTTTGTAGCAATTTCGTTTGTATTTTCAACATGTTTTAAAAAGCGATTCATTTTGCGTGGGCGATAATATTTACGTTTATTTAAAAACTTGTCTTGTTTTTCATGATCCCAATTTCTAATGATGTGAGCATATTTTCTGAATAAACGTTCTTCTGGAAGTTCTCCTTCAATTGAAGTTGGATTAACCAATGTAAGTGAGGAAATATGATTTTGATAGCGAATTGAAATATCTGCTCCAATAACTCCTGACATTTCATGACAAATAAAAGCCGCTTCCTCTATATATAAATAATCCAACAATTTCACTAAATCATCAGCAAAATCATGTATATCAATATAACGTGGTTTATCTGAATATCCATGTCCCCTTAAGTCCACAAGTACTACTTGGAATGACTTTGCTAATTTTTTAGCAAGATTGTTAAACACAGTATAATTATCAAATACGGTATGCACTAAAACAATAGGATAACCTTCCCCTAATGTACTATAGTGTATTGATGTGCCATCTTTTCTAGTAAATAAATCCATGATTATCTCCTTTATGCTCATTATTTATAGGTAAAATTGACAATAATTGTTCAATTGTAGTTATAGTAAAGTCTACTTCTTCAGCTAATGGTTCAATTTCTGCACCTTCTTGTTTATACCATACACTAACCATACCCATTGCACGTGCAGGTGCTACATCATTTAATGCATCGTCTCCTACATACATAATTTCATCCGGCTTGGCATTTAATTGTTCAATCATGTCTTCAAAAATTTTAGGATGGGGCTTACGAAAGCCTACCGTTTCAGAAGTTGACAGATAATTTATCACATGCATCAGTCCTAAAGAATGAAGTCGAAACTGTTTAATTTTAGACTTACCGTTAGCAATGACACCAATTAAATATCCTTGTTTAGATAATTTTTCTAGAGTATAAAGTGTATCGTAGTACGGGAAAACATAGCGATAAAAATGCATTTCAAAATCATTAAACAAATCTTTCCACGTTAATCTATCTATATGAAATCGTTTTATTATTTCTTTATATAAGTCAGGTTTATCATTATCTTCATCATCATCAAGTTCAATAAACGTCTTTTTAAAATCTGCTAATTGAATATGAATTAAGTAGTCGTGAAACCTTTCATATTGCTCTTCAATAAACTTATCCCTCGATTTAACTCTATCTAATAATGTGCCCTCTAAATCAAATACTACAGCTTTAATATGACTTAAATCCATATCCTTTTGACCTCTTTATTTTCATAGTTAATATTATTTTAGCAAATGTCTGTCATTAGTGTAATAGTTTGGTTTGTGAAATTAATAAATGAAATAAAATCGGTATACCGATTAAAGCAATAATAATACTTGCTGGTATTTGTATCGGGGCAACAATATTACTCCCAATAAAATCAGCTATAGTTAACATTGTTGCTCCAATGACTAAATTCAAGGTCATTTGTTGTCCAAGTGTCAATCTAGCAAAATACCTTCTAATTAGCTGAGGTATAATCATACCAACAAATCCTATAATACCAACATACGCAACATTGATAGCAGTCATCATCGATGCTACAGTTAAGGCCATAAAACTTATAAGTTGTACATTTAGGCCTAATGATTGACTTTTCATTTCCCCTAGTTGTAATAACTTAATTGAATTCAATAACACTATAAAAATGACTAATGCTAAAAATAAAGCACTAGCTATCATCCACACATGACTATATTCAGCGTCTCCAAAGCCTCCAAACAAATAGTTGGCAATTGAATTTAATTGTCTTGGTTTAAGTAAAATTAAAAAATACAGTAAAGCATTAAATAACGCTCCAACCATTAAACCGGCTAGTATTAAAATTCTTATTGGATAGCCTTTAGATATCATTGAGCTGCAAATTAATACTACAAACAGTGACAACAAACTAAAAAAAATAGACATGACTGGTTGCCATAGCAATCCCAATCCTAAAAACAATGATAGTCCAGAACCAAACGTGGCACCACTTGCTAAGCCAAGTGTAAAACTATCTGCTAAAGGATTATTTAATATTGTTTGAAATATTAAACCGGCTAAAGCTAATATCATACCAGTTAACATCGCTTCTAATAAACGTGGTACTCTTACATTTAATAAAATAGATTGATTAAAGCTATCATTGATATCCCCTATATTCCAAAATAGTGATGATAAACTAGCGATACCTAACAGCACTAACCAAATTACTAAAACTTTGTGAAATGTCATCATTAACGCTTCCTAAAATAATTTTATATTAATTATAGCAATAATAAAGCATTCTATTCCATGTAAAAAGTATAATAAAATCTCCTTACCATAAAATTTAAAAATAATTAAATGGTAAGAAGACTATAATAAGTTGATATTAAAGGTTATTTACGATATATTGCATCTCTTAAATCTTTTAATCCATCAGCAATTCTTGGTCCAGGCCTTGAAACTGCATCTCCATTAACGATTTCTATTCGTGTATTTTTAACAGCTTTAATATTTTTAAAACCACCACGTTTTTTAATGATATCCATATAATCTGCTCTTGTTTTAGCTTCAGTAGATATAAGTACATCTGGATTATGTTTGATAATGCTTTCTTTAGAAACTGATTTCCATCCATCTATATCATCAAAACTATTTTTGGCATCTAATTTTGTTAACATATCATTAAAGAATGTATGTTTACCTGCAGTATAAATATCTGGTTTGGAAGAAATTTCAATAAAAACATTTGGTTGCTTATGATGTTTAGGTATGGAATTTATGACTTTATCAACACTTTTTTTAGTATCCTCTACAAGTTGATCAGCTTGTTTTTGACGATGCGTTATTTTACCTATTTGCTTGAACGTATCGTATGTTTCATCGATAGATTGAGCATCTTTAACATATACTACTTTGATGCCACTTTTTTCTAGTGATTTTAATACTTTATCTGTAGAACCTTTTTGAGATGCATGGGCCAAGATTAAATCTGGTTTCTCTTTTAATAATGCCTCTTTATTAAGGTTTAGAGCGTCAAATTGTTTTTTACCTTTTTTAACATCTTTAGGGTAGTCGTCTACTGTAGATACACCTACAATATTGTTTTCTAAACCTAACTTATATAATATTTCTGTATTACTTGGCATTAATGAAATAATACGATGATAAGGTGTCTTATTATCTTGTTCTTTATTAGAGTTTGCTTTATCATTTTTCCCGTTACTACATGCTGACGCAATCAACAGTATGACAATAACTAGGGCTAATAATTTCGTCTTCAAAAGCTGTTCCTTCTTTCTTTAATTTAATTGACTGTTATTTTATATACTGAAAAATCTAATGTTATATGTATTGCTATGGTCGTGGCCCATATTGATTATCTTTAGGTTGGCTAACAGCTAAACAAACAATTAACGCAAAAATAGAAATAGCTAGTTCTGCTATTATGATACACAAAGCCATAATCGCTATTATTACTACGAATTCTTTTCTTACATGTATCGTATTTAAGACATCAGAAAATATGAATAATACATTTAATATTGCATAAATAACCGGTATTAACATTGTTCTGCCAACATCATGAAATCTCCTAACTGATAGTGTAAACATCCCAAAAAATAAGATGACATTTACTACTTTTACGAAAACATCAATGATTAACATATCACCAGTGAACGTACTATTCAGTTGAGTGATGACAATACTTGTTACAATATAAAAGAGAAATCCCCACCAAAACTGCGTTCTAGTCGCTCGACTATTTAAAACAAAATAATTAGTCCAATAGTCCTTAATTGCTTGAATCATATTTATGCTCCTTTTGTAACAATTTTTTTAGTTATTAAGTTAATCTATTTATCTAATAAAATATGGTTGTAAAAATCCACAATGCTCCATATCTTTATCGTTAAAATAACATTTACCAAAATGATCAAGTAAGGCATGAAATTCATTAGCATCTTGATGATTAAAATCTTGTGGTAACACAATTTCTCTTTTAAACTTATCATAGTTTACAGTATTACTGTAGCCTAATTTATAAAATATTCTTCTAGTATAATTATCTGGTATAAATTCTACCCTTTTAAATATATACACTAATAGCACATCTGCAGTTTCACTTCCTATACCTTTAATTGCTAGGAGTTGCTGTCGTAATTGCTCACCATAAAATTTATTAATATTATCGTAATTAAAATGATGCTCAGCAAGCCAAGTTAATAAATTAATTATAGTAGCAGCTTTGCTTTTATAGAAACCACTTGAACGTATTAGTGTTTGGAGTTCGCTGTGTGTTAACTTCAGAATATTTTCTGGCATAAACTCAGTCTGTTGTTGCAATTGTTGTAATGCCATTGCAGCATTATTCCACCTTGTATTTTGAACTAATATCGCGCCAAGCATCATTTCAATATTATTAGATGCCGGCCACCAATATTGAGGTCCCATATTGTCATACAAAACTTGATATAGTTGATTAGGGGTTAACATCTTTTTCCTCCTATAAATCTCATTAAAAAACCTCAAAACATTATGCTTTGAGGTTTTTCGTTTACATTGATTCTGGAGCACTAACACCAACCATAGATAAAGCATTTTTCAACGTAATCCTAACTGCTTCGATCATAGCAATATGTGCTTTAGTCTTAGCTAAATCATCAGAAAGTACTTTTTCAGCATTATAAAATCTATGGAAATGTCCTGCTAAATCTTGGATATAATTTGTAATTCTATGTGCTGCTCGATGTGTTGCGGCACTTTCAATTGTCGGTTCAAAATCTGCCACTTTTTTGAGTAAATCAATTGCTTTATCATTAGTTATAGTTGTGAAGTCATTCACTTCAGAAATTTCAATACCTTGTTCTTTAGCTTGTTTTAAAATTGAACAAATACGAGCATGAGCATATTGTGCATAATAAACTGGGTTATCTTGTGATTGCTCTTTAGCTAATTCCATATCAAAATCAAAATGGCTATCAGGACTACGCATTGTTAGGAAGTAACGTGCAGCATCTACACCAACTTCATCCATAATCTCACGTAATGTAATGGCATTACCAGTACGTTTACTCATTTTAACTTCTTCTCCATTTTGCATTAAACGAACCATTTGCATGATTTGAATTTCTAAACGGTCGCTATCGACGCCAAACGTTTCTAGAGATGCTTTAATACGATTAATATAGCCATGATGATCTGCTCCAAATAAATCGATTAAAATGTCATTACCTCTTTTAATTTTGTCAAAGTGGTATGCAATATCTGGTAAGAAATACGTATAATTTCCATCCTTTTTAATTAAAACTCTATCTTTATCATCTTTAAAGTCAGTAGTACGTAACCATGTAGCTCCATCTGCTTCATACGTATAACCTAACTCTTTCATTTTAGCTAATACTTCAAGGATTTCTCCTTTTTCATATAACGTTGTTTCACTAAACCAATTATCAAAATGTGTATTAAAATCAGATAAATCTTTTTTAAGTTTTACCATTTCATATTCTACACCTAGTTGTCTAAACTCTTTTAAACGTTCTTCAGCTGAATAATCTTTAATTTCAGGATGTTTGTCAGCTAAGTCTTTACCTATTTCTATAATATCTTTACCGTTATAACCATCTTCCGGCATCTGATGACTATTATCTCCTAGTGCTTCAAAGAATCTTGTTTCTATTGATCGTGCTAAATTAGTAATTTGATTACCAGCATCATTGATATAGTATTCTCGAGTAACATTATATCCAGCTGCATCTAAGATATTGGCTAAGGCATCACCCACTGCGGCATTACGTGCATGTCCAATATGTAAATCTCCAGTTGGGTTTGCTGACACATATTCTAAAAGTACATTCTGTCCCTTAGATTCTTCTACATGCCCAAATTGATCACCTTTTTGTAAAGCTTGAGGTATAATTTGAGTAAGATATTGATTATCCATATAAAAGTTTATGAATCCTGGTCCAGCAATATCAATTTGTTTTACTTGTGCTTTAGTTGTATCTAAATTATCAACAATTGCTTGTGCAATGTCACGAGGGTTCTTTTTAGCAATCTTTGTTAACACCATTGCAATATTTGTTGAGTAATCACCATTTTTAGTATCTTTGGGGATTTCAATTTTAATATCTGGAATATCTTGTGCTAAATCTGCTTTTTTGATACTATTTGCAATTTCTTCAATTAACGTGTGTTTTACTTGATCAATGATATTCATTCGCTTATCTCCTTATAATTTATTTCATATTGATAAATGCCCATTTTTTCATCATTTTGATATAATTCATAATGAATTTTCAACTTACCACTATCTTTGTTAACAAAATGTAAGATGCTTAGCGTTTTAACATCAAGTGTCATTCGTCCAGCAGGAATATCATATAATGTCGTCGTCGTATGACCTTCAACAAAATGTAAAGTCATATTGATATCGCCTTTTCGTATTAATTTGACACTATCTTGGTTTATTTTAAGCGTTACATTAACGTTGGCATCTTCAATTTGTTCTACATACCGAATATAATCAGCTTGCCGTTGTTGCCAAGTTCCTTCAGTAGTAAAGGTAAATTTGTCTTTTTGGTCATTTTGCTTCAATACTTGTCTCGTTTGAATACTAACTTTCTTATCCAATTACTACTCACCTAATTTTCGCATAATAGCAATATTATAACACATTAAAAGTTGTTTTATTAGAGGTTCTATCATATTTAAATAACTTGATATTATCATTTATATGTTACTTTAACTTGTTGTTTCTCAATATTAAAAAAATAGGAATGGGAATAAGAAATCAATTTATTTAACATTAATTTCTTATTCCCACTCCAACTAAAACGACTAACCATAATCCGGCAATTGCGTTTATTACGATATTATTCAGTCATTTTCTATTCTATATTAAATACAGTAGCGTTTAATTTGAACCCTAAATTTTTAATTACTAAAAGCTTGATGTAATTCTGCTGTAGAATTATTCCACATTGTTTCATCATGTTGTATAAGAAAATCTTTTAATATCTTCTTATTGTCTTCACCAATGTGATCAATGATAATATGATGTTTCATTGATTTATCCATCATATTAACATGTTCAGGCATACTTTTATATCCTCGTCTTATGGATTTGTTTACCATTAAATAGCAAGCCGTTACCCCAGCATAATAGGGACCTTGTTCACTACGTTCGGTAGTGACCCAACATAACCAATATTCTTTAGCTTCTTCACCTTCAACAACTTCTTTGTCAGTAATCCATTTAACACCTTTTTCAACTTTTGCTCGTGCATGCATACCACCAATATCAATAAATGCTTCTTGATTAGCAACATCTATAAACACTGGTGCAATGTTGTCAAGACTAATCGACCCTATATTTGTTCCTTTATGTCCATCTAAAGGATCATTTTTAATGATGTTAAAGTTAAAACCTTTTTTCTCAGACACTTAAAAAACCTCCACAATATTGTTTCTACATGTTAAAAGTATAATTAATTCTTATTCAATCAATCAAAGAATTAGTTTAGCTCATTAATTAAATTTTCAATTGCTTCTCTTATCTCTTTATTGTCTATATTCGCAACCATTTCTCTTGGATAATATAGTTTATAGTCTTGTCTATTAATACCAGTGATACTATTTATAATGAGTGACTGATTACTAATTTCCCTAATTGTGCCATCTCTTTTAAGTAAATGAATGGGTTTACGATTTGAACCAGGGCGGTCGTAATCATATGGAAGATCTGAAAAAGCTTCACTCACAAAATAATAATCTGGATTAATTCCACCTGCGACAAATAAATCTTGTAACTCTGAAATAGTGATGATTGAACCATCAAAGGGAATGTATTTAAATAAATCACGATTAATAAAACGTCGAGCTAAATCACTCAAAATTTCATCATCTTCTTTAATCCATTTTTCAATGTAGTAAGTCACAACCACCTCATCAAGTTCAACATATTGTTCTATGGTAACTGTTTCTTCAAAAAAAGGTATGAAATCATGAGGATATAACTTAAATTCATAACCTTCATTATAAAGTTGTTTAGCTCGTTTCAAACAATTGTTTAACAATACTTCCCCACCACGACTCACGGGATGAAAATAAATTTGCCAATACATTTGGTACCGACTCATAATAAAGTTTTCAACTGCATGCATACCACTTTCTTTAATTAATACCTCATCTTTTGACGGTCTCATCAATCTTAATAAACGTTCCATATCAAATGCCCCATAAGATACGCCAGTAAAGTAGGCATCCCGTTGTAAATAGTCCATTCTATCAGCATCAATTTGCGATGAAATCATTGATATCACTAATTTATTATCATGTGTCTTATTAATTACTTCTGCTACTTCATTTGGAAATGATGCAGATACTCTACTTAAAACAGCATTAACTTCTGTATCGCCAGTAATGATTGCTTGAGTGTATGCTTCATGATCAGTATTAAATATTTTCTCGAAACTATGTGAAAAAGGTCCATGACCTAAATCATGTAATAATGCTGCACATAACGCTAATGGTCTATCCTTATTATCCCACGCTTCATGACCTATAAAAGAATCATCTATGATGCGTCTAACAATTTCATAAACACCTAAAGAATGACCAAATCGACTATGTTCAGCAGTATGAAAGGATAAATATAGTGTTCCCAATTGTTTAATACGACGTAATCTTTGAAATTCTTTCGTTTTTATTAAATCCCAAATTAGCTGATCTTCAACATGTATGTATCGATGAATAGGATCTTTAAAAACCTTTTCTTCTGGGAGTTTTTGATCTTGGTATTGGACTTTCACTGTATCCCTCCTTTAATAATCTATATTTTGAAATACTTAAAATTGTTTCTTCATTAAAGCTAAATCTAACTTTTCCCCATACATTTCTGGTTGGTAAGAACGTAATATTTCAAAACCTTGTTGTTTGTAATATTCTACGCCCTCAGCATTTTGATTATCAACTTCTAAGTAAACCACATCATATTGATTTGAAAATTTAGCTAGTCCTTCATTTAGTAATATTGTACCGTAACCTTTATGTTGTGATTCAGGTCTGACATAATGTGCAGATAAAAATAATTCTTCACCGTAAATAAAATTTGCAAACCCTACTATATCATTATTTTCTTCCACAACTAAAAAGAGTTGATCTTGTAATCTTTTTTTCAAATGATGTACATTATAAGATGCTTCCAATAACTCATTTACTGTTTGAGCAGCATAGATATTTAAATAAGTATTAAACCATGCTTTCGTTGCTACATCTCTAATAGCTACTGCATCTTTTTCAGTCGCTTGTCTCACGTTATACATGTTGTTGCTCCCTTCGATTGCATGTTAGTAATATCGGCATTATACCATAAATCGCAATCTTTCTTAATCAACTTAATTTACTATATAACTTTATTATTAAATAAAAAAGTGAAGTCCGATATTTTTCGAACTTCAACAAAATAACTTATGATTTAATTGTTTCATTCCATTCATCAGCTCTCTCTAGTGCATAAGTATCATTCATGATATCACCTGGTCTTTCAGCAGTTCCAATGATATATCCATGAAGTGTTGCACCTAGGAAGTTAAGTGTATATTTCATTTGAGTAATACACGGTTTAGCTTTAATCTTAGGACAATCTCCCCCAACTAAAACTAAGCGAAAATCTTTGTCAGCCATTCGTTGTTTAAAGTCTTTATATCTATCATCAATTAACGTTTCTGACCAACGATCAATAAATGCTTTAAGTGATGCAGATATACTATACCAATAAACTGGTGAGGCAAAAATGACTGTATCACTTGCTAATAGTTGATCAATGAGTAATTGATAATCATCTTCATAGTTGTTAATTTTTTCTTTATCGTGTCGATAATCTCTTACTGGATTTAATTGATATTTCGTAACATCAATCCAATTATATTCGTGATCTCGTAAAGCATATTTTGTTATTTGTGCAGTATTTCCTTCTGGTCGACTTCCACCAAATAATACCGTAATCAATTGCTTTGACACTCCTTCTAATTTGTTGCTTGTCATTTTTTAAATTTCTTATAGCTTGATTTTACACTTTTTGATAGCGTTTTCAAATAATTTTCAACAACTTTTATATTTTTTATATTCATTTATTTAACTTTTGAAAAATTTATTTTATATAAATAAATAAAATATCAAAAGACGATTTCTATAATTTTTTAATAGAAATCGTCTTTTCTCTAACTAAGCTCTACGTGTCATAGACTTTTGATATAAACTTGCACAACATCTTTACTAAGTTATGTTAATTTTCATATAGGTAAAGATATCTTATTGGAGTTCACTAAATCAACGAGTGATAACTGAAGCTCTTTATAGTATTTCAAATTATCGCATCCCTTACTTTAATTGACCATTATCGTCAAATTGCTCTAGTTTAGGATAATTGATTCTTGATATATGTTCTATGTTTTCTAATTTTTGTTGAAATAATTTTAAATATTGCTGTCTCTCTTGTTCATCATGACTAACTTGATATGCAATAAACGGTTCTAATGGTGTGATACCTGAAAAATAAAGAACGCCATGGTTAATATGGAATAATATTTGTTCGTGAATATCACCTGAAAAACCATTAGGTGCATAACTACCTTCAGGAGAACCTGTAGTAGTTGATATCATACCAATTTTACCTGCAAGGCGTGCCGTATCGTATCTACCATACTGTCCACCATAAATTCCACCAAATAATAATACTTTATCGAACCATCCTTTTAATATTGCCGGAACACTAAACCACCATAATGGAAACTGTAAAATAACAAAATCTGCCCACAATAATTTATCAAATTCAGCTTTAATTACCGGATTTAATGTATCTTGTTCATAATTATATTGTTGCTCCTTAGCATACTTAAAGAAAGTTGTATCATTCTTGTTATTAAAATCTTTGCGACTGGCAACTGGATCAAATTGCATATCATACAAATCTGAAACTTGTACTTCATGACCTTGTTTTTCTAAGGTGTCAATGGCAATATTTTTAAGTGCTGCATTAAACGATTGTGGTTCCGGATGAGCGTATACAATTAAAACTTTCATTCAAACCATCCTCTCTTAGTTTACTGGAAATAAATGATCAATATATTTAATTTCTTCGTCCGTTAATTCTATATTTGCTGCTTCAATATTTTCTATAACTTGGGAGGCACGTTTCGCACCAGGAATAATAACATCTATTGCGGGACGTGTGAGGTAAAATGCTAAAACAATATTAGCTACCGTTGTATGATGTGCTTGTGCCACCTTTTCAAGTTCTTTAACACGACGAACATTGTCTTCAAATACACCTGGTTTGAAATCACGACGTGTTGCACGATGATCATCAAATTTAGTATTTTCATCATATTTACCTGCTAATATTCCGGATGCTAGCGGAAAATAAGGGATAAATGTGATTTGATTTTCCACACAATAATCAAGTACGTCTTCATTTTCTCTGTGTAATAAATTATATTCTAGTTGAACTACATCCACATAACCATTTTTATTTGCTTCTTTTAATTGATCTAGTGAAAAATTAGAAACACCAATAGCTTTTATTTTACCTTGTTCTTTTAACTGTTGTAATGCATTTACTGCTTGATCTTTTGGTGTGTCATCATCTGGAAAATGAATATAATATAAATCAATATAATCTGTTTGCAAACGTTCTAAACTATTATGAACTTGTTGACTTAAATACTCAGGCGTATTATTTTGATGAACTTCATTGTTACTGTCAATTTGGTGTGACCCTTTTGTTGCAATTTTTACTTGTGCTCTATCATATTCTTTAACAACTTGCCCAACAAGCTCTTCAGAACGTTCAGGTCCATAAATATATGCTGTATCTAATAAATTAATGCCATGATTAAGTGCTTCACGAACTACTTCTTTACCTTGTTCTTCATCTAAATTTGGGTATAAGTTATGTCCTCCAACAGCATTAGTACCTAAAGCAATTGGAAATACTGATACATCAGATTTGCCTAATTTTACTTGTGTTGACATGATCATCATCTCCTATTTTTTATTTATTACCTTTACCCTATCATCAAATGTTATATCATCCAAATCTTTAAATTGACATTTAGTTAGTAATACGATTTAATTGTAACTAATAGAGTTACAATTAAGGAGTGATGCTGTTGTGAATTTAGAATTTAATATCGCCGTACATATATTGGCATTCTTAACGAAGCACCAAAGTGAACGATACTCTAGTAACGACTTAGCTACTTTAACTTGTTTAAATCCCGTACAGTTACGACGCGTTTCTTCACAACTTGTTGATTTAGCTATGATAGAGACAATCAGAGGTAAAGATGGTGGCTATCAAGCTACGTCTCATTCTAAAGATATTTCCCTAGGCAAACTATACCAACATTTTGTCTTGAATAAACCAACTAATCAAAGGCTCTTTACGGGTAATGAAGGTAGCCATTGTGTAATCGCTCGAAATATTGCAACTACTATGTCAACTTATCAACATCAAGAACATCAGCTTATTTTGTCATTTTATAATCAAAAAACAATTCAAGATGTTATAGCTGATATACAAGGAGAGAATTAAATTATGAAACACTATGATTTAATAGTTATTGGCTTTGGAAAAGCAGGTAAGACATTAGCAAAATATGCGGCATCAATTGGCCACCAAGTAGCAGTGGTTGAACAATCTCAAACGATGTACGGAGGAACATGTATTAATATTGGATGTATACCGTCAAAAACGTTAGTTCATGATGGTATTGTTGGTAAATCTTACACATCAAGCTTTAATAGAAAAAATGATGTAGTCAAAGCGTTAAACTCTAAAAATTATCACATGCTAGCTGATGATAATAATATTGACGTATTAGATTTTAAAGCACAATTCAAATCAGACGATATAATTGAGCTTATCAACCAAGATGGACAAGTCACACAAACGATTACTGCAAAGCATATTGTTATAAATACTGGTGCTAAAGCTGTCATTCCATTTATTAAAGGCATTGAAACAGCACAGCATATATATGATTCAACTGGCTTATTAAACATAGACTTTTTACCGAAACATTTAGTCATTGTTGGCGGTGGTTATATCGCTTTAGAATTCGCTTCAATGTTTGCTAACCTTGGTAGTAAAGTTACAGTACTTGAACATGGACCAACAATTATGCCAAGAGAAGAACAAGATGTTGTTCAACATGTACTAAAAGATTTAGCTAACAATAATATTACAATCCATACAAATGTAGACACTCAATCATTTTCTTCAGATGATAATACAACAGTTGTCACTACATCTCAAGGTGAATTTAAAGCCGATGCAGTATTATTAGCAACAGGACGTCGACCAAATACTGACGAATTAGGTTTGGATAATACTAATATTGCTATTGGTGAAGGGGGAGAAATTATTGTAAATGAGCACTTACAAACGTCTGTTAAACATATTTATGCTGCTGGAGATGTAAAAGGTGGATTACAATTCACTTATATATCTTTAGATGATTATCGCATTATTAAATCTGCTTTATATGGTGATCAAAGCCGTAATACAAATAATAGAGGTGCAATTCCATATACAGTCTTTATAGACCCTCCATTTTCAAGAGTTGGATTAACCGCTTCACAAGCAGAAGCACAACATTACCATATCCTTGAACATCATATATTCGTTAATACTATTCCGCGTCATAAAATTAACGATGATGCTAGAGGTATGTTTAAAGTTATAGTAGATAAAGATACTCAATTAGTTTTAGGTGCAACACTTTATGGGAAAGAATCAGAAGAACTTATTAATCTCATCAAATTAGCAATTGATGCTCGACTACCTTATACTGTGTTACGTGATAATATTTATACACATCCAACTATGACTGAATCATTTAATGACTTATTTAATATTTAAATATTGATGAATAACAAAAAGCTGTAATCTTAGACTTAATTACGTTATTAAGTACGGGATTACAGCTTTAATGTTATCTTTAAATAATTATTGTTTTTGAGCTTTACGTTTTTCTAATTTTTCTTTAAGTTTTCGATCTTGTTCCTCTTTACGACGTTTACGTTCTTCATGGCGTTGTCTTAAACGTTCTTCTTCCTCTGGGTCACGAGGTTTCTTCAATTGTTGAGTTACTTTTTCCATCAACTCTTCTTCTGTATGTGCAGCAAGTGGGCGATTGTTCACAAAGGTAAATGTTTTACGACGACCTGGTCCACAATAAGATTGACACCCGATTATAATTTCAGCATCAGGGTCTAACTTCTCTAATTTTTTTTGTAACGATTTGATATTAACTGCCTGACATTCATCGCAAATTAGGAATGTATTTTTCATATTGCAACCCACCTTTCTATTATAATGATCTATGTATAATATTTTAAATTTCATTTCAACTCTAACTATTTTACTCTTTTTATTAATTTTTTCAAGTTATGCTTCTACATCAAAAGCTATACTATCGACTTAATAATTATAAATTTTTTAAACTATAACTCATTTTGAAATTAAAAAATGAACAATGATGTTCTCTAGAACGAGAGTTAAATCATTGTCCGCAAAGTTATTATTTATTGCCCATGATAAATATTGAACTTTAATGGTTTAATTCCATATTTGGTCCATTCATCATATATTTTAGTTTTATTTACATTTCTGTCTATGATTGTAATACCACAGTCACCGCCACCAGCACCTGAAGTTTTAGAAGCACCATGATACTTTTCGGCAATATCACATAGATATTTTAATTTTTCTGTTTCGATATCCACAGTAGCTTGTCTATCCATTTTTTGAATGATTTGTCTGTTTTGACGCACCATCTTTTGGACACCTTTAATATTATTTGTTTTAAAAGCATGGATTAATTGTTCAACACAGTTGTGAGATTGTTCTAAGAAATCTCCATAAAATATTGGATCGGACTTTAAACGTTTTACTTCACTTACTAAATGTGGAGAAGACGCTGGCGATCCTGTCCAACCAATCAATACTTCCATATTCTCTGGTGCTTGTAATGGTTCAATGTGTAAACCAGGCCAATTTTTTTGTAACACTTCATCTACAGTTGTATCTTCAATTTGATGTTTAACCCATTCATGATCAAAAGTACTGTATGCAAGCCAACCACTATATACGCTTACTGCAATATCTCCACATGAACTTAAGCTTTGTAATTTCATATTGGCTATTACAGCTAGTTTGTAAATATATAAATTTGATAATTTCATATCATAAAACTCATTTAATACTTTAATGACCGACACTAATACTGCTGCACTTGAGCCAAGCCCATATTTATGACCGTTTGAATCATCTAGATTACTATCAATAGTTAAATGAAAATGCTTAGTCTCTACATGGCAACTTTTAGCGTATTGTTCAAATACTTCAATTGCTGTTACCACATAATTTAATTGTTTTGCTGCATGAGGATCCGAAATAACAATACTATCCTCATCACGACTAAATGTGACTGGATTATGGTGTAATGCCTTTGAATGAATCGTACCTTTATATTCTTCAGATTGCTCTATTGTAGCTGTTACAAAACGGTCTAATGCAATTAGTACTGATTTGTACCCTGGCTCAGTTACCGCATATTCACCAGCTATATATAGTTTTCCGGGTGCTTTGACCTGAATCATCTTATCTCTTCCTTACTCAATTATTTCAACGCCTGTAGGTGTTATATCACTATCAATGATTTGATTTTCTTCAAAATGAGTTAATAATTTATCAATGATGGCTTGCTTATTTTTCTTTTCAACAAGTATTTTGACATTTGGTCCGGCATCCATTGTAAAATAACATGGATAGCCTGCTTGCCGACAAGCATGGACTAAAGCCATAACATCATAACTTTCCTGGACTAAATAAGTAAAAGGTGGTGTAGCACCTAAATTAGTCGCATGCATACGTAAGCCATTTTCTTCAATGACTTCGCCTAAACGTTTAAAATCTTTATTTGCAATAGCTTGTCTTGCATCATTTAAATCTTCTTCAATATGATCTAACCAATAGTGATAAAAACGTGAGGTATTACGTGTTAATGACATACCATAACGACTTGGGACCTTTTTGGATTGATTGTTAATGACTACAAATATCATAGCTAAGTCATCTTCAAAATGATTGGCATCAATAGTATGTGCATAAGACGTCTCATCATTATACCCTTTTTCCCATTCTGCAAATCCACCAAAAATACTACGTGATGCAGATCCAGATCCAATACGAGCTAGTCTTGATAAATCTTTGTCGGATAAGTTCAAGCTCAGTGCTTGATTACAAGCAGCAGCAAGTGCTGCATATGCACTTGCTGATGAAGCAAGACCTGCTGCAGTTGGTACAAAATTATCACTTTCAATCATTGCATAATCAGTAGTATTAGCACGTTGTCTGACTATATCCATATACTCACTTATTTTAGTTAATTCTTTGCCAGTCATTTTATTACCATTTAATATAAATTGATCCTCAGATAACTGTTGATCAAAAGTGACTTTCGTTTCAGTATAAAATTTATCTAGTGTTACAGAAATACTATTGTTCATAGGGATAATTAGTTGTTCGTCCTTTTTTCCCCAGTATTTAATTAAAGCAATATTAGTATGTGCTCTTGCTTTGCCACTTTTAATCAACTGACTAACCTCCTAAATATTCAATCCAAGTATGAGCTGCACCGGCTTTTTCGACAGCTTTTACAATATTTTTAGCATCCGCTAAGTCATTGGCTAGTAATAACATGCTACCACCTCTACCTGCACCAGTAATTTTTCCAGCAATAGCACCATTCGCCATACCAATATTTAATAACTGTTCAATTTTATCATGACTAACTGTTAACTCTCTCAAATCTGTATGACAAGCATTAAAAATACGAGCCAAGTCATCAAAGTTCTGTTGTTTTATCGCATCACTTGCTTTTAGTACTAATTTACCAATGTGAGTAACATAAGACATATAATGATCATCTTCACATAATTTATGCACATCTTCTACAGCTTGTCTTGTTGACCCTTTAACACCAGTATCTATCACTACCATATAGCCATTTAATTTTAAAGATGTTAAAGTTTCGGCATACCCTTTTTGGAACCATACTGGTTTACCAGAAACAATTGTTTGTGTGTCAATACCACTTGGTTTACCGTGTGCTATTTGTTCTGCCCAATTAGCTTTTTCGATAAGTTCTTCTTTAGTCAATGTTTGTCCTAAAAAATCATGACTTGCACGTACAAATGCCACTGCAACTGCGGCACTAGAACCCAGACCACGTGAAGGTGGCAAATTCGTTTGAATTGTAACTGCTAATGGTGCCTTTATATCATTTTTTTCAATGAAACGATTTACTAATGATTTCAAGTGTTCTGGAGCATCATATAGCATACCATCATAAACATCACTCTTAATCGAAGAGTAGTTACCTTGCTCTAACTCCTCAATCAAGACTTTTATTTTTCCAGCAGTAAACGGTATTGCGATAGCTGGTTCCCCAAATGTTACAGCATGTTCCCCAATTAAAATGATTTTACCAGTTGACTCCCCATATCCTTTTCTTGTCATATTCATATCACCTTTTATATTTATCCTATTACTTTTAATTTTTGATTGTATCGTAAAAGACATATCCTTCTTAGATGCTGTATTTTAAACGTTTAAATATTTGTATGACTTTTATTTTAGACAGTATTTATGTATAACGATTAAGTTATCGTTTAAATGCTTTAACTTGAATATTATAAATCTAACTTTATTGAATTTCAAAGTGTTGTAGTTAATTAGAGTTTTTAATGTTTCTAGTTAATGTTAATTATATTTTTCCACCTTAACTATAATACTACAAAAAGGATACGGAATATATAGATATACAACCAAAGTATTATTACCTTAATTATAAATCATGACTAAAGTTAGAATTTTTATTTAGCTTTTATCTATGGCTATCACTAGTTCAATTGACACTAAAAAAGGCTCGAGACATTATAATCTCGAACCTTGTATTGAGTTATGACATATTGTCAGTCATTTTTTTATTGCGTTCTATCATTTTATCGAAATATTTATCGAACCTTTGCCATTCTTCAGATGTAATTGGATCCATGTTTAATCGACCACCTAAATCTTTAATAGCATAAAGTAGTGAGAACATCACATCTTGAACAGTTATTTTTCTATTAAGTAACGTTTCCAAAGAAGCCATACAAGATGGTTCTATTTGTGGGTACTTAAATTTGGTAATTTCACCTTTTAATGCACGCTCGTAAAATGTTCGCATCATACTAGCACGTTCAGAACCAGAACCTTCAACACAAAGATAGATTTGAACTGCTATCCCGCCACGAACACGTCGTTGTGAAATACCCGCAAACTTTTTCCCATCAATACTCAAATCAAATTTACCCGGACAATACGAATGTTCAATTTCTTTAGTATCAATGTCTACATTATCATCTTCAAACATTTTACTTATTAATAAATACATCACTGTAAATGCTTCATCAATGGTAGTTTCTGTTTGGCCTTTAAATATCAATGAAATATTTAACACGCCTTGATCTAATACAACACCTAAACCACCAGAATTTCTGACAATAGCATTATAACCAATTTCATTTGTTAAGTAATCGATACCATCTTTTAAAAAAGGTAATCTTGAATCATGGATTCCCAAAATAACTGTATGTTGATGAATCCAAGTTCTTACAACATTAGGTGATAAATTTTTACCTACACTCTCACTAAACGTATCATCAAAGGCAAATGATTGCATTGGTTCAAGACCACTAGAATGGTCGATATAACGCCAATCGATGCCATTAAAATATTTACTCGCTAAGTCCATAATTATTGTAAAGTTTGAGCTGCAGTAATAATTGATAAATTATAAACATCTTCAATAGAGCAACCACGTGACAAGTCATTAACTGGTGAATTTAATCCTTGTAACACTGGTCCTACAGCATCAAAGCCACCTAAACGTTGTGCAATTTTGTAGCCAATATTACCCGCTTCTAAACTTGGGAATACAAATACATTTGCGTCACCTTGTAATTTAGCACCTGGCGCTTTTTTCTCAGCTACGCTTGGTACGATTGCAGCATCAAATTGGAATTCTCCATCAATAATAGCATCTAATTTATCTTCTTCAGCTTTTTGTTGTGCTATTTGAAGTGCTTCTTGGACTTTAGTTACATCGTCTGATTTAGCTGAACCTTTAGTTGAAAAGCTTAACATTGCTACTTTAGGATCCATGCCAAAACTTAATGCTGATTTAGCACTTTCTACAGCAATTTCAGCTAAACCTTGTGAATCAAGTTCTGGATTAATTGCACAATCACCAAAGATATATTGCTGGTCTTCTTTAATCATAAAGAAAATACCAGATGTTCTAGATACGCCTGGTTTAGTTTTAATAATTTGTAGTGCTGGACGTACAGTATCTCCTGTTGAATGTGCTGCACCACTTACTAGTCCTTCAGCTTGTCCTGTATATACAAGCATTGTTCCAAAGTAGTTTACATTATTTAATAATTCTTCAGCTTGTTCTTCTGTTGCTTTACCTTTACGACGTTCAACAAATGCTTTTACTAATTCAGGTTTTAAATCACTTGTTGCAGGATTAATCAATTCAATATTTGAAATATCTAATTGATTAGCTTCAGCTAATGCTTTGACCTTTTGTTCATCACCTAAAACGATTGGTGTTACATAATCAGTTTGTTGTAATTGAGTTGCCGCAGTTAAAACGCGTTCATCCTCTCCTTCAGGTAGTACAATTTTAACGTTCTTACCAGAAAGTTTGTCTTGTAAAACATTTAATAAATCAGCCATAATATCCTCCTTGAATGTTCATGGTAATAATAATTCACGTACCAATTATACGTCATTTTTTTTCATAATGCCACGTCACTAATTTGTAATCATTTATTTATCAGTATACCCTTACTTTATGATAGAATTTAATTTGAATTGATGATATTGAAAGGGAGCGATAGACATGAGTGAAGCAGCAGAAACATTAGATGGTTGGTATAGTTTACATTTATTTTATGCTGTAGATTGGGCAACTTTACGCCTAGTACCAAAAGATGAACGTAAGGAAATTATCAATGAATTAACTTCGTTTTTACGTGATACTGCAACTGCAAGATCTGCTAAAGAAGGAGATCAAGCGATTTATAATATTACTGGTCAAAAAGCAGACCTACTACTTTGGTTCCTTCGTCCTGAAATGAAAGAATTAAATTTCATTGAAAATAATTTAAATAAGTTACGTATTTCTGACTATTTGATCCCAACGTATTCATATGTTTCAGTAATTGAGTTAAGTAATTATTTAGCTGGTAAATCTGATGAAGATCCATACGAAAATCCTCATATCAAACCAAGATTATATCCAGAATTACCACATTCTGATTATATTTGTTTCTACCCTATGAACAAACGTCGTAACGAAACTTATAACTGGTATATGTTATCTATGGAAGAACGTAAAAAATTAATGTATGACCATGGTATGATAGGCCGTAAATATGCTGGCAAAATCAAACAATTTATCACTGGTTCAGTTGGTTTTGATGATTACGAATGGGGAGTAACACTATTTTCTGATGATGTATTACAATTCAAAAAAATAGTTTACGAAATGCGTTTTGATGAAACAACTGCTCGTTATGGTGAGTTTGGTAGTTTCTTTATTGGTCATATCTTAACTTTAGATGATTTCGACCAATTCTTCACAATTAATTCTTAAAACATCATAACTTGATAAAGCTAAAAAGCCAGTAAGGAAGTATTACAACTTCACTTACTGGCTTATTTCGGTTCTCTATTTTTTAGTAATGATAAATAAAAAGTAAATAACTGTGTATCAGTCCAATTTGGGAGAGAACCTTATTTCATTCCTTAACAAAATATAGTTGTATGTATTTCAATAAATTAAATCATTACTTTAAGCTTAATCAACGGATTTAACTGTAGGTATGTATATTATAAGAAACACCTTAGAATTAATAATAAAATGTAATTAAACTTACTAATAGTTGAGTAATTTTGAATGATATGATACACATTAACATTTAAATAGTAAGGCTGGACTCAAAAAGTACACTCTGCTATTAGCAAAGTGTACTCCGAGTAGTATCCTTGGGAGAACTTTAACTACTACACTACGTATAAACGTTAACCTCAATAAAAAACTATACAGTCGCTACTCTATATAATTTGTAATGGTTAACTAATACTATTTTAACCTATTTGAAATACTTGAAACATAATTATATTAATATTTTTCTAAAAAAATTTTCTTTTTATACTCAAAGTAACAAATAACTAAAAATAATTCCGATTGATTTTATAGCTTTTATATTTATTTTACCAACTCACTTAAATATGGCTACTTTTTGTACGGCATGATGGTTATTTCTAATTATTTCCACTATAATAAGTGTAATTCTAAAAAACAATGGTGATGACATGGAAAAAATAGCAACTGAAAATACAGAAGAAATATTAATTAAAGATATTGTCATGCTTACTGCTCGAATTCTATTAGAATCTGGTGCTGAAGGAACAAGAGTTGAAGATACAATGACTAGAATTGCAAGCACATTAGGTTACAAAGAAAGTAATAGTTTTGTTACCAATACAGTGATTCAATTTTCATTACATAGTGAATCTTTTCCTCGTATCTTTCGAATTAAATCACGTGACACTAATTTAATTAAAATTTCTCAAGCTAATGACATTTCACGTCAAATTGCTAAACATGAAATATCTTTAGACGAAGCTAAAAATAAATTAGAAGCTATTTATATTGCCGAAAGAGATAATAGTTTATCTTTTAAAGGTTTTGCAGCAGCAATGATAGCAATGAGTTTTTTGTATTTACAAGGTGGAAGATTAGTTGATGTTCTAACTGCCATACTCGCTGGAAGTATAGGTTATCTCGTGGTAGAAGTATTAGACCGGAGATTACATGCTCAATTTATACCTGAATTTATTGGTTCATTAGTTATTGGTATTATAGCAATCATTGGGCATTCACTTATACCTGGTGGAAATTTAGCAACGATTATCATTGCCGCTGTTATGCCAATCGTGCCAGGTGTCTTAATTACGAACGCCATACAAGATTTATTTGGTGGTCACATGCTCATGTTTACCACTAAATCTCTAGAAGCTTTAGTAACTTCATTTGGTATTGGTGCTGGTGTTGGAACTATTTTAATTCTCGTTTAAGGAGTAAACATATCATGTTTTGGATTTTAAATTTTATTTTTAGCTTTTTAGCATCCATGTTTTTTTGTGTTATTTTTGATGCACCTAGAAAGTTGTATTTATCTTGTGGTCTTGTTGGCACATGTGGATGGATGGTTTACACATTATTTTATGATGCCTTTAATGTCCACACAATATATTCTAGTTTCTTTGGTAGTTTAGCTTTAGGCTTACTCAGTCATTTTATGGCACGTAAACAAAAAGAACCTGTTATTATCTTCATGGTTACGGGAATTATCCCTCTAGTTCCTGGTGGATTAGCTTATGATGCTACTAAAAATTTAGTATTATTACATTTCGGCACAGCAATTAATACAATGTTAGAGGTTACATTAATTGCTGGTTCAATCGCTCTAGGTTTATTATTCGCAGATCAAATCTCAAAATTAATTGTTTCTGGCTTTGTAAAATCTCTTCGTAGATTGTAATTTTAAAAAGCATGTTGGTTATTGTGGCACTGAACCCTTAAAACGGGAACTTAATAAAAACACTATATTCTAGGCTGCTAATTTTCTAAAATCTATAGGAGAAAAGTAGCCTAGTTTTTGTTGAATTCTAAATTTATTATAATAATCAATGTATTTTTCCACAATATCGATTACAATGTTATTAGAGCTACTAAGCTCATTGTTGAGATAAAAGGTTTCACACTTTAGCGAGGAATGGAAACTTTCTATCGGGGCATTGTCAGCAGGTGTTCCCTTACGGGACATGCTTCTGACAATGCCTTTTTCTTCGCATAAGTGATAGTAAGAATACGATGTATACACACTTCCCTGATCGCTATGTAGTATACAACCCTCGGGTATATCTAGTTGATTTAATGTTTCGTTAACTAAATTTTGATCCTGTTTAGATCCTATTTTATATGCCACAATCTCTCCATTGTAAAGATCCATAATCGAAGATAAATACAACATTGAATTACCGAATGGTAAATAAGTAATGTCAGTAGTTAGTAACTTCATTGGTTGATTAGCTTTAAATTGTCTTTGTAATAAATTATCTGTTTTATAATAAGCAGATCCAGCTTTTTTAGCCTTTTTAGGTCTAACTCGACAATTCAAATTGTTCTCCTGCATAATTCTCTGAATTCGTTTATGATTAACAGGTACAGAAGATGATTGATTAATTAGCGCTGTAATCTTTCGATAACCGTAGGTATAGTTGTTTTCTTCACATAATTCAATGACTTTTTCAGTAATAAAATCTATTTTATTTTGGTTCTTTTTCCATCTATAAAATGTTGATTTAGGTATGTTTAAAACCTCAAGTATCATTTTGGTTGAATACTTATCCTTCAATTCTTCTACTAATTCTATAACTACTACTGGAACCACTTCCTTTCCAATTCTTTGTACTTTTTTAAAATGTCCAATTCAACATCTTTTCTTTTAAGCTCTAATTCTAGTCTTTCTAATTCACTTAATTCTTCAATACCCTTGCCATAACTGTACTGTTTTCCTACTTGTTGAGAAAATCTATAACTTTCTCCATTTCGATACCAACGCCACCATGTATCGACCTGTGTTCTATTTCTAATATTTAAGGTCTCCATAATTTGTTTTGAAGTATAACCAGCACTTTTCATTTCAATAGCTTTATTTTTAGTTTCTAATGAATAAGATACTCTTTTCATAGAAAAACACCTCCGTTTAGATTCATTTTACACGAATTCAACGGAAGTGTTTTTATTTTATTCCCACTAATTGGGGTCAGCTCATTGTTTTAACAACAACCGACATGCTTTTTTGCATTATAATTATTTAACCTTTTCTGGTTCATCTATCATATTTTCTACTTCGTGTTCACTTCTATTTAATATTAAACGACTTAATTCATCATTATCCATTTTTTTAAGTTTTGGATATCTAATGATAAAGAAAACCAATCCAATAACTAGCCACCCTATTAAGGCTATATATGAAGGTGCAGTTAATGCTGCAGGAGATCCTGGGATTAATAATAAACCTAAAAAGATGAATGACACGACTGAACCTATAATTGCAAATGTCTTGTAAACTGGTGCATAAGTATTACTTTGTTTATTATAACTAAATAATTTAGCAGCTGATAAACAAGTAATGAAATAAGCAATAGATACACCTGTTGACGACATATTAACTATCCAAGTTAATGCTGTTCTACCTAACCAAGGCGCAATTAATGACACGGCTACTAGGAATATAATGGCTACATAAGGTGTTTTATATTTACTATGCAATTTACTAAATACAGTTGGCATTATTCCCGAACGTCCCATTGAGAACAATAAACGGCTTGAACTCATTAAGAAACCATTTAGTCCAGTAAAAATACCCATCATGATTGCAATAGCTAATACACCTAAGCCTAGATAGCCAAATGCTGTTTTCGTTACAGCACCAGTAATCCATAATTGACCGTGAACACTTGCAGTTGATGTACTTAACCAACCTGTATATAAAATCATAATGACATAGGTTAATGCGGCTGCTAATAAACTATAAACAATAAGTTTGAACGTCTTATTAGGTGAAAAGTTAAACTCTTCAGCTGTTTGAGGTATATTATCAAAACCAACATATGCCCACGGTGCAACTGCCACAATCATAATTATAGATACAAACCAGCCTTTATCATGTGATGCTAATGGTTGTAAATTTTGTAATGAAAAATTGTTTCCGAAAAATGAACCAAAGAACATTAATAACACTACAATGACCATCGCGACGCAGAAGTAATATTGTAATGAGCCAGAAACACTAGCACCTCTAATTGAAACATACATAAACACTAATAATAAAACAGTTGCGATAATAATCTCTGTTATGTATACATCCCAACCTGCAATAGTGTATAATTTTCCATTATTTAATATATTAGGAAGCAAAAACTTAACTAATAAACTAAATGCTGTAGCGTTTAATGCTACGACACAAACATAACCAAATGTTAAAAACCATGATGAGAAAAAGCTTACATATCTACCAAAACTTAAAAAACTAAATGCAAAAGCGCCACCTGATACAGGGAATCTTTCAACTAAGGCACCGTAACTAACTGCAATTAAAATCATTAATATAGCACCAATAACTATACCTATTGATGCAGCAATTGGACCTGACTGTTTAATCCAATCTCCTGGTAAAATGAATGCACCCCATCCTATACAAGATCCATAGGCAATTGCCCATACAAATTTTTCAGATAGGTTTTGTTTTAAATCTCCTCTATCTATCTTTTTTGTCTCTTTTTCCATAATTAAAAACTCACCTCGAAGGTATACTATACCCAAAAGGTGAGTTTATCACTCTATATAAATATTAATTTTTACAAAAATAAAGTGTAATTTGTAAATGAAATCACTATTAACCAGTGACTTTAAACGTCGCAATGATTAACATAATCCAACCTAAAATAAACAGTACGCCACCAATTGGTGTTATCGCACCTAAAATTTTAATTTGTGTTAATACTAAAATATATAGCGAACCACTAAAGAAGACAATACCAAAGAACATTAACCATCCTGCCCAGTTAATATTAATTGCTGTTGTACCACTAATAACACCTAAGATAACAATAGCTAAGCCGTGATACATTTGATACGTCGTCGCTTTTTGCCATACTGATAAATAATGATCTGATACTTTTCCTTCTAAGCCATGTGCACCAAATGCGCCAGTTGCAACAGCCATCATAGCATTTAATGCACCTAAAATAATAAATAATTTCATTATCTAATACACTCCTTTATTAAAAATCAAAAATAGATTCTCCATTGCCTATTTCATCATCAGTAATCATTAAATTACTCTGATTGTTTGACTTACTAGTTGTTGAATAATTGGATGGAACAGTACCACCCATAGCTTTAATTTCTGCTGCTGATATATCTTGATATTGTACTGTTTCTGCTACTTGATTTTTACTTCGGCTAACAACACTTCCTGAATTTTGTTTAGCATTATCTGATGTCACAAAGATTGAAGTTAATGTATGAATAGCATACATATGTTTTTCAAAGTCATGATGATTACTTGCTTGGTCAGCTTGTACTAATTCTTGTTCTATAAGACTAACAATTTTATCTTGATCCATTCTCTTCACCTGCACTTTCATTTTCGCACCAATTGACAGGTGTCTTGCCTACTGATATTAAATAGTCATTTGCTTTTGAATATGGTTTTGAACCAAAGAAACCTCTGTAAGCTGATAAAGGACTCGGATGTACTGACTTAATGATATAATGTTTTGTTGTATCAATTAATTGAATCTTCTGTTGCGCTGGTTTTCCCCATAAAATAAAAACAATATGCTCATGATAATTCGATACCGCTTGAATCACTTCATCTGTGAAGATTTCCCATCCTATATTTCGATGCGAATGTGCCTCACCTTTTCTAACAGTTAACACTGTGTTAAGTAATAACACACCTTCTTTAGCCCAATCTTGAAGATGCGGTGACTGTCTAATACAACCAATATCATCAGCTAATTCTTTATACATATTACGTAATGATGGTGGAAATTTCGCATTCGGTTGCACTGAAAAAGCTAAGCCATGTGCCTGATTTGGACCATGATAAGGGTCTTGCCCCAATATAACTACTTTAACATCTTCAAACGGAGTCAAATCGAAAGCTTGATATATATTTTTTCTCTCTGGATAGACAATTTCAGTTGTATATTGTTGTTCAAGAAAATCGTGCATGTCCTTAAAATCGTGTCGTGATGTTATTTCATGAAATACTTGAGACCATTCCATTCATGTTCACCTCAGAACATATTTTAACACATTGCTGAAGTAATGTTGTATGTAAAATGACAGGTTATGAAGTAGAAAATATAATTATGACAATAATATTGACAATATCTATGGGAGTGGGACAGAAATAAATTTTATATAAAATTTATTTCGTAGATGCCGTCTTGCATATTTAGAACTAGTTAGATTTACAATCTTTACTAGTTCTTATGCAGTTGCACTAATAGTGTCAACTGTAATCCTTTATAAAATTTTTCTATGACGAGTCCCTCCCACCCCAGCAAGACTGACTAGTTTTTTAAAATGGTGATTTATCAACGCTTTGAAAACCAGACAGTTACTGCCAAATGCTTAAATTTAAGTGTAAAATACGTTTTGTCCCAGGCTCTTTGTTCATTTTGACTTTTTACCTATCTAACTCTATTTACGTAAATGATTTTAATAAGGATACTAAATATATAGATTAACTAGCATTTATATTTTTCTAAAATGCTAAACGTGATATGATATAAGCAATTAAAATTATTATTTGGGAGTGAGTCTACATGGCTTTGAAAAAAGTATTAACAATTGCTGGTTCAGATACAAGCGCTGGTGCCGGCATGCAAGCTGATTTAAAAACATTTCAAGAGTTAGATACTTACGGCATGGTCGCTTTAACAGCTGTAGTAACAATGGACAAAGATACATGGTCCCATGATGTTACACCTTTACCAATGGACTTATTAAATAAGCAACTTGCAACTGCTATTTCTATTGGACCTGATGCAATTAAAACTGGTATGTTAGGAACTGAAGAAATTATCAAACGTGCTGGTGAAGTATTTGTTGAATCAGGTGCACATTACTTTGTTGTTGATCCTGTTATGGTTTGTAAAGGTGAAGATGAAGTACTTAACCCAGGAAATACTGATGCAATGATTAACTATTTATTACCAAAAGCAACTGTTGTTACGCCTAATTTATTTGAGGCTGGTCAACTATCAGGTTTAGGTAAATTAACATCTATTGAAGATATGAAAAAAGCAGCTAAAATCATTTATGATGAAGGTGCCCAACACGTTGTAATTAAAGGTGGTAAAGCATTAGATCAAGATAAATCATATGATTTATACTTTGATGGAGATAAATTTTATCAATTAACTACAGATATGTTCCAACAAAGCTATAATCATGGTGCAGGTTGTACATTTGCCGCAGCAACAACTGCATATTTAGCAAATGGCAAATCTCCAAAAGAAGCAGTTATCGCTGCTAAAGCTTTTGTAGCTTCAGCTATTAAAAATGGTTGGAAAATGAATGATTTTGTTGGACCTGTAGATCACGGTGCATATAATCGTATTGAGCATATAGATGTAGAAGTAACAGAAGTGTAAACATATACTGTGATTACACAAATATAAGCTAGCTGTTGTAAATTTATTATAACAGTTAGCTTTTTTACATTAGGATTTACTCTTTACTAATATGTGTTTTAACTACTTTTGCGTTATTGACAATTTGAATGATATTTTTTGAAATAACTTTTGTTTCAATACTTTTGCCAAGTGCAATTGGATTAAGATCATTAATATGATTGTTTATCTAATTAACATTATATTAAAGTGGGACTTATGGGCATACCATATATCCTGTCAGGACATATTTATAAATTATATTATTATCTTCTACTAAATTTATATAATCTTCCACTGCATTTGTACTATCAACCTCAAACTTTCGTCTGAGTTAAAGTTGATACTGAAGTACCATGTATTCATCTATAAATAACGTTATGATGTGTATATAGAGAAACAAACCCTATTCGCTACATTTAAACTTAAAATGATAATCTTAAGTTTAAAACGAAGTTTCTCTATACTGATTAATATTGAAGATAAGAGGTTCAATATTAATTGCGTTGGACAAACACTCTAAACATATTTACATCCTAACATTTAAGTAACAAAACCGTTTAAGTTTTTCAAAAGCTTGAATATAGTTTTAAGTCCCCCTTTTAAAGCCCCTACAATCTCTGATTGTCTAGGGGCTTTTATGCATGCTCTCGAGGCATGTGTTCCTCTATTTTCGTCGTGACAATCTCTGATTGTCTAGGGGCTTTTATGCATGAACTTTGGGCATGCGTTCCTATATTTCGTCGTGACAATCTCTGATTGTCTAGGGGCTTTTATGCATGCTCTCGAGGCATGTGTTCCTCTATTTCGTCGTGACAATCTCTGATTGTCTAGGGGCTTTTATGCATGCACTTCGAGCATGCGCTCCTCTATTTCGTCGTTACTACTTAAGAAAGCTTAGGCATACATAGGTATTTTTTCACTTTTTTCAACCTGTATATGATATAAGCACAACAACCAGTTTAATTAAATTAGAAGATATAAAAA
This sequence comes from Staphylococcus simiae, assembly GCF_017357005.1. Classification (NCBI taxonomy): domain Bacteria; kingdom Bacillati; phylum Bacillota; class Bacilli; order Caryophanales; family Staphylococcaceae; genus Staphylococcus; species Staphylococcus simiae. The sequence goes on along the minus strand of NZ_CP071589.1, from coordinate 553,337 downwards.
GAACTCCTCATAATAAACACTTTATGTGCTCATTACAAGGAGTTAAACTTTTCCAAATATTAACCTTTATGTTCTTTAACCCACCATAAAGCTTCTTTTGTATGATTAGCATAATATTCTCTGTCTTGTTCATTATCTACGTTTGGATATGAACCTTTAAGAGACTTACCAGCTGTACTTATGTGTAAGAAAGCAATCACTAAGAAACCAATTAAACTAATTGCAGCTAAATAATAAGCTGGTGATAATGGGTTTCCTGTTTCAGCTACTAACCATGATGCAACTAATGGTGTTGTCCCACCGAAAATTGATACAGATACATTAAATGTTACAGATAATGTTCTATATCTAATATGGCTATAAAACATTGTTGGTAATGATCCAGGCATTGTTGCTTCATATGTTGATAAGAAGAAGCCTAGAATGAATATACCAATAATAATAACGATAAATGATTGTGAATGTAACATTGAAAATGCAATTACACTAAAGATTGTTAAGCCACCAGTACCAATTAAGAATACTTTTTTCTCACCAATTTTATCCGCTAATTTACCGAACATTAATGCCAATGGAATCATAACAGCCATGACACAAGTAATTAACACACTTGTTGTTGTACCATCTAATTTAATAACTTGTTCTAAATAAGTTGGTAAGTATGCTGTTACCATATAGTTGGTTACATTAAAGAATACTACTGCTATAAAACATACAAATATATCTTTGTAATAGAATCTAATTATTGAGAAGAAACCAATATCATCTCGTTCTGGTTGTTCTGCTACATCATTCTCAAACACTGGAGATTCTTCAAGTTTACGTCTTAAATATAAACCAAATAATCCTAAGAATAAACCTAATAAGAACGGAATTCTCCAACCAAAGCTAGCCATTTGTTCATCAGATAAAAAGAATGTTAATAAAGCAATCATAATTGATGCTGCAATATAACCTGATAATGTACCTATTTCTAGGCCACTACCTAAACTATTACGCTTTTTATCTGGGGATGATTCAGCTACATAAGTCATAGCACCAGCATATTCTCCACCGGTTGAAAATCCTTGTAACACCCTTGCTAGTAATAATAGTATTGGCGCCCATAATCCTATTTGATCATAACTAGGTAATAAGCCAATAGTTAATGTTGAAAATGCCATCAAAATAATCGTTGATGTTAATACAACCTTACGACCATATTTATCACCGATGATACCGAAGAAGATACCACCAATAGGTCTTAATAAAAAGCAATTGCCAATGCAGCGAATGTTAAGATTTGTTGAATCTGTGTACTTTCAACTGGAGAAAAGAAATTCGCTCCAATATAAGCAGTTGTATATGCGTACACACCAAAATCAAACCATTCCATTGCATTACCAATACCGGTAGCAATTACAGTTTTTTTTGCTTTTTGTGCATCCACCATGTTGATATTATTTTTGTTAAAATCCATGAATTTGTACACTCCCTCTTGGTATGTTTTATAATTATACGGAGTTAATTAATTTTGTCAAATTTATAAAAAGTGCATTTTTTATAAAAATACAAAATTATTTTTCGATAAAAACTTCGGTCTTCAATTATTAATTCATGGAAATTTATACCCTTTTTACAAGTATTGAAACAACAGAAAGAAATTTTTAACATGAATAGTAAGTGCATACAATTATTTTCCTCAAATATTTTTAGCATTAAAAATAAGTGATAGCCCTTATCTCATTATAGATAAAAGCTATCACTTTAAATAGCATATAATAAGCTATCAAAACTTAAACGTGCAATACTATCAACTTTCTGAATATTTACATGATTATTTATCATACTATTATTCATGTCATTTAACATGATTAATCATTGGCATTTTAGTAGTTTAACATTTTACATCATTAAAATATTTTGATTTAATATTCGCAAAAATGTATAGATATTTATTTCACAATGTTTATCTAGCTAGTTTTAAGTAATGATTAATCTTAATTTCTTCCATTGTAATATAGGCTTCATTTACGATAACACTGTGATAATTTCTGAAGGGTCATTAATAATATAATCTGGATTGGCATGTAGTAAATCCTTTGCTTGGTGAGAACCCCAAGTAACAGCAGCAGAACTAATACCTGCATTTTGAGCCATTTTTATATCAAAAATAGTATCTCCTATGTATATTGTATGACAATTTATCAAATTATATGTCTGAACAATATGATTTAAACCTTCTGGATCTGGTTTATAGTTTGTCACTTGGTCAGATCCAATAGCTTCTGTTATTAAATGTTGCACGCCTATTGCAGATAAGTTTCTTTCTAATACTTCACTTTTTTTACTAGATACTACAAATATCTTTTTATGTTTATGACATAATGATGTAAGTGCTTCAGTGATTCCAGCAAATTCGTATATATAATGTTGTTCAAGATCTTTATATTTTTGTCGGAAAACCGTCATTAATTGATTTAATTCTTCATTACTTAAACTACGATGTGCCATCTTTATGAAGGATTCTTCAATTGGGATTCCCATATAATAAGTTATTTCTGTTGCATCAGGAACTTTTAAATTCATATCCTCAAAGGCTTTTTGTGTAGCTATTTCTCCACATTTTTTCGTATCTGCTAATGTACCATCAAAGTCAAAGATGAAATTATCAAATTTCACTTACTCAACACCTCTTTCGTTTCATTAACTTTATCATACTATATTATTAAATTTTTATAAAAAAATATCGTTAATTTCTCTATATTGAAATTAACGATACTCTTATTTATTCACTTCTCTCAAATTACAGTGCTATATAATTATTCTTTATTTATCAGACTAAAAAATAGAGCACTTATTATTCTAAATTGGCATGATTTTGTTGCATTGTTGTTTCATCTATTTTAAGTGCTGACATTAATCCAATAACAACACTATCTAAAAATAGTTGTGAAGCTTGTTCGAATAAACTTCCTAGTGGCTGTTTTGAACCTTCTGCCTCGTATTTTGTACCTGCTGGTAGTTCTATTGCGCTATCTACCATACTACCAATGGGTGAATCTAGATTCGTAGTTAACAGGACAACTTGTGCTTTTAGTGATTTAGCTTTTTCTACTAATAAGCGCAAATGTTCTGTAGAACCCGAACCCGAAATTACTAAAAATAAGTCATTGTCATGAATTGAAGGTGTTGTTGACTCTCCAACAACATATGCCTTTTTACCAAGTTGATTCAAACGCATGGCAAAACTGTTAGCAACAAATCCTGAACGACCTTTACCTGCTACAAAAATACGATTCGCTGTAACAATTTGATCAGCAAATTCTTTAAATTGTAAATCACTAACTTGCTCTAACGTATGTTCCAATTCTGTCAGAATTAAACGGTAATTATTGTATTGTGGCATATTATTTACCATCTACTGCGTCACGACATAGTTTTGCAGCTGCAACTGGATCATCAGCGTTTGCAATGCCACCACCGACAATGACTAAGTCAGGTTCTTCGGCTACAATTTCTTTAATCGTATCTGGTTTAATACCACCTGCTACTGCAACTTTAGAATTTTTAATTACTGATTTAACAGTACGTAAACTTTCTAAAGGTGTTTCTCCTTCAGCTTGTAGATCATAACCAGTGTGTACTGAAATATAATCGGCACCAAGTTCGTCTAATTGTTTTGCGCGTGTTTCTAAATCTTGAACTGCAATCATATCTACAAGTAATTGTTTATTATTTTTATGTGCTTCTTCGATAGCTGCTTTAATTGAAGCATCTTCAGCAACACCTAAGATTGTAACAACGTCTGCACCAAATTTGACTGCTTGGCTCACTTCATAATCAGCTGCATCCATAATTTTCATATCAGCTAATACTTTAACGTCATTAATATTATCAGCCATATGTTTAACAGCTGGTAAACCTTCGTTATAAATAATTGGCGTACCAATTTCCACTATATCTACATAATCTTTTACTTTGTTTGCAAGCTCTGCTGCTTGTTCTTTATTTAATAAGTCAATTGCTAATTGTAGTTCCATGAAAAAATCATCCTTCCAGAAAAGCGTTTTTCTTACTAATAACACTCATTCCCGAGACGTTTCTTCATTAAACATGATGCTTTTAAATTACTTTACTGTCTTATTTAACAAATGGTCTGGTGTAGCCTCTGTATCTAAATAAATTTCAACATTAGGATGTGTTTGCAAAATAGTTGCTGGCACATCAGTTGTTGGATCTAAGTTCAACATATTGCTAATAGCTTGTTTTTTCTTAGCACCAAATGCTAATAATATGATTCTTTTAGCTTGTAAAATTGAAGATAAACCCATTGAAATTGCTTGTCTAGGCACATCATCTGGATGGTCAAAATATCGACTATTTGCTTCGATGGTACTTTTAGACAAATTAACTATACCTGTTTGACTATCAAAAGCAGTGCCAGGTTCATTAAAACCAATATGTCCATTTTCACCAATACCTAAAATTTGTATATCTCTAGGACCACTTTGCTTTAATAATTGTTCATATTGCTTGGCTTCTCGTTGTTCATTTTGTGCAACACCATTAGGAATAAAAATTTGTTCTTCCTTAAAGTGAGGATAATTTTCAAATAGAACTTTATTCATATAATAGTGATAACTTTGATTATGATCTTTAGCTAAACCAATATATTCATCTAAATTAAATGTTGTAACGTGATTAACATTTAAGTGATTATCATTTAATAATTGTGACAGTTGTTGATATAAATCTGTCATTGTACCACCAGTAGCTAAACCGAGATTGCATTTAGCTTTGAATGCCATTTCTTTATATAATTCACAAGCTACATAAAATGATGCTTGTGCTTTCGTTCCCATATTAATTACTTTCATTTAATTGCCTCCCAAACAACAATCCTATAATACTATTTTTAACGTTTATTCATACTACAACAATATATCATCAAAAATTTGATTAAACACGTTTTTAGCTTTTATGCTAAGTTGTTTATCGTTATTCAAAGTATACATAGTAGCTACTACTAAAAAAATAATTGTTTCATTTAAATTATTTTCTAAATATATGAGCAATCGTGTACAATTATTGAATACTTTTTAGTAAAATAGATAGATAAACACATTGAAGGTGTAAGGAGTGAACGTGTTGGAACCAATACAAGAACAAGAAGTGTTAAATTTATTAACTTCTTATGAAAATAAACCAGTTTATCTTCATGTTGAAACAACAAATGGTGCATATGCTAATCATTTTGACCAACGTGTTTTTAATGCCGGAACTTTTTTAAGAAATATTCAAGTGACATTTGAACATGCACAATTAAAAGGTGGTAATAAAGACCCCTATCGTATCGGCCTTAAACTAACTAATGGTGGCTGGGTATATGTTCAAGGCCTAACACATTATGAAGTAAATCATAACAATGAATTTTTAATTGCAGGATTCAATTATGAAGGTCAACTTGCTGCAACATTAGAAATCAGTGAACGACCATTCAATTTATAGAGGAGGCATCAACATGACTGAAGAAAGACATGTATTAGTAATTTTCCCACATCCTGATGATGAAACCTTCTCATCTGCAGGTACAATTGCAAACTATATTAATCAAGGTGTCCCTGTGACTTACGCTTGCCTAACACTTGGACAAATGGGAAGAAATTTAGGAAATCCACCTTTTGCTACGCGTGAGTCATTACCTGAAGTTCGCGAAAAAGAACTTGAGGATGCATGCAAAGTTATAGGTATAACTGACCTAAGAAAAATGGGTATGCGAGATAAAACTGTTGAATTCGAACCACATGACTATATAGATAATATGGTAAAATCTTTAATTGAAGAGACTAATCCATCATTAATCATTTCATTTTATCCTGGTTATGCCGTTCATCCTGATCATGAAGCAACAGCTGATGCAGTTATACGTACTGTAGAACGTATGCCACAAGAAGAACGTCCAAGATTGACACTTGTTGCATTTAGTAATGATGCCGCTGAACACTTAGGTGAACCAGATATTCAAAATGATATTTCACAATATAAAGATATGAAAATTAAGGCTTTTGAAGCTCATGCGTCACAAACTGGAACATTCTTAAAACAATTAGCAAGTCCAGAATTTAACGGACAACAGCATAGTTTCTTATCTGTAGAGCCATTTTGGACATATCACTTTAAATCTTAATCGGAGGTAAACGATGACTGAATTTGATTTATCAACACGAGAAGGTCGTTGGAAACACTTTGGTTCCGTAGATCCTATTCAAGGTACTAAGCCAACAACTAAAGACGAAATGACTGATTTACAAAGCACACATAAGAATTTTTTGTTTGAAATCGAAGAAGTTGGTATTAAAAATTTAACTTATCCAGTTTTAATTGATCAATATCAAACAGCTGGTAATTTCAGTTTTTCAACTAGTTTGAATAAAAACGAAAAAGGTATTAATATGAGTCGTATTATTGAAAGCGTTGAAAAGCACTATGATAATGGTATCGAGTTAGAATTTAATACGCTTTACCAATTGTTGCGTACATTACAACATAATATGAAGCAAAACGCAGCTGGTGTAGATGTTTCAGGTAAATGGTTCTTTGATCGCTTTAGTCCTGTAACACATATTAAATCTGTAGGTAACGCTGATGTATCATACGGTTTAGCCATTGAAGGAGATCGTATTACTCGTAAAGAATTAACTATACAAGCAACCGTGACGACTTTATGTCCATGTTCTAAAGAAATTAGTGAATATTCTGCTCACAATCAACGTGGTGTTGTTACAGTAAAAGTGTATATTGATAAAGAACAAAATATTGTTGATGACTATAAAAACAAAGTATTAGACGCTATGGAAGCCAACGCTAGTTCTATGTTATATCCAATTTTAAAAAGACCTGATGAAAAGCGTGTGACTGAACGTGCTTATGAGAACCCAAGATTCGTCGAGGATTTAATCCGTTTGATTGCTGCTGACTTAGTAGAATTTGATTGGATTGATGGTTTCGACATTGAGTGTCGTAATGAAGAATCTATCCACCAGCACGATGCGTTTGCACGACTTAAATATAGAAAATAGTTTAGGGAGTGGGATTACGAAATAAAATTTATTTCGTAAACCTACCTCCGCAAGACTGACTAAGTTTGTAAAACGTTGATTTATCAACATTTTACAAACCAGACAGTTACTGCCAAATGTTTGAATTTAAGTGTGAAATCTTCTGTTCCACACCCTTTTTCACTCTATAATAAATCGGACTAATAGAAAATCTTAAATTATTTTCTATTAGTCCGATTTTTAAATTATGAATATTAGAAATTACAAAGTTAGTTATAACTGTTAATTTTATGACTAATTTGTGTTACTCATTCTTAAAAGCTTTTTGATATTGTACATAGCCAGAAATATAATGTTCTAAATCATCTATTCTCATACGATATGCATGATGTTTCATAAAGAAACCACCTAACAATCTAGCAGGATTTTTGAAATACATAGCGACTTCTGGATAATAATAACCAACACGTTGATAATTAGCTCTTAATTGTATAATATCTATTAATTGTTGTTCATCTATTAATTCATCAACTAAATGTTGTCGTCCAGTCTCTTTAGCTTTTTGAACTAATCGATAGGATGCCATTAACATTTCAAAGAATGTTGGATATGTTAGTTCTCTTGTCTTAATAAAGTCTAAATACGTATTAACATTTTTAATACCAAAAATGACATATTCATCTTTAGGTTCAAGTTGTACGAGCTCATTAGAACAATAACCAAGCCAATGATCATGATATTTCCAATAATCATGCTCTATGAAGTAACTAAATAAATTTTTAGTAGTGTTTAACCATAATGGATTTTGATCAATTTGATACAATCTTAGTAGCGCTAAAGCTGCTTCACCATCATAATAAACGATTCTAAAGTCTTCTTTCACTGTCAAATCAGGATAATTAAGAACATGCGTTGTTTTATATGTGTCAGAATTTATCATTGATAAAATTCCATGAGCAACTTTTTGAGCTGCTATTATATATTTGGTATTGTCTGGATCAACTTTCAAATATTCACAAACTGCAAATATAAATGAAGCATTTTGACCTAACTTAATTTCATTAGCATCTTCTGTATCATCAAAAATATAACCTACTTCACCTGTATCATAAAGATAATTATCTATGATATAATCGATAGCTTTGGTTGCTTGTGTCAAGTCTTTATCAAGATAAGTCAAACCTTCAATCAATGCATACGTTGATGATGAATGCCTCAAAATATTATAAAAATTAATTTCTTTATCAAAGTGACCAAAATAGCCATAAATAAATCTGCCATTTTCCTGTCCCATATGTTCTAATACATCAACACTTGAACCAATCATTTTATCTATTTCTTGTGATAGATTATCTACATGTCTTAATCCTTTTGTTAAGCCTTTACTATCCAATTCATAAATTTGATCTTGATCTAAAATATAACCTTTCGTATAGAACTGATATACTTTTTTATTTTGATAAAAATCTATTGCAAATGCCTTACTATGATTAGTGTACTTTCGCAGATAATTATTGATATTACGCTCTGACAAATATAATTGATTTGTTTCTCTATCTGGAATGATAAATGCATTTGCATTAATTTCTTCTGACAAGAATGTCAAATTCCAAAATTGATCAAAAGCAATACCAAAATCAATATAATTTCTTCTAGTTTCCACTAATTGTTGATGAATATCCATAAAACTAGTTTCTAGTACTTCAGTTACAATATCGACTTTAATCCACTCAGGGTATTCCCCAGTTTTCTTTTTGAAATTTTGACATTGCTTAATAATGTCTCTCTCTAATCTCTTAGGATTTTTTAATAGTTTAACTACTGCTTTAATATTTTTTTGCCTAAACTTAAAAAGCTATAATCTTTAATGCCTTCTTGTTGCTGAATCGTATTAACGAGGTGTCTGACTTTTGTTTCTATACTCATTTGTTACCTCCGGGAATTGATAAATATTTAATAATATTATACATCCTATATTTATAATTTAAAAATACTTACATTATTATGTATTTTAATAAAACCAGGTCATTTGACCTGGTTTGATAGTTTATTATTTATTTTCTTTGTTTTTTCGTCTTCCAAGTAAGAATAATGAACCTAATGCTGCGAGTAAACCACCGAATAATGTTCCGTTATTAGAAGTAGTATCATCATTACCAGTTTCTGGTAATGCTTTACCCTCTTCATGTTTAGGTTCTCCATGTCCAACGTCATGACCATGTTCTGGTGTTCCTTCATGATGGTCAGAGTCGGAATCACTGTCTGAGTCGGAATCGCTATCTGAATCGGAGTCACTATCTGAATCGGAGTCGCTGTCTGAATCTGAATCGCTATCTGAGTCTGAGTCACTGTCTGAGTCGGAATCGCTATCTGAATCGGAGTCACTGTCTGAGTCTGTGTCGCTATCTGAATCAGAATCACTGTCTGAATCTGAATCGCTATCTGAATCGGAATCACTGTCTGAGTCGGAGTCACTATCTGAGTCAGAATCGCTATCGGAATCGGAGTCGCTATCTGAGTCTGAATCACTATCTGAATCTGAATCACTATCTGAATCGGAATCACTGTCTGAGTCGGAGTCACTATCTGAGTCAGAATCGCTATCGGAATCGGAGTCGCTATCTGAGTCTGAATCGCTATCTGAGTCGGAATCACTATCTGAATCTGAGTCGCTATCTGAATCTGAGTCACTGTCTGAGTCTGAGTCACTATCTGAATCGGAATCGCTGTCTGAGTCTGAGTCGCTATCGGAATCTGAGTCACTATCTGAGTCAGAATCACTGTCTGCGTCTGAGTCACTATCGGAATCTGAATCGCTATCTGAGTCTGAGTCACTATCTGAGTCTGAGTCGCTATCTGAGTCGGAATCACTGTCTGAGTCTGAGTCGCTATCGGAATCTGAATCGCTGTCTATATCTTCTCCTCCACCCTCAGCAGTATTATCAGTTACTTTAATAAAATTATAGTAGTATACACTATCATAATAGTTTCCATCATCGGCACTCATTGTCACGGACTGGATTAAATCCTTTTTGATTCGATCATTTTCTTTGGAATTTACTTTAATAATATATGAATCTTCATCAATATCACCAAATTCAATAGAGACTTTATTATCAGTGTTTGTAATATCAAATTGGTCTGTAACATCAATTAAATCGTTATCATCATTGAAATAACTTGCATTTAACTTAGCACCATTTTTAAGTATGTATATTTTAATTTGTGAGTCCTTATTAATTTGTGCTGAACTATCTCCATTAGAAGTTTTATATCCCCTAACATCAACAATAGCATCAGGTATATATTTATTTAGAGGATTGACATAAATCGTTTGTTCATAATCCTGTGTATCTTGATTGTAATGTGTATACGCTGAGCCAATATTACTATAAGCTTTTTCAGCATACTCGTTATCATAAACAACGTCTTCGGTTTTACTAACTTGTTCATCTCCAAATGTATATGTAATTTTTTCATTATCAGCATCATTTCTTACTACATCTCTGTTAATATATTGTGCTAAACCAAGAGTACCTTGAATATTCTTTTTATTACTTACATAATCTGTAAAAGTATATTTATATTCTCTAGTCGTTGGATTATAAATACCATTAGCAATAACGCTACCTTCTTTGTCAACGATGTCAGGCGCATCAGTATTATGATGATTTAAATCATCATTAATCGTATTGTCAGAACCTTTAAATTTGAAATAATCTCCAGGATTAACAGCATTAACAGTATCAAATGACACATTTAAGTTATAACTTTCTGCGTTAATGGGTCTAATTTCATCGCTATCAAAATGAATGTCAGTTTTATTAAAATCAATTTGATTAGTAACATCTGTACCTACTTGTACTGCTGCCAATCTCATTATTGGTGTTAGACGTTTTGGAGCGACACTAGTTGGCGGAGTAGCTTGTGTTTCTTCAGAATTTTGTTTGTCATTATAATGTCTAATTAAATCATTAAGTTTACTAGGATCTTTTTCCAATTCTTCTTTAGTCATTGTTACATTACTGTCATCATGATTGGCATCTAAGACTTGATTATTTTCTGCTGTAGTTGGCTCAACTTGTGATGGAATATTTTCTACATTAGTCTTTTCTTCTGTTGTTGATTGAGTATTTTCTTGAGGTTGTGATAATTGATTACTATGTTCTATGTGTGGAATACTAATATTCGTATTTTCTTTAGGAGGTTGATATGTAGCTTCTGTTGACTGTTCTTTTTCATCCTGTGATGTTGATTGTTTATTGTTCTCTATTTTATCAGCTGTTCCTTGTTCACTTGGTGATGACGTATCCTCAAGTTGTTTATTAACTAGTTTATTATTATTACTCTGTGCTTTGTCAGATGTCGTATTACTTTCACTTTCCTGTTTAGCATTATCAACAGTATTATTTGTCGTATCCTGTTGTTTGTCTGCAAGCGTGTTTTCAGATTGTGTTTCTTTATCATTTTGTACATTATCTTTGTTCATATCTTTATTGTCGATATCATTATGTAATTCTACTTCTGAATGATTGACTTCGCTATCTTGCTTATCTTTATTTGAATTAGCTGCACTCGTTTCTTTATTATTAGCATTGTTTTCAGCAGCTTGTGCTTCCTGGTTCCCAAGTCCAAAAAGTAAAGTTGTTCCTACTAATATTGATGCAGTCCCTATTGTGTATTTCCTTATCGAAAATTTATTCAACCGATTTGTTACGAAACTTTTTTGAGTTAATTTGTTTTTATCCCTCATAAAAAATTCTCCTTTTAAAATATTTAAAATAACTATTCCACTTACATATACTGAAACAAGTACTCCAAATACTATTATTGAAATAACCATTCCAATTACATATAAATATATGTCTATATAATAGTACATTTTTAAATGAAGTTCAATTGATTAAAACTATTCATTTATATTTTTATCTTTATTTCGGTAAAACAATAAATGGTTAAGTTTATATAAATATTTTCTTTACTATTATTTTTTTATCTAATTATTTTAAATTGTTTAAAGTTATTTCTATAATTACTTTCAATTCGATTGACTAAATTTTTCATTGAATAATTGAATGCACCATTGAATTAATTTAATAATATATAAAATGTAATTATTTCAAATATCTAAATTTATTGGACATCTTATATCAATAGAAGTATTGTTATATTAAGAAAATGAGTCTAAATTTTAAGTTGTTATTGCAGATATTTAAACTCAATATATGGAGGTTAAAATGAATTATTTTTTAGGGACTATTCTGGAAGGTAAAATTACAGGAGTAGAAAAAGCACAACTCAATAGATTGCAACTATTCAAACAATTTAATATGCCAGCAACTTGTATTTACACTAGTTGGAATCCGTATCTATACGCTAACGCTGAAAAATTTAATGTCGAAGATGATGTTTTTACTATGTATGATTATTTCCAACAAAGTATGAATGAAAAGATGTCTATTGCTAAAAACTGGATACAATTTTGGAAAGATGAATGTCGTTATGAACTAAAATTTGTTCCAAATTCAAATGATGTCAGAATCTATCATAATGGCATGTTTACGATGTATGCACATTTTTTTGATAGACATTATAATAAGCTTAACTACATCAATTATTTTGATATTAATAATAAAAAGATTAAACGTGACATGTATGATTGTAGAGGTTTTTTAAGTTGTTCACGCATACTTGGAGATCATCAACGAGTCGTATTAGAAAATTATTTCTCTCCTCATGGCGACTTAAAAATTCAAAAATATTTTAATTTAAATGACAATAACAATGAATTAACAAAAATAATATTATATGATTCAAATTCTACTCATTATTTTAATAATGAAAGTGAATTAATCATTTATTTTTATCAATGTCTTTATCAACATGGTGATCAATTTATCTTAGATAGACCTCATGAATTAGGTCAAATCATTAACCAACTCCCAACAATACCTGTCATCGCTGTGTTACATAGTACTCATATTGTCGGTGTTGATCAAATTAAAAGTTATTACAAACCTATATTCAGTAACTTAGATAGATATCAAGCTATTGTTGTGTCAACGATTCAACAGCAATTAGATGTCGTTGATTATATTAATCAACAGATTCCTGTTCATGTTATTCCTCCTGGTTCTGCTAGTTCAGTCAAACATGACATTGACTTCGATAAAAAAATAAACAATAGATTGATTTCAGTAGCTAGATTAGTACCTGGTAAGCAAATCAAACATCAAATAGAAGCAGTAAAGCAGTTAGTTACTAAATATCCTTCGCTAAAATTAGATATATTTGGTCACGGTAGTGGCGCTAAAGAATACCAACAATTGATCGTCGACAATAACCTATCATCCAATATTACAATTCATGACTTTTCAACAAACATAAAGCATGAAATAGCAACTGCTGATATGATGATTTTTACAAGTATTATGGAAGGATTTGGTTTAGTTATTTTAGAATCCATTGCCGTTGGTACGCCAGTCATAAGTTACGATATTAAATACGGTCCTGCTGAAATAATAGAATCAGATTATAACGGTTTTCTTATTAAACCAAATGATATAAATAGCTTAGTTGACAAGATAGATATGTTATTAAGTGATCGTCAGAAATTAACTCAATTCTCCTTAAATAGTTTACAAACAGCTGAACGCTTTTACGATCATGTTATAGCTGAGAAATGGCAAACAATTATATAATACTTTTCATTGTAATATAAAAAGCATTTTTCTAATTAATTAACCTTTTAAATGGTTAATGCATAGAAAAATGCTTTATTTTAGTTATTTTGACGGTAACATACGTAAGAAATTATCCCACGTATTGCATATCAAATCTTTAGAATATGTGCTTGCTTTTATCAAACTTTCTTCTGAATAATATCTTTGTAAACTTGGATTATCTAATAAATATTTCACACTGCTAAAAAATTGTTCTTCATCATTTTTAGGTACCAAGACACCATTAATATGATTATCTATAAGTTCACTAGGACCATATTTAATGTCATAACTAATTGTAGGAACACCATATGACAATGATTCAAGTAACGCTAGTGAAAAGCCCTCCATATTACTTGTGATTAAACTAGCATAAGCTTGTCGATACTCATTTTCTAAGTTAGGTAAGAAACCTCGTAACAAAATATTTTGCTCTAAATAATACTCGGCAATTAAAGACTTTAATTTATCATGTTCTGAACCAAAACCATACATATGTAATTGAATATTAGGGTAAAATGGTTTAAGTTTTTTGATTAATTCGATTTGTTGATGTAATTGCTTTTCTGGCGAATAACGAGCGACCGATATTAATTTAATAGGATCTAGACTTGGTTGATTAAAGTCAAAGTCAACCGCTTCACTGTAGCCTACAGGTATATTAATGATTGGAATATCATGTTGGATACGGTTTGTGACATCCACTTTTTGTGCTTTAGTAGATACAACGACTGCTGCATAACGATCTAAATTGTCGAATAATGCTTTATACACATTTTTATAACGCGACGTTTCCAGTTGATCTATATTTTTAATATGAGTACTATGTAACACACCAACAACTGGAATACGACGATCTGTTAAATTAAATATTGGCGCTGTATAGATATTTTTATCGCTAAAGAAGACATCACCTTTGTGATATAGCTGTTCAATAAAGTAGGCGCCTAGTTCAGTATCATTGTTAAAGAAATAATCATCATTACCACTATGATATATTATTTTCTTTAATTGTTGTTTATCTTCATGTTGTGTAAAGTACTTTTCCAATTTAATGCTACCTTGTGGTGAATAATAAAATTCACATAATGTAGTTTGACTATTTTCTAGAAATCTTGAACAGCTTAAAAAGCCTCTAACATCATAAAAATCTCTACGAATTTTCTTACGATGACTATCAAAGTGATTAATGTAATCTAAAACTTGTAAACCGCTATCTAAAAAATGCACATACATAATAAATGTATCTTTGTCATATATACGAATATCATTACTGTTGTCTACAAATTTTAACGTATACTGACATTCTTCTTGCCAATATTTTATCCAGTTTGTGTTCACTGTATTGTTAATATAATGCGCCTCTTGTAGATAATCATACATATTAATATATTCATCAGATGCTAAAAATTTACTTGC
Organism: Staphylococcus simiae; assembly: GCF_017357005.1. Taxonomy (NCBI): domain Bacteria; kingdom Bacillati; phylum Bacillota; class Bacilli; order Caryophanales; family Staphylococcaceae; genus Staphylococcus; species Staphylococcus simiae. The sequence goes on along the minus strand of NZ_CP071589.1, from coordinate 538,156 downwards.
ATGGCGTGCTTGAAATCTATTCCACGCTAAAAAAACACACTTCGCTGGTTGACCTATTGCTTTAAATAAAGACAGACGATTGATGACCGCTTTTTCAATACCTGTAATACTTTTTCCTAAATTATTCACTACAAAATAATACATACCATACACCACTTTATCGAATTTTTGTTATAAGTATAACATATGATAAAATTTTGAATAATTATATCTTTTTGAAATTTAATAAAGTTTTTTAAGTCAAAGTAATTTAACTACTTCTGCTATCGTTCAATAACTAAAAATTTTTAATAATAAAAAAGAAGTAATCCTAAAAATTGGACTACTTCTTTTTTTATTATTTTAAATGTTCATATGGACTGTTATGTGCGAATGATACAATTTGATCTACAAAAAGTCTTGCACGCAGCTGGAACTCGCTATCATTTAAATAATAGTTGCCATCATCATCTTTAGCATAATCTGAATCATGAGTTGCTATTTGAGTAGGCACTGCTATACCTAATAAACTACGGACAATGACTCTTAAATGAGATAATGGTTCGGCACTAACGATACCACCGCTATTACCAATTAAGCCTACTGGTTTCATCTTAAAATAATCCATATTTAAATGGTCTAACGCATTTTTTAGTATTCCTGAGTATGAGCCATGATAATTTGGTGTTCCTAAAACTAAAAAGTCTGCTTCCATAGCTTTTGATTCTAACTCAGCTGCATGTTGTTTAATTTGATCTATCGAAGGTGTTGTACCTGAAAAATCTAATTGATTTAATGGTTTTTGTGCTAAATCAAAGATGTCTACATCTATATCATGACTTTTAAAATGTTCAATAAGATATCTTCCTAATGCACTTGTATGTGAATTTGTTTGTGCACTACCTATAATAATTAATCCTTTCATTATTTAACCCCTCAATTAAAAAATTAGTTGTTATCCTCTTTTAATAATTTCATTATGGCTTTACCAACACCACTATTTTCATTACTATCTGTAACAAATTGTGCCACTTCTTTTACTTTATCTGTTGCATTGGCCATCGCGACTGGATGTCCTACACGCTCTAACATTGATACATCATTTAAGTTATCCCCTACAGCCATAACATCTTCCATACTAATGCCTAATCGTTCAGCAATAGTTTCCAATGCTATTCCTTTTTGTGCATCTGAGTGTGTAATTTCTAAGTTACCTCGTGATGATGACGAAATAGCTAAATTAGGAGACGCTGCTAATGTTTGACCTGCTTGGTCAATTTTGTCTAAATCTCCATCAAAAGCTAATATTTTCATGATTAATTCTCCAGGAATGTCTTCGATCGCTGAATAATTATCTACTACTTTTAAAGTGCCATTATCAATGCGTCGTTGAATACCATTTTTAATTTTATCAACGTTAGCATGTTGACCAGCACGTTCTGCAATATCAATATAGATATCTAAATCTCGTTGTGGATTTTCTGTATAAATAGCACGGTTAGTATATACTTGATAATATATTCCTGCATCATTTAAAACGTTAGTAATTTTATGTACGAGTTCTTTATTTAAATGAGACGTACTCATCACATTAAAGGTTTCATCGCGTACTTCCGCACCATTCAAACAGATATATGGCACGATTAAATCAGTATCTGCCACTGGTGTTTGTGCTTCATAAAATGCTCTACCAGTAGCGATAACTACTGTAATACCTTGCTGTTGTGCATATTTTATGGCATCTATATTAGTTTGCGATATTTCATGTGCTGCATTCAGCAATGTACCATCCATATCTGTTGCTATTAATTTAATCATGTTGTTCCCTCTTTCTATCTATATTGTTTCATTACAAAATATCATTATCAAAATTTATATTATATATTGTTATATTGCTTATTTTACCAAAACTTGGCATTGATGTACTATCCTCTACTTGGTGGATTTCTTATTATGTCTCAGTTGTTTAAAAAAGTTTGTTAATAATTGACTACAATTATCTTGCAGTATACCTTTGTCAACAATGGCACGATGGTTAAAATCATTATATTGTAATAAATTCATTAAACTGCCACTACAACCGCCTTTCGGGTCATCCGCACCATAGACAACTCGTGGGATACGACTCATGACAATTGCACCTGCACACATGACACATGGTTCTAAAGTGACATACAATGTACACGCTTCTAATCGCCAACTACCAATCACCTTTGCTGCCTGTTCTATAGCAAGATGTTCAGCATGTGCAGTTGGCTGTTGTAATGTTTCTCTTAAATTATGTGCTCTGGCAATAACTTCACCATCTTTAGTAATAATTGCACCTATAGGTACTTCACCTATTCGTTCTGCCTTTTGAGCTTCTTGTAGTGCTAATGTCATAAAATATTCATCAGTTGTCATTTATGTTCATATCCCTCACTTATGTTACAATACTCATTGTCTATTTTAACATTTGGAGTTGTGAATATGAATAAACCTTTTATAGCAATTGAAGGACCTATTGGTGTTGGCAAATCGTCATTAGCACATAAATTAAGCCAGACACTCGACTTTTTTGAAGAAAAAGAAATTATTGGTGAGAATCCATTTTTATCAGATTTTTATGAAGATATTTCAAAATGGAGTTTTCAAACAGAAATGTTCTTTTTATGTAATAGATATAAGCAATTTAAGGATGTTGCTGAACTCAATCAAGGTGTCGTGAGCGATTATCATATTCATAAAAATAAAATATTCGCTAAAAATACACTTAATCCTACTGAATATCATAAATTTAGTAAAATATACGATATTTTAACTGAAGATATGATTATGCCGAATATGATTATCTTTTTAGATGCAGATTTGGACATTTTAAAATCTAGAATCGCTAAACGTAATCGTTCTTTTGAACATCAAATTGAAGATGATTATTTATTAGCACTCAAAAAAGATTATCGTGAATACTATGAATCATTAAAAAATAATGGTGAACATGTTGTGTTAATTGATACAAGCCATCTCGATTTTATACAAAATGCTGAAGATTATCAGTATATCTTACAACTAATTCAACCAATGATAGGAGATATAACTCATGACTAATTTTGATATACCTCAAAATGCAATTATTACGATAGCAGGTACTGTAGGTGTTGGTAAATCTACTTTAACACAGGCACTTGCAGACAAACTTAATTTCAAAACTTCTTTCGAAAATGTTGATCATAATCCTTATTTAGACAAGTTTTATAATGACTTTCAGCGATGGAGTTTTCACTTACAAATTTATTTTTTAGCAGAACGTTTTAAAGAACAAAAACGTATGTTTGAATATGGCGGTGGATTTATACAAGATCGTTCTATCTATGAAGATGTTGACATTTTTGCTAAAATGCACGAGGAACAAGGTACGATGACAGAAGAAGATTTCCAAACGTATTCCGATTTATTTAATGCTATGGTCATGACACCTTATTTTCCAAAACCTGATGTCCTTATCTATTTAGAATGTGATTATGATGAAGTCATTAAACGTATTAAAGAACGTGGACGTGAAATGGAAATTAATACTGATCCAGATTACTGGAAAAAATTGTTTAAACGTTATGATGATTGGATTAATCAATTTAATGCGTGTCCAGTAGTTAGAGTGAATATCAATGACTATGATATTCATACTAACCCAGATTCTTTAGATCCTATCATTGATAAAATTGCCTATATTATTAATACGCACCGTGCTATTGATCAGCGACAATAACAACTTGATAATTCGTAAAAATAATTAATGATGTGCGTATAAAGAGGGTATATTACGCTAATTTTTAGACAAAGAAAACACAATTTTATACCTTAGTCAGTATTGTTATTTATTTAATACCTATAATATAAGGGTTCTCTATTTTTTAAGACTGATAAATAAAAATGAATAATTTAAAACGAAAATTAATTTGAAGCCGAGACTCCTGAGGGAGCAGTGCTAGTCGAAGACTACAGGCTGAGACAGCACCCTAGGAAGGGACCTAACACAGAAAAACTGGTTATCCAGTTTTTTCATGCAATGCAGGGACCCGTCATAGAAAAATTTTGAAAATAAAATTTTTACTTTAATGTGCAAGACGGGCAAGGTTGAGCATAGCGAGGCTTGAAAATTTAATTATGTATCAATCCGATTTGTTAGAGAACCAATATAAGTCCCATTAGTGTTTCGTATGAGCTTAACATTAATGGGACTTTAGTTTTGATTTGATTAGGAAGAATTAATAAATGACGCTATGATAATTTATTAATTCATAGCTATAATTTATTTAATAACATCCAAAATGTCTTTGGCACTATCAATGATTACATCTGCTTGGTCTAATTCTTCTCTTGTTGCTATACCTGTTAATACACCAACTGCAAGACCAAGTTTCGCATTAACTGCTGTTTGCATATCATTATTGGTATCACCAACTATTGCAACTTGTTGTGGTTCAACTTGATAATGTTCAAATAGAGGTGCTAACACTCTAGCATCAGGTTTTTCATAGGCATGAGCTTCTGTTGAAATGATTAAGTCAAATAAATTTTCACTATTCGTATACTCTAAAAATTGATCTACACCTTTTTTAGTATCACTTGTCACAATACCTACTTTATAGCCTTGTTGCTTCAAATTTAATATAGCGTCCTTAACACCTTGAACCCAATTAATTTCTGGTTCTCTGTTATCGACTAATTTTTGACTTGTTGATTTAGCCCAATCAGTAGTATCACTATGTGTTACATCATTAAAAGCTTCTATAATTTGTGTTAACGAGCCTGACCCCATCACTGATTGTGGATTTATTTTGTTATTAATTACGCCTAACTGTCTAAGTGCTGCTTCTTTATCATAAACTGGAAATGTTTCTAATAATTGTTCAACAAATCTTACGCCTATTTTTTCCCAACTATGATCAAACTCTATTAACGTCCCGTCCTTATCAAATAAAATCCATTCCATTGATATCTATACTCCTATGTCTCTTTTTCTATTTAATCGTATTATAATTAGGTACGTCATACAAATATAAGAAATGACTATGCTAAATTAATAAAAATAAACAAGCTACAAAATGCTATATACCAACATTTGTAGCTCATTAATTCATAAATATTAATAATTAGGTACGACTACTCTCCAGCCATATTTATCATCTAATGTTCCATTTTGGATTCCAGTATAGACGTCATATAGTTTTTGTGTAACTTCACCAGTTTCATTATTATTGATAACAATTTCTCTATCTTCATAACGTAATGTTCCTACTGGTGAGATAACAGCAGCAGTACCACTTCCAAATACCTCTGTTAATTCACCTTTATCATAGGCTTCGAATAATTCATCAATTGAAACGCGACGTTCTTCAACTTCATAGCCTAAATCTTTCGCTAATTCGATAATTGATTTACGTGTAATACCAGGTAAAATACTTCCATTTAATTCAGGTGTTACTACTTTACCATTTTCAACAAAGAAGATATTCATACTTCCTACTTCTTCAACATACTTTTGTTCAACACCATCTAGCCATAATACTTGGTCATATCCCAAATTATTAGCATTTGTTTGTGCTAATAAACTTGCAGCATAGTTACCTGCTACTTTAGCAAATCCTACGCCACCTCTTACTGCACGAACATATTCATCTTCTACATAAATTTTAGTTGGTTTTAAAGTGTCTCCACCATAATATGTACCTGATGGCGATAAAATAATTAATAATTTATATTGATGAGATGCACCTACGCCTAATTCACCAGCTGTTGCGAACACAAACGGTCTAATGTATAAAGATTGACCTTCACCTTCAGGTACCCAGTCTCTTTCTAAATCTACTAATTGTTTTAACCCTTCGAGTAATGTCGCTTCATCAACTTGTGGCATTTCTAAACGTGCTAATGAATTGTTAATACGTTTAAAGTTCTCTTCAGGACGGAATAACACGACTTCTCCGTTACGTTTATAGGCTTTTAACCCTTCAAATACTGATTGACCATAATGAATACCTTGTGCGGCTGGAGATACTTCTATTGGCCCATAAGGTACAATCTTCAAATCATGCCATCCTTTATCTGCATCATAATCGTAACTCAACATGTAATCTGTAAAATATTTACCGAAACCTAGACTAGATGTATCAGGTTTTTCTTTTAATGATTGACGTTGTTCAACTTTAACATTTTGTGACATGATTATTGCCTCCTAATAATAATATTGTTCAAATAATTTAATTTAAATTATAGCAATCGTGAAATTACTTAGCAATTAATTTTCTAAAAATTCAAAATTAATTACCATTTTGACATACATTTTAGTATATATGTCCTTTTTTCTTGTTGACAAGTAGTATGTTTCCGATGAACCTGAAATAAAAAACATTTCACACTTAATTTAACGTGTTTAGCAGTGACTGTCTGTTTTTTTAATATTGATAAGTGTACGTTTTACAAACCTAGTCAGCCTTGCCGGGGAGGGAGGGACCCGTCATAGAAAAATATAGGGATTACAATTGGTTGCTAACGCAACAATTGCATAAAAGCTTCTAAAGATTAAAATCTAAGTAGCTTTAAATGTGCAAGACGGGCATATACGAAATAAATTTATTTCTGCCCCACTCCTTTCTGTACCACTCCTTTTTAGGGTACTATTATCCTATTTATGTTAGTTATCAACTAAAGTAATTTCATTAAACGTCAAACAACCAAAGTACATATTACTTTGGCTGTTTATCTTATCCTTTATTTATGAATTATTTTTAATATATTGGCTAATTATTTTGTAATAGCTTCTTTTTGTTCAATAGCATCTAACATTAATTTTGTCATACCTTCTAAATCATATTTAGGATTAAATCCCCATTCACCACGTGAACAACTTGTATCAATGGAGTCAGGCCAACTATTGGCAATACTTTGACGCACTGGGTCAACTTCATAATCGATTGTAAATTCTGGATAATGTTCTTGAATAGCAGCTGTTACCATCTCTGGATCAAAACTCATCGCACTTAAATTATAGCCATTTCTTGTTTCTAATTTTGCTCCATCAGCTTCCATTAATTTGATAATAGCATCAATGGCATCGTCCATATACATCATATCCATATATGTCCCTTTATCAATAAAGCTTGTATAATGACCTTTTCTCACCGCATCAAAGAAAATTTCAACGGCATAATCAGTAGTACCTCCACCAGGTTCCTTAACGTGCGAAATCAAACCAGGGAATCTCACGCTTCTAGTATCTACACCAAATTTATTAAAGTAATATTGACATAGTAATTCTCCTGCAACTTTGTTTACTCCATACATAGTTGTTGGTTGTTGAATAGTCACTTGTGGTGTGTTTACTTTAGGTGTAGAATCTCCAAATGCGCCAATTGAACTTGGCGTGAAGAAATGTAGATGATAGGTTCTAGCCGCTTCTAATGCATTCATTAATCCACCCATATTCAAATCCCATGCCAGAAGTGGATTTTTTTCTGCTGTAGCAGACAAAAGTGCAGCCATATGCATTAAGCTATCTGCACCAAAATTTTCAATTAATTCAAACATATGATCTCGATCTGTAACATCTAAAATTTCAAATGGCCCATCCTGTACTGGAGAATCTGCTTCAGGCTCTCTAATATCTGTAGCCAATACATTATCTGTCCCATAAATTTCTCTGCATTTAACTACCAATTCAGTCCCAATTTGTCCCAATGCACCTGTAATCATAATTTTTTTCATAGAAATTATCTCCTTTGTCTCTTTTGAAAAACATATGTCCTTTTGATGTGCACATATTATTCTTTTTCGTCTTCATTATAATATAAAAGCGCTTACTTGTATACTCCGTGAATACATCTGTTAGTCATAAAAAATGTAAAAACTGCCTTATGTTAGCTAAAGTTTATAAATTACTATTATCATTAATTTCACTTAGTCACATATAATGATGTAGTGTTCTTAGCCATAATATTTGATATTAAAATCAAAAATACTGTTTATCTTAACTAACAAACAACGTATATAGCTATCAATGAATAAATAAGTGTCTTAATTAGGAGTAATACCGATTGTTATAAATAACAACCAAAATATGATTAACACGCTATTTCTATCCTCAGTTCTTACTATAAATATATGTTAATTATTGTTGACATATATTTATGTCGAGCCTGGGACAAAACGTATTTCACACTTAAATTTAAGCATTTGGCAGTAACTGTCTGGTGTTCAAAGCGTTGATAAATCACCATTTTGAAAACCTAGTCAGTCTTGCCGGGGGTGGGAGGGACCCGTCATAGAGAAATATAGGGATTACAATTGGTTGCTAACGCAACAATTGCATAAAAGCTACTAAAGATTAAAATCTAAGTAGCTTTAAATGTGCAAGACGGGCATCTACGAAATAAATTTTATATAAAATTTATTTCTGTCCCACTCCCAATGTTGTCATGCAAATATAACTTTCTAAAAAATTGTTTACTCAACCATTGACTTAAATATAATAACTTAAGACGACAACACACCCGCCAATCTTTAATATCTGGCAGGTGTGCTGTAATTAATTATGTCATTTTAACTTTCTTTTAATTTATTAACGTTACGCATAATTCTAGCTTTTTTATAACCGTGAATATCATGTAATTCTTTATAAGCGCTAAATAATTTTTTATAACGTTTAACTTTTTGTTCTTCTGGGATAATTTCATATAGCACAGGTTCTTTCATGGCATTGATAGCTTCATTTAATGATTGATGTGCACCACCGCAAACAGCACCTAAAATTGCTGCCCCAATCGCTGGAGCAAATTCACTATCAATGACAGTTACTTTTTTATTTAAAACATTAGCATAAATGTCCATCATTAATGGATTCTTTTTAGGAATACCACCACAAGCAAAGACCGTTTCTACATCCATATTCCAACTTTGATATTGTTGCATAATCATCTTAGTACCAAATGCCGTTGCTTCTAAATAAGCACGATAAATTTCTTCATGTTTAGTTTGTAATGTTAAACCAAATAAACATCCAGTTAAATTACTATCACTTAAAACACTTCTGTTACCATTATGCCAATCTAAAGCAATCAAGCCACTTTCACCTGGTAATTGATCTTTTACTTTATTATTCAACAATTCAAAAATTGAAATTCCTTGTTGTTCTGCTTCATCCATATATTCTTTAGGTGTCTGTTTGACAACATATTCAAATAAATCACCAACTGCGGATTGTCCTGCTTCATAAGCATATAATTCTGGGATTATTGCACCTTTTACTGAACCAGAAATCCCAGGTACTTCGTGTTGTTGTTCATTTAACATTAAATGACATGTACTTGTACCAATGACCATGGTCATTTGTTTATCTTGCTCTGAACCAATACCTAATAAACTTGAATGTGCGTCTATAATAAATGGACTCACTTTAGTATTTGGAGATAATCCTAATTTTTCTGCCATTGCAGGGTCAAGTGTTCCTACAGTTTCACCAATTTTTACAATAGGTGCATCTACTTTATCTCTAACTACTTGTGATAAATTTTTATCTACTTTATCGAATAAATCATAGTGGAATCCAGCTTCTTCTTCCCAAAATGATTTAAAACCTAATCCACAGTTAGAGCGGACATTATCCCCTGTTAGCTTATTAACTATCCAGTCTCCTGCTTCCATAATATTATCAGTTACTTCCATAACTTCTGGAGCTTGATTCATGACTTCCATAATTTTTGGAATCATCCACTCACTACTTACATTATATCCATAATAACCTAACCAACGATTTTTATTTGCTAATGCAGTTTGAAATAATAAATCTGCTTCTTTATGCGCACCATGATGTTTCCATAATTTAACATAGGCATGTGGATTATCTTCAAATCCAGGTAAATTATGAATTGGTGTCAATTGATCATCTGTAAAAATAACTGTTGATGACGTAAAATCAATTCCAATACCTACAACTTCTTCTGGAGCAACTTGAGCTTGTTCCATGATATTAGGAATACCTTCTTCAATCACTTCCATATAGTCATTTCCGTTTTGTAATGCAAATGAATGCGGCATCTTCTTTCCATGTAAAGAACGTTCTATAGTGCCGTGTGTATAAGGCTTAATATATTTTGCTACTACTTGTCCATTATCTGTATCTATTAAAAAAGCACGACCTGAACCAGTGCCAAAATCAATTCCTATACTATAAGTCATTATAATACCCCCATTAAGTAAACCACTTTTTATTGTTAGAAAGCGTTTTCTTAAATAATAAGCATAAACGAACAAAAAATCAATGCTTTTAAACTTAAAAATAAAATTATGAGCAAAATCACGCATAAAACTATTGACTTATGTAAGTGTAAGCGTTTACTATTGTTGTTGTATACAAAATAAACACAAATTAATAGGAGATGAACATAAATGAGCATAAAATCAAATGTATATCGTTTAATCAAACCAGGTGAATTTGAATATACGACGATTGAGCATGACTTTAATGAGGGCGATGTAATTGTAAATCCTACAAAAGCAAGTGTATGTCATGCTGACTTACGTTACTATACTGGTAATCGTCGTCAAGAAGCATTAGATAAAAAATTGCCAATGGCTTTATTCCATGAAGGTATAGGAACTATTGAAGATTCTAAGCATCCTAATTTTACTCAAGGCGATAAAGTTGTCATCGTTCCAAATATTCCATCCCGTCTACGTCATGGTGATTTTGAAAAAACTGATTTAATGGATAACTATGATGAAAATGCTGTATTCATGGGTAGTGGCTATGATGGAATTTGCCAAGATAGAATGGTTGTTCCCGGGGAAAATATCGTTAAAATTCCAGAGCATTTAGATGAAGATGTCGCTTTATTATCAGAATTATGTTCAGTATCTTTATTCCCTATCAACCAACTTCAAGAACTTACAACATCTTCTTCACCACAAGTTGCAGTCTTTGGTGATGGTCCTGTTGGTTATTTAGCAGCTACTGCACTTCATTATATTTATGGTGTTGCTAAAGAAAATTTACTTGTTTTTGGTGCTGTTGAAGAAAAATTACAAGAATTCGAAAGCTTTGCTACAACACATCTTGTATTCGATTATGATTTTACTAGTCACAAAGGCGTGCATACAGTATTTGAATGTTGTGGCGGTAAATTCTCTGAATCAGCGATTAATCAAGCTATCGATTTAATTGATAGACAAGGACAATTAGTTTTAATGGGTGTTACAGAAGATTTAGTTGGCATCAATACTCGTGATGTTTTAGAGAAAGGTTTAACATTATCTGGTAGCTCTAGAAGTACTAAAACAGAATTCGAACAATTAATTCAAGCGTTTGAAAATGAAGAATATCGTCAAGCTTTACAAAAATTAATTCCTGAAGAATACTATGATATTTATAGTAAAGAAGATTTAAATAAAGCAATGGATGATACTGCTGCACATAAAGGTTGGAAAAAAACTTATTTAAGATATCACTGGGCTTAATTGTTCATATATAAGGAGAGAATACGATGAATAATCATTCGACTTTTTTAGGTATGCCTCGTCAAATCATCTGGGGTTATATAGGAATCTTGATTTTCATGATGGGCGACGGCTTAGAAATTGGTTGGTTAAGTCCATATTTACAGCACAATGGTTTTGCCAGTGGAGAAGTAAGTACACTATTTTCTTGCTATGGTATTACTGTAACAATTGCAAGTTGGTTTAGTGGTGTCCTTGCAGAAGCACTTGGTGGTAAACGTACAATGATGTTAGGTCTTATTTTATATATCATTGGTACTGTATGTTTCGTTGGTGTAGCTTTACCTTCTGAAAACTTAGCAATTATGTATCCAGCATATGCACTGAGAGGACTAGGTTATCCATTATTTGCTTATTCATTCTTAGTATGGATTTCTTATCGTTCTGAACAACGTACGTTAGGTGCTGCAGTTGGTTGGTTCTGGTTAGTATTTACCGGTGGCCTAAATGTACTTGGTGCTTTGTATTCTATCGTAGCGATTGAATGGTTTGGTCACATCGGTACATTATGGAGTTCATTAATTTGGGTAGTCATAGGTGGTGTCTTCGCTATCGTTATTAATAAAGACACATTACCTACTGATAAGAGTAATGCTAAAGCAAAATTATTAGAAATGACAAAAGGATTTACTATTATTGTTGAAGAACCTAAAGTATTACTAGGTGGTATTGTCCGTGTTATTAATACAACGGCACAATTTGCTTTCCCAGTCTTTTTACCACTTTATTTAGAATCTTTCGGTATTCCAACATCTAAATGGCTAGCAGTTTGGTCTGCCATCTTCTTTGGTAACATTGTCTTCAATTTATTCTGGGGCATTGTTGGCGATAAAATCGGTTGGCGCAATACTGTTATGATCTTTGGTGGTATTGGTAGTGGTATATCATGTCTACTAATGGGTTATGTTCCATTATGGACAGATGGCAATATTTATTTACTTACATTTGTTGGTCTATTATGGGGTATCTTTATTGCAGCATATGTTCCCCTTTCTGCACTTGTACCATCATTAGTTAAAAAAGACAAAGGTGCTACTTTAGCAATTTTAAATTTAGGTGCTGGACTACCAGTATTTGTTGGTCCAATGATTGTACATTTTGCTTTAAAACCTTTTGGTGAATTAGGTATTATTTGGATCTTAGGTGGCTTATACTTTATTAGTTCAATCCTAACATTCTTTATAAAAATGTCTAAAAGCCAACAATATGGAGAAATCTAATAACGTTTAATACAGTTGGACAATATGTTGTGAACAAACACACGTATTGTCCTCTTTTATTTAGTTAGATAACTTGTAAGTTTATAAATATTGTATTTAATTCACCTGCAACACAATATTTGTTATACTATTGCAATAATACACAATATCTATTAACTATTAATCTTTTATTGGAGAGAGCGACATGTTACCAGCAGAAAGAGAACAAAAAATTATATCCTATTTACAACAATATAAAACAGCAACAGTACATACTTTAGCACAACAATTTAATGTCCACGATGCTACTATAAGACGTGATTTAAATAAACTTGAAAATTTTAATCAGATTAAACGTACGCATGGTGGTGTCGTACTTAATAATAATGATGTCTATGACGAATTAAACTTTGATGATCGTGCAACGACCTTTTTAGATGAAAAATTATTAATTGGTAAAAAAGCAGCAGAATTTGTTGATGATTATGATACGATTATTATTGATTCTGGTTCTACAACGCTATTATTTGCTAAAGAATTATTAAATAAACAACATTTAACAATTATTACTAATGACATACATATGGCATCTATTTTACGCTCATCAAACCACAAAGTCATTGTCACTGGTGGCGTGTTATATACAAATAACTATGTTTTAAATGGCTTTTTAACTACTGATACACTTAAATCAATGAATGCTATAAAAGCTTTTATAGCTACACCTGCTGTTGATGCAATCAATGGTATCACTCACTTTAGTGAAGATTTTGTTCCTGCTAAACGACAGATGATTGAACAGGCAAAAGAAGTATATTTACTTACCGATAGTTCTAAATTAGATAAAGTGGCTTTTTATCAAGTATGTCCACCGACTAAAATTCATACGTTAATCACTGATGATTATCAAGATTTATCAGCTTATAAAAATGTTATTCCTAACATCATTGCAGTTGATACGTCCGCTAATAAGAGATTAAATTAAGTATTACTGTCATTTAGGTATACCATCGGTGAATTGACGACAGTATTTGAGACATATCATACATTTTTATCATTGTCTTTAGTTATGGAAATTTAAAAACAGTGTCTATGGGTTTGATGAACATTTAAATATCTATTCACATTGTTTTTAATATTTAATTAACTACACCATAAATACTAATAGCCCCTTGCTGTTTTACACAGTTTGGGGCTAATTATAATTTTTAGTTATATTCAACACTTAATTTTATAAATATTGTTTGAAAAATGTTTCCATCTTTTCTACAGCTTCTGTGACATAAGGTTCTTTATCGTACATGTCAAAATGATTGGCACCTTCGACATACAATACCTCTTTAGGTTCATTAGCTTTTTCATAAACTTGTTCAGTTAACCAGCGTGTGCCCGCTTCACTACCAGCAATAACTAGTAATGGTTGAGTTAATAATTCACTAACAAGATCAAATGCTGTAAATTCAATAATTCTATCAAAACTGATAAATGGTATTTTATTATTAGATCTTGGATGATTGGCACGCGGCGTTCTATAATATTCATAGCCGTCTTTCATCTCTTGTGGTGTCTCATCAGTAATTTCATCTGCTTCAGGTACAAATCCTATTGTTTGCATTTCTTGACCATTAGCTTCAGCTGTACGTTCACTTGACACTTGCGCTAAAGTATTTAAAGTATCATTAATTGATTGTTCGCCAGTCCAACCATATCTAAAAATTTGACCAATATCTGATGCACTTATACCTGCAACAGCTTTAACACGTTTATCTGTTTGAGCCGCTTTAATAACGTAGGCACCACTTGCACAAATCCCAACTAATCCAATTCTATCATTATCTATAAATGGCACTGTAGTAAAATAGTCTACAGCTGCTCTAATATCTTCAACACGTGCATGTGGATCTTCAAGTTGTCTAGGTTGTCCTTCACTTTCTCCTTGGTAACTAGCATCGTATGCTAATGTGACATAACCTAATTGAGCTAAACGCTCTGCATATAGACCTGCTGTTTGTTCTTTGACGCCACCAGCAGGATGTCCAACTACAATTGCTGGGTAAGTTAAAGATTCATCAAAATCTTGTGGAAAATACATATTTCCTACTATAGTTAATTGATTATTTTTAAATGTTACACGTTTCATAAATTCTACCACCTTTTTTATTTTATAACCAAGAAGGTTTTACACCATCAGTATTAGGCTTATTAACACCTATATTGGCGTATTTATATAATTCTGGATTTTCTATAATCGCTGCTCCTAATGCTGCCACACTTTTGCGTGATACCTCTGTACCTTTGAACGGCTCACCTTTTGGAGTAGTTTCGTAATCAATTTCATCATTGTTTGTTAACCACGCAGGTCTTAATATTGTATAGTTTAAAGACGATGCTTCTATGATGTCTGCAGCTTTTCTATACGGTGGTAAATAAGGTCCGATGTTGTCATTATTCCATGTACCAAACTCACCAGGAACTTCATCATAAATACCTAACGCAGTTACAAATATTAATCTATCTACTTTTGTATTTTCCATACTTGCCACAATAGCCTGTGCTTGTTGATCTATGTCGCCAGCTAAACTTGCGAAGACGATATCAATATTAGTTAAGGCATCTTCTATATGATTTTGATTGGTAGCATCACCTTCAATAACATTAACTCTAGGATGATTAATTTGAGTTGATGGTAATTTATTAGCATTTCTTAAAAATAATGTTAAGTTATCCGTTGTATGCTCTAACAACTGTTGGACAAGTTGTTGTGATATTTGACCACTTGCTCCAATAATTAAAATATTTTTATTAGTCATTTAAAGCACCTCTTTTTAATTTGATTGCTATATATTACAATTTATATTACCTTATTAAAAGTAGTAATAAACGTATTACTAACTACTTTTAATTTTAACGATACATAATCAGTAAATTTGTATCATTAAATGGAGTGATCATCATCGATAAACGTCAAATTCAAACGCAAAAAAAGATTATAAACGCTTTGTTATCTTTAATTAAAAATAACTCGATTGATCATATAACAGTTACAGATATTTGTCATAAAGCCCAAATCGATAGACGTACTTTTTATACACATTATAATGATAAATTTACATTGTTAGATGCTATTATGGCTCAATACTTACATGACTTCGAAAATGTCTGTAATAAAAAGAAACAATATAATTTTGGTGATGGTATAAGCTATTGGTTTGGTTATATTGATCAACATCAACACGTATTCAATTTGTTTAGTACGCCATCAGTTTCTGATATGTTTCAACATAAAGTTGAACTATTACTTCGTTCACAAATAAAACAAAATCTAAACTCAAATTATTACTCTGTTGATGACGATTCTACAATAGTGACGTTCTTAGCATCTGCTATTCTCGGATCAATGCTAAACTATATTAAATTACCAGAAGAAAAGAAAGTAAATACTATTAATGAACTAACAAAATTATTAGAACCTTATTTTAAATGAAAAGGAGTAGAGAGTGGGACAGAAATAAATTTTATATAAAATTTATTTCGTAATCCCATCTCGGCAAGACTGACTAAGTTTGCAAAACGTTGATACATCAACATTTTACAAACCTGACAGTTACTGCCAAATGCTTGAATTTAACTGTAAAGTGGTTTTATCCCAGGCTCCACTTCGACAATGCTGTTTCGAAATATAAAACAGTGCTTTATAATCATTTTATATTTCAAATTGTTATAGTTAGATGTTGGATAAAAATTTTTATTATACTTTTATCCGACATTTTTTCTATTTTATGCTTCTATTTCTTTTAACATTTCATTAACTGCTAATTTACCTAAGTCATTTGATGCTAATGGGCTATCACCTGTTAATAATTTACGGTCTTTTAATGTACGACCAGTCATATCTTCATTAACAACTTCTAAACCTTGTTTCGTTAATAAATCTGCTACTAACCATTTTAAACGTCCTGGTAAATAACCTATATCTAAATTAGCACCTTCATCTAAAGCGTCTGGGAAGACACATACTTTATAACCTTCAAATGGAGATTTGTCTCTATTTAAACCTGCTGATAACAATGCAGCTGGTCCATGACATAAAGTGATAATAAATTTATCATTTTCTAAAGCCCAGTCTAAAGTTGTTTGTACATCTTCACTTTCTGAAATACCTACAACTGCAGCATGTCCACCTGGAATAAATACAGAAAGATATTCTGAATCTGGACCTAAGTCATTTTTGATGACATCTGCTAATTTTTTAGGTTGTTTCAATTTAGCTTTTAATTTTTCATATGTGCTTAATACCGCTTCATCTTCAGTTGGCATTGCCCATAATTCTAATTTAACTGGGTAACCTGTTAAAGTTGCAATATCAACATCGAATCCTGCTTCCATAAGGTGATGTAATGGTAGTAACATTTCTACTGGATGGTTACCAGTTGAGAACATTTTACCATTTTGTAATAATACATAACGTTCTTCTGCAGCAATCATCAATAGTTTCCATTTACCGCCTTTATAGGCACCTTTATGTTCAACACCATCAAAGTCTGTTTTAGGTGCTGTATATTGACTTAATGAGTATGGTGATGGAAAATACGCATTATCTTCAGCTTGGTCGGGTGTAGGTTGCTTACTTAATTGATTTACATCTTGAGCCATTATTAAATCCTTCTTTCTATCTATTTGTAGTACTATAGACGAATATTACTCTGTTAAAACATTTATTGCGAATAATATGCTTTAACATTATTATTAATTAATCTAAAATACCTTCGTCATAGTATGTTGCATGGTTAGTTAAAAATTGATGTAAGCTATGTTCATAATACGTTAATAATTGATCTGCTTGCCTAATAGTAAACCATTGTACATCCTTTATTTCTTCCATCTTTTGCGTCGCGATTTCAGTATTAGTTATTGTTGCTTTAAACATAATAAACAATGTGTGTAATTGATAATGTGAAGACTGTGCTTCATTAATACTGACTACATCTCCAACTTCACATGATAAGCCAGTTTCTTCATATACTTCTCGTTTTAATGCACATTCTAATGTTTCTTGAGGTTCAACTTTTCCTCCAGGTAATGACCATTCATTATTATCACTATTCAACACTAGTAATACTTCACCATGACTATTAGTAATTAATGCATATACTACTTTTAATTCTTTCATGTTACACATCCTTATGCTAAATCAATAATATAGCGTCTAACTTTCTTACCGTCTTGTTTAAGATAAGGTATGATTTCTTTGGCATTGAAATGATTGATTACTTTTTGTGAAGCAATATTATTATCGTCACATGTGATAAGTACTTGTGTCATGTTCATTTCTGTTAAAATTTCTAATGCTACTGTAACCATAAATTTTGCTATGCCTAATTCTCTATATCCTGGACTTACACCATAACCAATATGGCCACCAATTTGTTGTAACTGTTCATTTAAGTGATGTCTAATATTGATAGCTCCTAAAATTCTATTTGTATGTTCATCAAAACAAAATAAAGTTGTTGATGGTACCCACGAATGATTTGATATCTGTGTCTCCTTCAAATATTTAACTAAAGATGCAAAAGAATCATACTTATCAATATTTGTAATACTTGGAACAATATGTTCCTTGCTTTGTTGCCACTTAGTTATATAATCTTTGTAGCTTCTGTCATCTTCCTGTTTTAGTTCTCGCAAATACAATATACAATATCCTCCTTAGCAATATTCGTTCTTAGTTTAGCGCAATAATCAAAAAAGCCTAAAACTTATATGCTAATCATCTATATAGTTGAATTTAAAGCTGTTCAAATATAATGATGATTAACAATAGTCCTAGGCAATTCATTTCATATTATTAAATTAAATTCATTTCTTTACCAACTTTTTCATAAGCTGCAATAGCTTTATCTAACATTGCTTTACTATGTGCGGCTGTTGGCATATTTCTTACACGACCTGTGCCTCTTGGTACTGTTGGGAAGACAATTGATTTAACGTAAATACCTTCATCTTTTAGACGCTTACTAAATTGTTGTGTTGTCTTCTCATCACCAATGATGACTGGTGTAATTGGTGTTTCAGATTCTCCTGTATTGAATCCTAATTTTGATAAGCCATCTTTTAAATATTGAGCGTTATCCCATAACTTATCATGTAACTCTGTAGAAGCCATTATTTTTTTTACTGCTTCTGTAATAGCCTTCGTATCACCTGGCGCTAATGAAGTTGAGAACAAGAATGGACGTGATTGTGCTTTTAACCAATCAATAAGTTCTTTAGTTCCAGCTACATAGCCACCCACTACTCCGATGGCTTTTGACAATGTACCAATTTGGAAATCAATTTTATCTTGTAAGCCAAAATGTTTAACTGTACCTGCACCTTTACCCATAACACCTGAACCGTGAGCATCATCAACATAAGTCAACAAGCCAAATTCTTCAGCAATTTCTACAATTTCTGGTAATTTAGCTACATCACCATCCATACTAAAGACACCATCGGTAATATACATCACTTTATTATATTGACCAGACTCTACTGCTTCTTTAGCCTTAGCACGTAAATCTTCCATATCAGAATGATTAACTCGAATAATTTTAGCTTTTGATAAACGGCAACCATCAATAATAGAGGCATGATTTAATTCATCTGATAAAATAGCGTCGTTTTTATTCATTACTGCAGAAATTGCAGCCATATTACAATTAAATCCTGATTGATAAGCAATAGCTGCTTCAGTTCCTTTAAATTTGGCTAATGTCTCTTCTAATTCATCATGCAAATCTAACGTTCCGTTAATTGATCTAACAGCACCAGCACCCACACCATGTGTCTCTATTGCTTCTTTAGCTGCCTGTTTCAAATCTTCATCTGTTGCTAGTCCTAGATAGTTATTAGAAGATAAGTTTACATACGATTTCCCATTGATTTTAATTTCCGGACCATTTGCTCCTTCAATTGTATCAATTTCGTTGTATAGTCCATTATCTTTTAAATATTTTATATTTTCATCTAAAAAATCATGCAATGATTGAACCACTATAAATATCCTCCTTGAGTGTTTATTAATATCTATATCATACCTTAAATGCATATAACATGAAAGCCCTATCATCACATGCAATAAATTATAATAACTCAAATTATTTATGATAAAATGAATAAATATTAATAATTATTAGGAAGTAGTGATTAATGTGCTAGATTGGTTTCAATTAGCAAGTAGTAAAGAACATAAGACCATTCAATATCGTCGTTATTTACATCAATATCCAGAGTTATCTTTTGAAGAATTTCAAACACATGATTATATTATAAGTCAATTGAGTCAATATTCTTGTGACATTGAAACACCAATTGGTCGCAATGGTATTAAAGCTACTTTTAAAGGTAATGGTAGTGGTCCGACAATTGCATTAAGAGCTGATTTTGATGTGCTACCTATTGATGAGTTAAATGATGTCCCTTATAAATCTAAAAATGAAGGTTGTATGCATGCTTGTGGTCATGATGGACATACCGCTATTTTACTTACTGTTGCAGAAATTATTGAAGAACATAAACACCTTTTACAAGGTAATGTTGTATTAATCTTCCAATATGGTGAAGAAATAATGCCTGGTGGATCACAAGAAATGATTGATGCAGGTTGTCTTGATGGTGTTGATAAAATTTTTGGTACACATTTATGGAGTGGTTATCCAACAGGGACAATCTATTCACGTCCTGGTGCGATTATGGCTTCTCCAGATGAATTTAGCGTTACCATTAAAGGTAAAGGTGGACATGGTGCTAAACCTCATGAAACCATTGACCCTATTGTTACTATGGCTGAATTTATATTAAGTGCACAAAAAATCATTTCAAGAACTATTGATCCAGTGAAACAAGCTGTCCTTACTTTTGGTATGATTCAAGCTGGTACTTCAGATAGTGTTATTCCAGATCAAGCTTTCTGTAAAGGTACAGTAAGAACTTTTGATACAGCCATCCAAGATCATATTAAAGTTAAATTAGACAAACTATTACAAGGCTTATCTATCGCCAATGATATAGATTACGACTTAAATTATATTAAAGGATACTTACCCGTCCACAATAATGAACAAGCTTATAAAGTGGTGAAACAAGCTACTAATGAATTAAACTTACGCTTTAATGAAGCTGATTTAATGATGATTGGTGAAGACTTTTCCCATTATTTAAAAGTTCGACCAGGTGCCTTTTTCTTAACAGGATGTGGAAATGACACTAAAGGTATTACTGCACCTCACCACAATCCTCATTTTGATATCGATGAGTCTTCATTAAAATATGCAGTCAGTGTTTTCTTGAAAATCTTAGATATAGAAAACGTCTTTTAATAGACCGAAAAATAACTGAAAACCTCGAGCTATAGTCAAAAGCGATTAGCTCGAGGTTTATTTTTACATAACACTTCATTTGATATTGATCTATTATCTGTAAAATAGCTTGATACTCGTTTTCAAACTATAGATAATCGAGTATTACAGTCCTAAACTTAGACATTTAATATAGAGCTAAACTAAGCATTAAAATTAAAAATGTACTCTATAATAAATCGGACTGATAGAGAATTTTTTAGTTATTTTCTATTAGTCCGATTTTTGTATTTTGAATATGAAAAAAGCGCAATTATCTCTATAATTAAAAGTGACCAAACAAATAATCTAAGGAGATAATGCGCCTATGCAAAATTTTATATAAGATACACTTAATATGGAAGACCAAAACATTATTTATAGCGAAAAATTAACTAAAAAACATTATAAAGGGAAATTATGTAAATTTTACTATGGTACTTTAAGAAATAATATTGATGAATGTCCGTTTTGTCATACTGAAAATACAGACAATCAAATCGTTAAAAATGGTAAAAAAGTATCTAGAATTACGATACCTAAGGTATCTGAATGTCCAGCTTATTTAATGTTAAGTAAGCAACGCTATTTGTGTAGAGTTTGTCATAGCTATTTCACAGCAAAACACCAGAAATAAATCCATATTGTCATATTTCAAATAATACACGTCTAGCAGTTATCGAAAAAGCTGTGGATGTGAGATCAGAAGTATCTATTGCACGCTCATGTTCAGTTTCAACGGCAACAGTATCACGTTTTATTGATCAAGCAGCAGATTATTTAAAACAATCACCGTATGCTTCACTACCCAAACATCTAATGATGGATGAGTTTAAAAGTGTCAAGAACGTTTCGGGTCATATGAGCTTTATATTCGCTGATGCACAAACACATCAAATTATAGATGTTGTTGAAGATCGTCGACTTCAATCACTCAAGACTTATTTTTACCGCTTTTCTTTAAAAGATAGACAGCAAGTAAAGACAGTGACTATCGATATGCATGAACCTTATATGACTTTAATTAAAAAACTATTTCCAAACGCTAAAATTATTATCGATCGTTTCCATATTGTTCAACTATTAAATCGAGCTTTAAATAGTATTCGTGTAGCCGTTATGAACGTATTTAAAGACCTAAATAAATCACTATATAATAAATATAAGCGTTACTGGAAACTTGTACTTAAACCAACCGAAGACTTAGAATTGTATGAATATAATAAGGTACCTTTGTTTAAAGAATGGAAGACGCAAAAAGGCATCGTGACATACTTGTTAGACCAAGATGATACCCTTAAAGAGACATATGAAGTGATTAATAATTTACGACATGACTTGAAACATAGCCAATTCGACTCATTTAAACAAACCATAGAACAATTAAAACTTTCAGACTTACATCCATCATTAAAAACAGCCATTAAAACGTTGAAAAAACATGCTTGCTTCATCGAACATACTTTCAATTATATCAATTTGACCAACGGTCCTATTGAAGGTATTAATAATAAAATCAAACTTATTAAACGTACATCTTTTGGTTATGGAAATTACAATCATTTGCGCAACAGAATTCTTTTATGTTCAAAACTATATGCACCTGAAAATAAAAAAGAAGTTAAACAACAAATTGCTGCTTAACTTCTATAAAAAATTTATACATCAGTCCAATTTGACAGAGAACCAAAATTTTATGCATCAGTCCAATTTGACAGAGAAGCTTTATAATGTGTTATTTAAAACATTCATAAAAAAAGACCCCATTACGGGGTCTTTTATATAAAATCCAAAATGAATTAGATATTATTTAATGATTTCAGTAACAACGCCTGATCCTACAGTACGTCCACCTTCACGGATTGAGAAACGAGTACCGTCTTCAATCGCGATAGGAGCGATTAATTCTACTGTCATTTCAACGTTATCACCAGGCATTACCATTTCAGTACCTTCTGGTAAATTAACAACACCAGTTACGTCAGTAGTACGGAAATAGAATTGTGGACGATAGTTTGAGAAGAATGGAGTATGACGTCCACCTTCGTCTTTTGATAATACATAAACTTCAGCTTTGAAGTTAGTGTGTGGAGTAATTGAACCTGGAGCAGCTAATACTTGACCACGTTGTACGTCTTCACGAGCAACACCACGTAATAATGCACCAATGTTGTCACCAGCTTCAGCGTAGTCTAATAATTTACGGAACATTTCTACACCAGTAACAGTTGTTTTAGAAGTTTCGTGTAATCCGATGATTTCAACTTCTTCACCAACTTTGATTTGACCACGTTCAACACGGCCTGTTGCAACAGTACCACGACCAGTGATTGAGAATACGTCCTCAACTGGCATCATGAATGGTTTGTCAGAATCACGTTCTGGAGTTGGGATGTAGTCATCTACAGCTTGCATTAAGTCTAAGATTTTTTGTTCGTATTTTTCGTCGCCTTCTAAAGCTTTTAATGCTGAACCAGCGATTACAGGTACATCGTCACCTGGGAAGTCATATTCGCTTAATAAGTCACGAACTTCCATTTCTACTAATTCTAATAATTCTTCATCGTCAACCATGTCAACTTTGTTTAAGAATACTACTAATGCTGGAACACCAACGTTACGTGATAATAAGATGTGTTCACGAGTTTGTGGCATTGGACCATCAGCAGCTGATACTACTAAGATACCGCCGTCCATTTGAGCAGCACCAGTGATCATGTTTTTAACATAGTCAGCGTGTCCTGGGCAGTCAACGTGTGCATAGTGACGTTTGTCAGTTTGGTACTCAATGTGAGAAGTATTGATTGTGATACCACGTTCTTTTTCTTCTGGAGCATTGTCAATCATGTCATATGATTGTGCAACTGAGTCACCATTTTTTGCTAATACAGTTGCGATAGCAGCTGTTAAAGTAGTTTTACCATGGTCAACGTGACCGATAGTACCAATATTGGCATGTTCTTTTGAACGATCGAATTTTTCTTTAGCCATTATAAAATCTCTCCTATTCTTATTGAAAATTAATTTAAATTTTATCTCTCATGACAGTTTCTCACCGTCATGAGAAGATGATTTACAGTGTTTGCAAAAAAGAAATTCATAATTCCTTTATAATGCATACATCCAAAAAAATCAAACTTTAAAGATGCTAGCTTACAATAAGCTCACTTAATATTTTAACCTAGCATAGCTAGTCAAAACAAGTTATATTATTCACCTTTATTTTTCTTGATAATTTCTTCTGCAATTGATTTTGGAACTTCTGCATAATGATCGAAGTACATTGTGTAAGTTCCGCGACCTTGTGTGTTTGAACGTAATGAAGTTGCGTAACCGAACATTTCTGAAAGTGGTACATAAGCATTAACAACTTGTGCATTACCGCGTGGTTCCATACCATCAACACGTCCACGACGAGATGTTACGTCACCCATGATATCACCCATGTATTCTTCAGGCATTTCGATAGTAACTTTCATCATTGGTTCTAAAATAACAGGATCACATTTTTTAGCAGCTTCTTTAAGTGCTAATGATGCAGCAATTTTGAAGGCCATTTCTGATGAATCGACATCATGGTATGAACCATCAAATAATTTAGCTTTAACATCAATTAATGGATAACCTGCTAAGACACCATTTTCCATAGCATCTTTAAGACCAGCTTCAACTGATGGAATGTATTCACGAGGAACTACACCACCAACGATAGCGTTTTCGAATTCAAAACCGCCACCAGTTTCATTAGGTGTAAATTCAATGTGAACATCACCGTATTGACCACGACCACCTGATTGACGAGAGAATTTACCTTGAACTTGTGCAGATGATTTGAAAGTTTCACGATATGAAACCATTGGAGCACCTACGTTACATTCAACGTTAAATTCTTTCTTCATACGGTCTACTAAGATGTCTAAGTGAAGTTCACCCATACCACCAATGATAACTTGTCCAGTTTCTTCATCAGTATGCGCATGGAATGTTGGGTCTTCTTCTTGCAATTTAACTAAAGCTTGAGTCATTTTATCTTGGTCAGCTTTAGATTTTGGTTCAACTGATAAGTGAATAACAGGTTCTGGGAATTCCATTGATTCCAAGATAATGTCATTTTTCTCACCACATAAAGTATCACCAGTTCCTGTATCTTTAAGACCTACCGCAGCTGCGATATCTCCTGAATATACAGTATCGATTTCTTGACGTGAATTGGCGTGCATTTGTAATAAACGCCCTACACGTTCACGTTTATCTTTAGTTGAGTTCTTAATGTATGAACCAGATGTCATTGTACCAGAGTACACGCGGAAGAATGTTAATTTACCAACATAAGGGTCAGTCATAACTTTAAATGCTAAAGCAGCGAACTCAGCTGAGTCGTCAGCTCTTGCAATTACTTCTTCTTCTGGGTTACTAGCACGGTGACCAATAATTGGTTTAACGTCTAATGGTGAAGGTAAGTAATCAATTACAGCGTTAAGCATTAATTGAACACCTTTGTTTTTGAAAGCTGTACCACAAAGTACTGGGTAGAATTCTACATTAGTAGTAGCTTCACGGATAGCATTTTTCAATTCAGCAACTGTAATTTCTTCGTCACCAAGATATTTCTCCATTAATTCGTCGCTAGTTTCAGCAACTGCTTCGATTAATGCAGAACGAGCTTCTTCAGCTCTTTCTTTATGATCTTCAGGAATTTCAATTTCTTCAATTTCAGTACCTAAATCATTTGTATATTTGAAACATTTCATTTCAACTAAGTCAATGATTGCTTCGAATTCGTCCTCTGCACCAATTGGTAATTGGATTGGAGCTGCGTTAGCATCTAAACGATCATGTAAAGTACTTACAGAATATTCGAAGTTAGCACCTAATTTATCCATTTTGTTTACAAATACGATACGAGGAACACCATACGTTGTAGCTTGACGCCAAACTGTTTCAGTTTGAGGTTCAACACCTGATTGTGCATCAAGTACTGTAACTGCTCCGTCAAGTACACGTAATGAACGTTCAACTTCAACTGTGAAGTCTACGTGTCCAGGTGTATCGATAATATTTACACGGTGCCCGTCCCAAGCTGCAGTTGTTGCTGCAGATGTGATTGTAATACCACGATCTTGTTCTTGTTCCATCCAGTCCATTTGTGAAGCACCTTCGTGTGTTTCACCAATTTTGTGGATACGGCCAGTGTAATAAAGAATACGTTCAGTCGTAGTCGTTTTACCAGCATCGATGTGAGCCATGATACCGATATTACGAGTTTTTTCTAGTGAAAATTCTCTAGCCATGTATTTTTTCTCCTTCCAGTTAATTACTGAATAAATACGATAGATATGGCGATGCCCTAAGTATGAGTTGCTAATGATGATTCACTAACAAGTAACATACTCAGGGTAAAAGCTTTTATCTTACCAACGGTAGTGAGCGAATGCTTTGTTCGCTTCAGCCATTTTGTGAGTATCCTCACGTTTCTTAACGGCACCACCTGTATTATTTGCTGCATCTAAAATTTCGTTAGCTAAACGGTCTTCCATCGTTTTTTCACCACGAAGACGTGCATAGTTAACTAACCAACGTAATCCTAAAGTAGTACGACGTTCTGGACGAACTTCTACAGGTACTTGATAGTTAGAACCACCAACACGACGTGCTTTAACTTCTAATACTGGCATAATATTGTTGATTGCTTCTTCGAATACTTCTAATGCATCACGACCACTACGTTGTTCAACTAAGTCGAATGCTGAATAAAGAATTCTTTGTGCTGTTCCACGTTTACCATCTAACATAATTTTGTTAATTAACTTTGTTACTAACTTAGAGTTATGAATTGGATCTGGTAATACGTCTCTTTTAGGTACTGATCCTTTACGAGGCATAATGTAAATCCTCCCTTCCTTTATAATTGTAATGTAATTAAAATACATATAAAAACATGAATTTAATTATTAGTTTTTAGGTTTTTTAGTTCCGTATAATGAACGACCTTGTCTACGTCCGTCAACACCTGAAGTATCAAGTGCACCACGTACGATGTGGTAACGAACACCTGGTAAGTCTTTTACACGTCCACCACGTACAAGTACAACACTGTGTTCTTGTAAGTTATGGCCGATACCAGGGATGTATGCGTTAATTTCAATGTTGTTTGATAAACGCACACGAGCATATTTACGTAACGCTGAGTTAGGTTTTTTAGGTGTCATAGTACCTACACGAGTACAAACTCCACGTTTTTGTGGTGAGTTTAAATCAGTAAATTTTTTCTTTTTACTGTTAAAACCTTTATTTAAAGCTGGAGAGTCTGATTTTCTAACTTTACTTTGTCTTGGTTTACGTACTAATTGGTTAATAGTTGGCATGTGATATGTCCTCCTCTCTTCCTTTTTTTAATCCCACACATCCAGGTGGTTCATTTTTAAGTTAAATAAAATTTAGTAAGCAATGATACTTACTAATTCTCATTTAAGTAATGCGACAATTGTAGCATTAACATTAATACCTACATATTTTCCTAAAGCACGTTTGCTTTCGAAAAATGATACAGGAATATTTTGTTGATTGATTCGGCTTAACACGCGAGTCATTAAATGAACTTCAACGTCTTGAGCAATAATCAAAGATGTAACTTGATCTTTATTTAACGCTTTAAGCGTTTCTTTAAGACCAACTACAAATTGTTGTTTGTTAAAGCGTGCAACTTTTTCCTTAGACAATAACTTATCCTCCAAAGTTCTGCTTGCATCAACCTTTAATATATTAACATTGATTGAGCTTCAAAGTCAACATGTATTCAATATAAAATCGAGTAGGAGGATAACCATTATTTGATTATCCGTCCTCTCACACCACCGAGCGTACGGTTCCGTACTCGGCGGTTCAATATCTTGCGTAAGCCGTCTCTGCGAGTTGGGTTAATGGTTCTAACCCCCACTTGTAGAGACGTTTTGTTGTAAGTGCACGATGAACTTCATGCGTTGATGATAAGCGCCAGTATTTCTTTCTTGAATTGGCAATTTTCATTGCACTCTTATGGTCAAGTCCATACTTACGTAACATCTTATATTTGGTTTTTATTCTTTTCCATCTTTTGAGGATTAGTTGTCTAATGCGTCGGTTTAACCATGATTGTAACTTCGTTACAAAACCTGTAATAAATCCTTTACCAAAGTAATTTATCCACCCTCGTGTTACTTGATTAATTTCTGATATAATCTCTTTAAAGGTACCTGGTCTATTTCGTTTCGTTAGACGTCTTAAGGTGCGTTTTAAATTTCTTCTTGCTTCCATAGTCGGTCTGAAACGATAAGTGCCATTTACTTTGGTCATTAGACAACTCAAGAACTTTAAACGTGTGATAGAACCTACCTTGCTCTTTTCACTATTTACAATAAGTTTAAGGTCTTTTTCGATAAACTTTGTCACACTTTCCATGACACGTTGACCCGCTCGTTTTGTACGTACAAAGATGACGAAGTCATCTGCATAACGAACAAAGCGATGACCACGTTTCTCCAATTCATTATCTAATTCGTGAAGATAAATATTACAAAGTAACGGGGAAATAACACCACCTTGCGGTGCACCTATTTCTCTACTTCGATAATTACCATTGAGGTCGATTGCACCAACCTGTAGGCTTCTACGAATAAATTTAGAAATGGCTTTATCTTGAACATGTCGTTCAAATAGATACATTAATTTATCATGGTTCAACATATCAAAGCACTGTTTTAAATCACAATCAACTGCAACTAAGTAACCTTCTTCATAGTATGTTGCACATTCTTTAAGTGCAGTTCCTGTACTACGATTCGGTCTAAAGCCATGACTGTGTTTTGAGAAAGTACGGTCGATACTAGGTTCAATGACTTGTTTAATGGCTTGTTGGATAACTCTGTCTCTTGCGACAGGGATTCCAAGCACGCGCTTTTTCCCATTTGATTTAGGTATTTCAACCTTTCTTACTGCTTGTGGCTTATACGTGCCATCAAGCAGTTTTTGTTTAATTTGTGGAAAGTATTTTGCGAAATGTGATGTTAATTCACTTACTCGCATGCCATCGATGCCAGGTGCACCGTTGTTTTTCTTCACTTTCTTAATTGCTTTTTGTATATTATTCTCTCTTACAACAAGCTCCATCATAGATGGAGACTCACGATACATTTCTTTCATTTCACCTAAGATTTACTGTACGCACTCATATATCCTTTTTCGTTCCACTACTTATCTTTCTATGAGTTGCCAATCATTAATTGTATTCTGTACGTTGTAAATCTCTAACCTCCATTCTTTACTTTGTATGAATATTGTTCAGTCCTTCAGTATTTCTACCTACTATGACCTCTGCTGACTTCTCATCATTCGTTATTACTACGATTTTTTTTATCGCTGATGAGACCTCCCCGGGTAAGAGTAACCACTTTCCACTCATTCCACTGCATCATTTACTATATAGAACTCGGGTAGTATCGGACTTTATCTTGTATTGCAGATTCATCCATTCCACATAGCCTTGTATGATATTTCTGTTCGTCAGTGCGAGTGTTTGCGTCCGACTTCCTTCAGATTCCATTTCACAATGGACACCCTTGTCTTTCGCTAACAGTTCCTACTACCAAGCCTGTAACGGACTTTCACCGTCTAGTAATTACCCATGCCGGGCGCACAATAACAAGAGGCTAAATTAATAGCCTCTGTTAGTTATTATTATTCGATAATTTCTTCTTGTACTTCTACTTCAGCAACAGGCACTGCTGTTTTTTCATATTTAACGTCACTATAACGTCTCATACCAGTACCAGCTGGAATCAATTTACCGATAATTACATTTTCTTTAAGACCTAATAAATCATCACGTTTACCTTTAATAGCTGCATCTGTAAGAACTCTTGTTGTTTCTTGGAATGATGCTGCAGATAAGAAACTTTCTGTTTCAAGTGATGCTTTCGTAATACCTAGTAACACTGGTTTAGCTGTTGCTGGGCGTTTACGATGTTTAAATGCTTCTCTATTAGCATCTGTGAAATTATGGATGTCAACTAATGAACCTGGTAATAATTTAGTATCACCAGCTTCAATGATACGAACTTTACGTAACATTTGTCTTACCATTACTTCAACGTGTTTATCATCGATTTCAACACCTTGCATACGGTAAACTTTTTGTACTTCTTTTAATAAGTAACTTTCAGTAGCATTCAAACCTGCAACTGCTAAGTAGTTCTTAGGCTCAATAGAACCTTCAGTTAATACTTCACCACGTTGTACTGGTTGACCAATTTCTACTTTAAGTCTTGAAGTACCAGAAGCTAGATAAGATCTAGTTTCGTTTGCACCTTTAACAACAATTTCTTGTTGTCTATCTTTAGCTAATTTAATGTCTTCAACAACACCTTCGATTTCAGTAATCACAGCTTGACCTTTTGGATTACGTGCTTCGAAAATTTCTTGAATACGTGGAAGACCTTGTGTGATATCGCTACCAGCTACACCACCTGTATGGAATGTACGCATAGTAAGCTGTGTACCTGGTTCACCAATTGATTGGGCAGCAATTGTACCAACTGCTTCACCAACTTCAACTTTTTCACCAGTAGCAAGGTTTTTACCATAACATTTTTCACAAACACCGTGTCTAGCATTACAAGTAAATGCTGAACGGATATACATTTGTTCAATACCTGCATCAGTAATTTGCTTAGCAATTTCTGGTGTTATTAATTCATCAGGACGAATAATGATTTCGTCTGTTTGTGGATGACGAATTGTTTCTTTTGAATAACGACCTTCGATACGTTCAATAAATGGTTCAATCATTTCTGTACCTTCTTTGATATCAGAAACTAATAGACCTCTGTCCGTACCACAATCTTCTTCACGAACGATAACATCTTGAGCAACGTCAACAAGACGACGAGTAAGGTAACCTGAGTCAGCTGTTTTAAGGGCTGTATCAGCAAGACCTTTACGAGCACCATGTGTTGAGATGAAGTACTCAAGTACTGTTAAACCTTCACGGAATGATGAAGTAATTGGTAATTCGATAATCTTACCAGATGGTGCAGCCATTAAACCACGCATACCAGCTAATTGTGTGAAGTTAGATGCGTTACCACGGGCACCTGAATCACTCATCATAAAGATTGGGTTAGTTTTTTCAAGTGATTGCATTAATTCACCTTGAATTTGATCTTTTGCATCTGTCCAAATTTCAACAACTGCATTATATCTTTCTTCTTCAGTGATTAAACCACGGTTAAATTGTTTAGTAATTCTATCAACTAATTTTTCATGTTCATCTAAAATTTGTTGTTTATCAGGTAATACTACGATGTCAGCGACACCAACTGTGATACCAGCTTTAGATGAGAATTTAAATCCTAGGTCTTTCATTCTATCAAGCATCATAGATGTATCA
The DNA here is from genome assembly GCF_017357005.1 of Staphylococcus simiae. Taxonomy (NCBI): domain Bacteria; kingdom Bacillati; phylum Bacillota; class Bacilli; order Caryophanales; family Staphylococcaceae; genus Staphylococcus; species Staphylococcus simiae. The sequence goes on along the minus strand of NZ_CP071589.1, from coordinate 506,648 downwards.
GTAATACTGAATCTATTAAACACTTCTGCAATGATATTTCCTAAGAATTTTTTGTTGAATGGTTCGATTAATTCTTCATTTTCAAAGTAAGCTTTTAAGCCACCTTCACCTAATGTTGTCGGATCAATGAAGTATCTATCTGGTGTTTTACGTTCTAAATTCTCTTGTGTAGGCTCGTTAATATAAGCAAATGAATCTGGAATAATTTCATTGAAAATAATTTTACCTACAGAAGTTACAAGAATTTTTTTGTTTTGTTCATCAGTAAATGTTGGGTTATTAAATGAGCTTGCATGTACACCAATACGAGTGTGTAAGTGTACAAAGCCATTTGCATAAGCTTTTAACACTTCATTCGTGTCATTAAAAATTGCCCCTGTATTAACTGCATCTTTTCTTTCTAATGTTAAATAATAGTTACCTAATACCATATCCTGAGATGGTGTTACAACTGGTTTACCATCTTTAGGGTTTAAGATATTTTGAGCAGCTAACATTAACATTCTTGCTTCAGCTTGTGCCTCTTTAGATAAAGGTACGTGTACAGCCATTTGGTCACCATCAAAATCGGCATTATATGCAGTCGTTACAAGTGGATGTAGACGAATAGCACGCCCTTCTACTAATGTTGGTTCAAATGCTTGAATACCTAATCTATGCAATGTTGGTGCACGGTTAAGTAATACTGGATGTTCTCTAATAACATCTTCTAATACATCCCAAACTTCATCATCCATACGTTCAATTTTACTCTTGGCATTTTTGATATTAGTAGCAATCTCACGTTGTACTAATTCTTTCATAACAAAAGGTTTGAACAATTCTAATGCCATTTCTTTTGGAAGTCCACATTGGTACATTTTAAGACTTGGACCAACAGCAATTACTGAACGACCAGAATAGTCAACACGTTTACCAAGTAAGTTTTGACGGAAACGACCTTGTTTACCTTTAAGCATGTGTGATAAAGATTTTAATGGACGGTTACCTGGTCCAGTTACCGGACGACCACGACGACCATTGTCAATCAATGCATCGACAGCTTCTTGTAACATACGTTTTTCGTTTTGCACAATAATACCAGGTGCACCTAAATCTAATAAACGTTTTAAACGATTATTACGATTGATAACACGACGATATAAATCATTTAAATCACTTGTTGCAAAACGTCCACCATCTAATTGAACCATTGGACGAATTTCTGGTGGAATGATAGGTAGAACATCTAAAATCATCCATGCAGGATTATTACCTGAGTTACGGAATGATTCAACAACTTCTAATCGTTTAATTGCACGAGTAAGTCTTTGTCCAGTTGCTGACTCTAACTCATCACGTAATTGTTTAAGTTCTTCATCTAAATCGATTTCTTCAAGTAAATCTTTAATACCTTCAGCACCCATTTTTGCAACGAATTGACCTGGGTATTTATCATAGTAATCTCTGAATTCAGCTTCAGATAATAATGTTTTCTTTTCTAGACCAGTTGGACCTGGATCTACTACAACATAAGAAGCAAAGTAAATGACTTCTTCTAATGCTCTTGGTGACATATCAAGTAATAATCCCATACGACTTGGAATTCCTTTGAAATACCAAATATGTGAAACAGGAGCAGCCAGTTCAATGTGTCCCATTCTTTCACGACGTACTTTAGATTTTGTTACTTCTACACCACATCTATCACAGACCATGCCTTTGTAGCGAACACGTTTGTATTTACCACAACTACATTCCCAGTCTTTTGTAGGTCCAAAAATTCTTTCACAGAATAGACCATCTTTTTCAGGTTTTAATGTACGGTAGTTGATTGTTTCAGGTTTTTTAACTTCACCAAATGACCATGAACGGATTTTTTCAGGTGAAGCTAACCCAATTTTCATATAATGGAAATTATTTACATCAATCAAGGAGCCTACCTCCTTCAATTTAGATTAGCTGTGCTATTTGATTGATTTGCATTTATTTTATTAGGTCAAAAGTGACAAACTGAATATATTCACTACTCAGTTTGCACACTTAGTGTCCTACTTTATTTAAATTGCGTATTAATCAGTTATTTCTTTTTGTGATTCTGGAGCATCTTTTTGCTGTAAGTCTACTTTACGTTCAACAACATCTTCGTCATCAACGTCAGCCATTTCGATTTCATTATCTTGTTCATCCATCACTTTAACGTCTAAACCTAAACTTTGTAATTCTTTCATCAATACACGGAATGATTCAGGAACACTTGGTCTAGAGATATTTTCACCTTTTACAATAGCTTCGTAAGTTTTTACACGACCTACAGTGTCATCAGATTTATAAGTTAGTATCTCTTGTAAAGTATATGCTGCACCATAAGCTTCAAGTGCCCATACTTCCATTTCACCAAAACGTTGACCACCAAATTGTGCTTTACCACCTAATGGTTGTTGAGTTACTAATGAATATGGTCCAGTTGAACGCGCATGTAATTTATCATCTACCATGTGTGCTAATTTAAGCATATACATAACACCAACAGAAATACGATTATCGAATGGTTCACCAGTACGTCCATCATACAATACAGTTTTACCATCGCGAGCCATACCAGCTTCTTCGATAGTAGACCATACATCGTCATCGTTAGCACCATCAAATACTGGTGATGCAACATGAATACCTAAGTTTTTAGCAGCCATACCTAAATGTAGCTCTAATACTTGTCCGATATTCATACGTGATGGTACGCCTAGTGGGTTTAACATGATATCGATTGGTGTGCCATCTGGTAAGTAAGGCATATCTTCTTCTGGAACAATTTTAGAGATAACACCTTTGTTACCGTGACGACCACACATTTTATCTCCTACGTGAATTTTACGTTTTTGAACGATATATACACGTACTAATTGGTTTACACCAGGAGATAACGTATCATCGCCCTCTTCACGATTGAAGACTTTAACATCTAAAACGATACCGCCTGCACCATGTGGTACACGTAATGAAGTATCTCTTACTTCACGTGCTTTTTCACCAAAGATAGCATGCAATAATCTTTCTTCTGCAGTAAGTTCAGTAACACCTTTAGGCGTAACTTTACCAACTAAGATGTCTCCATCTTTAACTTCAGCACCTACATAAACAATACCACGATCGTCTAAGTTTTTAAGTGCGCTTTCAGAAACGTTTGGAATATCACGAGTGATTTCTTCAGGTCCAAGCTTAGTGTCACGCGCTTCTGATTCATACTCTTCAATATGAATTGACGTATATACATCATCTTTTACTAATCTCTCGCTCATGATAACAGCATCTTCGTAGTTATAACCGTCCCATGTCATGAAACCAACAACGACATTTCTACCAAGTGCCATTTCCCCTAATTCCATAGAAGGTCCGTCAGCTAAAATCTCGTTATATTCAACTACATCTCCAACGGCAACGATTGGACGTTGATTGTAACAAGTACCTGAGTTTGAACGTTTGAATTTAGCTAATGGATAACGATCTAATTCGCCTTCGTGTTCTACACCATTTTCTTCAACTAAGCGTCTAACTAGGATTTCATTAGATTCAACGTGTTCTACACGTCCTCTATGTTTAGCTGTAATTGCTGCACCGGAGTCACGAGCTGCTACGTGTTCCATACCTGTACCAACAAATGGTGCTTCTGGATTCATCAATGGTACTGCTTGTCGTTGCATGTTCGCACCCATTAACGCACGGTTTGAGTCATCGTTTTCTAAGAATGGGATACATGCTGTCGCTGCAGAAACAACTTGTTTAGGAGATACATCCATGTAGTCCATTTTTTCTTTAGCCATAACTGTGTTATTACCACGGAAACGACAAACAACTTCGTCCTCGATAAAACGACCATTCTCGTCTAATTTAGAGTTGGCTTGGGCAACAACATAACTATCTTCTTCATCAGCTGTTAAATAGTCAATTTGATCAGTAATAGCATGCGTATCTAAATCTACTTTACGATAAGGTGTTTCAATAAATCCAAATTCATTAACTCTAGCATAGCTTGATAATGAGTTGATTAATCCAATATTTGGTCCCTCAGGTGTTTCAATTGGACACATACGGCCATAGTGAGAATAGTGAACGTCACGTACTTCCATTTGAGCACGTTCACGAGTTAAACCACCAGGTCCTAATGCTGATAAACGACGTTTGTGTGTTAATTCAGCTAATGGATTGGCTTGATCCATGAATTGAGATAATTGAGAGCTACCAAAGAATTCTTTAATAGATGCAATTACTGGACGAATATTGATTAATTGTTGTGGTGTGACAGAATCAGTGTCTTGAATAGACATTCTTTCACGTACAACTCTTTCCATTCTAGATAAACCAATTCTAAATTGATTTTGTAATAATTCGCCTACAGAACGTAAACGACGATTACCTAAATGGTCAATATCATCTGTATAACCAATACCACTTAATAAGTTAAAGAAATAACTCATTGAAGCAATAATATCAGCTGGTGTAATACATTTAACTTCTGAATCTGGGAAAGCATTACCAATTACAGTAGTAGTACGTCCTTCTTCATCATTTGGAACATATACTTTTATTGATTGAATTTCAACAGGTTCATCTATAACACTGCCGTGTAATTCAAAAACTTCACTATTTGCATTTGATTCTAAAACGTCCATGATTTCATCTAATTTACGACGATCAAGTACAGTTCCTGCTTCAACTACAATTTCCCCAGTTTCGCTATCAACGATTGGTTCTGCAAGTTTTTGATTAAATAAACGATGTTTTAAATGTAATTTTTTGTTTGTTTTGTATCGACCCACACTCGCTAAATCATAACGTTTTGGATCGAAGAAACGTGAGTATAGTAAACTCTTAGCATTTTCAACAGTTGGTGGTTCACCTGGACGCAAGCGTTCATAGATTTCTAATAACGCTTGTTCAGTGTTTTCCGTACTGTCTTTTTCAAGAGTATTACGTAAATATTCATTGTCTCCTAATAAGTCAACAATTTCTTGGTCGCTTGAGAAACCTAAAGCACGTAATAATACAGTTAATGGTAATTTACGTGTTCTATCAATACGTACGTATACAACATCTTTAGCATCTGTTTCAAATTCTAACCATGCACCACGGTTTGGAATGATTGTAGCGTCATAGTTTTCTCGACCATTTTTATCTAATTTTTCATTAAAGTAAACGGATGGTGAACGTACTAATTGTGATACGATTACACGTTCAGCACCATTAATAACGAACGTACCAGTATCAGTCATTAATGGGAAATCACCCATAAATACTTCTTGTTCTTTAACTTCACCAGTTTCTTTAATGATCAGACGAACTTTAACACGAAGAGGTGCTGCATATGTTGCGTCACGGTTTTTAGATTCTTCTAAGTCATATTTTGGTTCACCTAAACGGTAATCAACAAATTCTAATGATAAATTACCAGTAAAATCTTCTATCGGAGAAATGTCTCTAAACATTTCAATTAAACCTTCGTTAAGGAACCATTCGTAAGATTTTGTTTGAATTTCTATTAAGTTTGGTAATTCTAATACTTCTGAAATTCTCGCGTAGTTTCTACGTTTACGATGTCTTCCATATTGGACAACTTGACCTGCCAAACAGATTCACCCCTCAAAAATTGTGTGATCCGCTTTTACCTAAACATCATAAGATCACCAATATATAAAGACAAAAAGAAAACGGCAACACTAATGATGACACCATTTTCGATTCATATGTTTATTCTTGATTCACTTATTTATTTAACGTAAAAGTACACACTTATTGAACATAAATTTTTACATTATATAACTATAACAGAATATCGCATTCATTTCAAGACTTTGTACTTCTCAAAATATAATATCCTTTATCTTTATTCACTACTTCGACATTACCAAATAATTGTTGCATTTTTTTCTTTGCTGAAGGCATGCCTTGTTTCTTTTGTATAACAACAAATAGTTGTCCTTCTTGCTTTAGCTTGTCTACAGATTCTTCAAAAATACGATGAACTACATCTTTTCCCGCTCTTATTGGGGGATTGGTTAAGATAAAATCAAAGCTATTATCTTCAACAGCATTCAGCGCATCACTTTCTTTAATTACAACATTTTCTATGTTATTTTTCTTTTTATTTTTTTGAGCTAAAGTTAGAGCTCGACGATTTACATCAAGCATATAAATATTGTGATGTGGTGACTTTTTAGCTATCATTAAGCCGATTGGTCCATATCCACACCCAACATCAGCAATTGTTTTGCTTGGTCCTGGTGGATACATTTTCATAAAAGTATGAATTAACACATCACTACCATAATCCACTTTATCTTTCGAAAAAACACCGTTATCAGTTATTAAATCTAATTGCTCATTATCAAAAGTGTATTTGATATGTTGTTCATCACTTTCTACATTAGGATTTTCATCATAGTAATGGCTCATTAATCCACCTCATTTATAGTTCTTATTGACATATTATAACATTAAAACAACCTATAAATGAGTTAAAACCCCGTTATCGAAATAACGGGGTTTTAACTTCTCAAAGAATATTATCAATATTTTTGCTATTTGATACGTCAAATAACAATATTGACATTTATATTAAGTTAAGATACTAGAATTATTTTAATTCTACAGTAGCTCCAACTTCTTCTAATTGTTCTTTAAGTTTTTCAGCTTCTTCTTTAGGTAAAGCTTCTTTGATTACTTTAGGAGCTCCATCTACTAAGTCTTTAGCATCTTTTAAGCCTAAGCCAGTTGCTTCTTTAACTGCTTTAACAACTTTAATTTTAGATGAACCAGCTGAAGTTAATTCAACATCAAATTCAGTTTTTTCAGCAGCTGCGTCTCCGCCACCTGCTGCACCTGCTGCTGCTACTGGAGCTGCTGCAGTTACACCAAATTCTTCTTCGATTGCTTTTACTAAGTCGTTTAATTCTAAAACTGACATTTCTTTAATTGCTTCAATGATTTGTTCTTGATTAGCCATTTATAATTCCTCCGTTATTTTTAAATTTAGTTACGCTAAAATTATTCAGCGCTTTCTTCTTTTTGTTCTCCAACAGCTTTAACCGCATAAGCGAAGTTGCGTACTGGAGCTTGTAATACTGATAAAAGCATAGATACAAGACCATCGTGTGAAGGTAATGAACCAACAGTTTTAACTTCTTCTGCTGTAATAACATTTCCTTCCATAACGCCTGATTTAATTTCTAACGCTTCGTGTTCTTTAGCAAATCCTGCAAGTACTTTTGCTGGTGCTACTACATCTTCTTTAGAAGTTGCAATAGCTGTAGGACCTGTTAAGAAATCATTCAAACCTTCGATACCAGCTTTTTCAGCTGCACGACGTACCATAGTGTTTTTGTATACTTTATACTCAACACCAGCTTCACGTAATTGTGAACGTAGTTCAGTAACTTCAGCAACTGTTAAACCACGATAGTCAACGATTACTGTTGAAACTGAATTTGATAATACGTCAGCAATTTCATCAACTAGTTGTTTTTTAGCTTCAATGATAGCAGACATTCAGACACCTCCATTTAATATTTTTGGGTGCTTTTTTTAAAATTAAAAAAAGCACTTTCTACCCACGGCAAAAAGTGCTTGAAAGATCATAGATCATCACGTTCAAGTCAATTTTAGCCTCGGTAGGATAAATTTTAAGTTACAAATAACTCCTACTGTCTTAGGTAAAATAATCACAATATGTAATATAACTCGTTATCAACATATTGTCAACATATTTTTAAAGACTGAGAGAAAATATCTCTCAGTCTTATGTTCTTCATCTATATTATAGTTTGAAAGAAGCAGTATCTACTTTTACTCCAGGACCCATTGTTGTAGTTACAGCAACAGATTTGAAGTAAGTAGCTTTAGCAGATGATGGTTTAGCTTTAGCTAACACATCTTGTAATGCTTTAAAGTTTTCAATAAGTTGTTCATCAGTGAATGAAACTTTACCAATTGACGCATGTACAATACCAGCTTTTTCAGCACGATATTCTACTTTACCAGCTTTGATTTCTTCAACAGCTTTTTTAACGTCCATAGTAACAGTTCCAGTTTTAGGGTTAGGCATTAAACCTTTTGGTCCTAATACTCGACCTAATTTACCAACTTCACCCATCATGTCAGGTGTAGCAACAACTACATCAAAATCAAACCAACCTTGTTGGATTTTTTGAACGTATTCTGCTTCACCTACATAATCAGCACCTGCTGCTTCTGCTTCAGCAATTTTATCGCCTTTAGCAAAAACTAATACACTTTGAGATTTACCAGTACCGTTTGGTAATACTACTGCACCACGGATTTGTTGGTCATTCTTACGTGTATCAATTCCTAAACGGAAAGCAACTTCAACTGATGCGTCAAAGTTAGCAATACTTGTTTCTTTAGCTAATTTAATTGCTTCTTCAACACTATAGTGCTGAGTACGATCAACTTTACTAGCTGCTTCTTGATACTTTTTACCTTTTTTAGCCATTAATTGTTCCTCCTTTAGTGGTTTTAGCGGAATTTCCTCCCACATTCCTTGCAATAATGCAAGTCGAGAGCAGACAACAGAACATATGACCAATGTTAAACTTTATGTGTTGTATATCATTGATTATATATAATTTAAAATTATGAATTCTGTTATCTGCTTCATCTTTTAAATCTTTGTGATCAAATTTTTAAAATTCGATTTATTATTCAACAGTGATTCCCATACTACGAGCAGTACCTTCGATAATACGCATAGCTGCTTCTTCGTCTGCAGCATTTAAATCTTGCATTTTACTATTAGCAATTTCACGTACTTGATCTTTAGTTACTGAAGCAACTTTAGTTTTGTTTGGTTCACCAGAACCTTTTTCAATACCAGCTGCTTTTTTAAGTAGTACTGGAGCCGGTGGAGTTTTTGTAATGAATGTAAATGAACGATCTTCATAAACACTGATTTCTACCGGAATAATTAAACCTGCTTGATCTTGCGTACGTGCGTTGAATTCTTTACAGAATCCCATAATGTTCACACCTGCTTGACCTAATGCTGGACCAACTGGTGGTGCTGGATTTGCTTTACCTGCAGGAATTTGTAATTTAACTACTTTTTCTACTTTTTTAGCCACGATGTGCACCTCCTTGATATCGTGATGTGGTCACAGGGCTCAGTTTTGCCCTCCCACTCTAACATTTCGTGACGAAATGGACGCTCCTAAAAGCGCGACCACATTATTTTAACACTTTTTTATTTAGAAAATCAATACTAATGTTATATTTGATGATTATTAGTATTAAACTGTTAATTTTTACAGCTTTTCTACTTGATCAAATTCAACTTCTACTGGTGTTTCACGGCCAAACATATCTACTAAAACTGTCAATTTAAATTTGTCCGCTTCAACTTCTTGAACTTCTCCTACTTGATTTGCGAACGGACCAGACTTGATGCGAACTTGTTCTCCAACGTCTAATTCTACATCGATTGTTTTTTCTTTTAGACCCATTTGTTTTAGAATGAAACGAACTTCATCAGGTAATAATGGATTAGGTTTAGATCCTGCGCCTGCAGATCCTACAAATCCTGTTACTCCTGGTGTATTTCTTACTACATACCAAGATTCATCAGTCATAACTAACTCAACTAGTACATAACCAGGGAAGGTTTTTTTAACTGTCGTTTTAGCCTTACCATCTTTTACTTGAGTTTCCTCTTCTTCTGGTATGACTACTCTAAAAATCTGTTCAGTCATATTCATAGATTCTACTCTTTTTTCTAAATTCTTTTTAACTTTATTTTCATATCCTGAATATGTATGCACGGCATACCAACGCTTTGCGCCAACTTCTTCAGACATGTCTTCACTCCTCTAACCAAATAATAAATTTTTCAATGCAGTTATTCCAATATCTAAGGCATAGAAAAAGACTAAGAAGAATATCACAGTTGATACAACTATAACAGTATATTTAAATAACTCTTCTTTTGTCGGCCAACTTGTTTTTTCCATTTCAGACTTAACGCCTTTAAAGAAACTTTCTTTTTTAGCCATTTGTACTACCTCCAAATCTTTCAAACATATAACCTTGCCATAATGAATACATTTATTTCGACTCTTTATGAATTGTATGCGCATTACATTTAGGACAATATTTCTTTATACTTAATCTAACTGATGCATCTCCCTGTTTGGGAACGTGGTAATTTCTACTACCACAAACTTCACAATTTAACGGTATTTTTCTCACTATAATTCACCTTTGTTCATTATAATACCAGTATACTATACATAAAATTTATAACAACTGTCAAACTAGCTAAACAATATGTCTTCACTTTATCGTTACCATATTTATAATAACCTCTTTAACAATATGTTTTAATTTTTTGTTTACTTCTTTGTATTGCATTGTATACTTTTTTATCACTAACATTGAGTATTGTAGCAATTTCTTTAGGACTATAATATTGACATACTAGCGTCATTACTTCTTTTTCAAATATACTTAAATGTCTAAATTGCCTTTGTAGTTCTGTTAATTGTATTTTGTAGAGACAACTTAATTCTGTTTCTTTATATAGTGAATGATTACTATATTTTACTCTATATTCGTTGATTAAGCTTTCAGTCCTTCTAGTGATTGCTAAATATTTACGTAAATAATCATATTTCACTGAACTTATAACGCATTGTACATAATGATTAAATGGCTGCTTACCATTAAAATCAAACGTCTTTGTTGCTTTATAGATTCTAATGATTACCTCTTGATATAAATCCTCTTTATCACAATCGTTAATTCTCATCTTCATGATTCTACTCATAATTGTCGGATGCAATTGTTTTAATAAGTCGTTAAAGTATGTTGATGTATCTAGATGCTGTTTATCATTAGAGTTATTTGAAAATTGATATGTCACGCTTTCATACCTTTCAAGTTAAATTAAGGTTAGTTTATACGTAGACATATAAAAATTTCAAGATGACAAAAACACTACTTTTTATTATCTCCTCTGCGAATTTCTTCAAATTTGGCAAGTATGTCTGAAGATAACTGAATTCGAGTTCTTGGCTTATTTTCACTAATATCTTCCAGTGATTTACTGACATCTATCGCACTTTCTTCCAAGTCTCTCCACATTTCCCTTGAAGAAATTCTGTATGCTCCTGAACCAAAAATTGCATGTTGTTCACTCATATCACTCGTTACTACAGTAATATGCTTTGTATGTTTATCATAAAGTTCATATACATAGCGTTCTATAAAACTATCAGCAGTTTCCTTTTCTTTGGTGAAAATTGTTTTCACTCCATGATAGATATATTCTCTTTCAATACCAGATTGTTCATAGGCATCAAAGACGCAAATCACTTCATCTGTAATTACAGCACTATAGTTGGCAATAGTATCTAATAGTTGTTGGCGTGCTTCTTCCAAATTTTCTTTCGCAATAGCACTAAGTCTAGTAGATTGTCCTATCATATTGTAACCGTCTATTATCAAATAACGTTCTTTCATTATGTTGCCTCAATGTCATTTCTTTTTCTATAAACTTCATACATCATTATACTAGCTGCTACAGATGCATTTAAACTATTAACATGTCCAACCATTGGAATTTTAATATAAAAATCGCACTTATCACTTACAAGACGACTCATGCCTTGTCCTTCACTTCCAATAACAATTGCTAATGACATATCCGCTTCTAAATTACGATAATCTGTTGCATTGTTTGCTTCCGTACCTGCAACCCAAAAACCATTGTCTTTTAGTTCATCAATTGTATTAGCTAAGTTGGTTACTCTGATTACTGGAACGTGCTGAATCGCTCCGGTAGATGCTTTGGCAACTGTTTGTGTTAATGTCACTGAACGACGTTTAGGGATGATAACACCATCCACTCCTGTAGCATCAGCAGTTCTAAGGATAGACCCTAAGTTATGCGGGTCTTCTAAACCATCTAATATCAATACTGTAGATAATCCCTCTTTGTCTTTTTGCTCTTTTAAAAATTGATTGAAATCAGCATATTCATATGGTGCAATCAAAGCAGCAACACCCTGATGAGGTGCATTTGCTAAAAAATCTAATTTGGATTTTGGAACAGTTTGAACTATTATTTTTTGATCTTTTGCATTTTTTAATATCTCATTAATTTGTTGTTTTTTTATACCATCTTGGATCAATATTTTATTGATTGGATGTCCAGAGATAATCGCTTCTCTAACTGCATGTCTGCCAACAATAACTGTATCTTCCATAAAGTCACTACCTTTCGTTAACAATGTTGATTATTTTTGTTAATAATTGTTCTAGTCTTTCTTCTTGCTCTTTTAAATATAAATAACCAAGCACGGCTTCTAGAGCAGAACTCTTTCTATACGTTTGGATATCTGTATTTTTGGCTTTGGTATAACTTTTGGCGTTACGTCCTCTTTTTAAAATATCCATTTCTTCTTCTGTAAACCATTGTTCTTCAATTAATAATTCTAACGTTTGCGCTTGGCTTTTAGCAGATACATATTGTTTCGCTACCTGATGTAGCCTATTAGGTTTACTTTTTAGTTTTAAAACGATATAAGAACGAACATATTGATCCAACACTGCATCTCCCATATAGGCTAAAGTTAATGGGTTTAATAATTTAATATGATCCACTTGTTGGTTATCCACGTTTAAATCTAACCCCTTGTGGTGTGTCTTCTAATATAATATTTTGTTCTTTTAACATATCTCTAATTTTATCAGCACGTGCAAAATCTTTATTTTTCCTAGCTTGATTACGTTCTTCAATTAACTTTTCTATATCTTCATCTAGTAATAATTCTACTTTTGAATCTTTTAAAGGAATACCTAATACATCGCTGAAAATTTGATAAACCTCTTTAAATTTAGCAATTACTTTTGATGATGTCGTATTTTCTAATACATATTTGTTTGCCAATTTTGCTAAATCATACCAAGCTGTAATAGCATTTGCTGTATTAAAATCATCGTTCATCACTGTTTCAAATCGATCTAAGATAGCTTGTATTTGTTTAATATAATCATTTTGTTCTTCAATATCAGTTGCAATTTCTTGTCGCTCTTCAATTAATTGGTAGCTATTTCTAATTCTTTCTAGTCCACTGCGTGCTGCTTCAACTAGTTCTAAATTATAATTAATAGGGCTTCTATAATGTACACTAATCATGAAAAAGCGTAATACATCTGGATCTACTTCTTTAATAATGTCATGAACTAAAATGAAATTTCCTAATGATTTACTCATCTTTTCATTATCAATATTAATAAATCCATTATGCATCCAATAATTAGCAAATGGCGCATGATTATGTGCTTCTGACTGAGCAATTTCGTTTTCGTGGTGTGGGAATTGTAAATCTGATCCTCCAGCATGTATATCGATCGTTGCACCTAATTCATGAAATGCCATAACTGAACATTCAATATGCCAACCTGGTCGTCCCTCTCCAAAAGGACTGTCCCAACTAATTTCACCAGGCTTAGCTTTCTTCCACAATGTGAAATCTAAGGCGTCTTCCTTATGTTCTCCTGTGTCTATACGAGCACCTACCTTTAAATCATCGATAGATTGATGACTTAATTTGCCATATCCATCAAATTTACGAGTTCGGAAGTATACATCTCCGCCACTTTCATACGCATAACCTTGATCAACCAAATCTTTTATAAATTGTATAATATCGTCCATATGATCCATGACACGCGGATTAGATGTAGCTTTTTTAACATTTAAAGCACCTACATCTTCATAAAATGCTTCAATATATCTGTCCGCAATTTCTGGAACACTTTGATTTAGTTCTTTTGAACGATTAATAAGTTTATCGTCTACATCAGTAAAATTGGAAACATAATCTACGTCATAACCTTGGTACTCAAAATAACGTCTTACAACATCGTAATTAATTGCTGGTCTGGCATTTCCGATATGAATATAATTATATACTGTAGGTCCACAAACATACATTTTAACTTTTCCTGGTTCTATCGGTTTAAATACTTCTTTTTGACGTGTCAATGTATTATATAATGTAATCATCTTGAATCTCTCCGTTCTTCGTTTTTTCAAGTTGTCGTTCTAAATGTTTAATTTGTTCATAAATAGGATCTGGTAAATTACGATGATCAAACGTTTTACCGATACGTTTGCCATCTTGTTTAACTATATGCCCTGGTATACCTACGACTGTGGAATAGCTAGGAACAGATTGCAATACTACTGAATTGGCACCAATATTAACATTTGAATGTATTTTTATGTTACCTAGCACTTTAGATCCTGCTGCAATTAACACATTGTCACCAATATCTGGATGACGTTTACCTTTTTCTTTACCTGTTCCACCTAATGTAACACCTTGATAGATTGTAACATTATCACCTATTGTGCATGTTTCCCCTATAACTACTCCCATACCATGGTCAATAAACAGACGTTTACCAATTTTAGCACCTGGATGTATTTCAATTCCTGTAAAAAATCGTGAAATTTGGGAAATCAATCGTGCTGTTACATATTTCTTTTTATTGTAGAGCTTATGAGCAATTAAGTGACTCCAAACTGCATGTAAACCAGCATATGTAGTTATAACTTCTAATGTTGAACGTGCTGCTGGATCTTGTTCAAACACCATTTTAATATCGTCTCTCATTCTTTTTAGCAAGATGTTTACCTCCCCCGACATACTATGAATTGAACTGTTTAGTTAAGCTATGATATTAGTTTTTAAACATTTATCTTATTGCCTTCAATCTTTGATAAGTCATAATTTCTATTAATAACACTTAAACTACTTTAAAATACTTAAAATATTATTCATCTCGTGTCACGCTAGTGCTAACTATTTAAATGGCGTTAAATTCATATTGAACAGTCATAAAGATTTTTTATGACAAAAACGCCTCTAACATATTTAATTAATGTTAGAGGCGCTGCCGCACGGTTCCACTCTGAATTCAATAAAAGAAAAATTGTATATTCATACTAGAATTAGCCACACACTTATCATGATTAACAATTCTAAATTATACACAGTATCTTCTTTTATTCTCATTTTAAGTATTAAAATGTTACTTCAAAGGTGCATTCATTAATCAGTAAGTTGTACTCGCAGCAACCGTACATTCTCTGAAACATACATGATTAATTACTAATCCTTTGATTTGTATTACTTTCAAAAAGATGACTTAATTTACTCAATTTTATCTTAAATTGTTACTTTCATTTTTTCAAGTAACTATTGTTACCATTTATATGTTCTTTAATTATACGTATTTTTTTAATCGTTGCAATACTTTTTCTTTGCCTAACACTTCAATAGTATTTGGTAATTCTGGTCCATGCATTTGACCAGTTACTGCTACACGAATTGGCATAAATAATTGTTTACCTTTAATACCAGTTTCCTTTTGAACTTCTTTAATTGTTTTCTTAATATCAGCAGCTTCAAAAGGTTCTAAAGCTTCTAATTTACCATATAAATGAGACATTAATTCTGGTACTTGTTCTCCATTCATCACTTGCTGTTCTTCTTCACCAAGTTCAGGCATTTCTTGGAAGAAAATTTCTGATAATGGAACGATTTCACCTGCATAACTCATTTCTTTTTGATATAGTGCAATTAATTTACGTCCCCAAGCTAAATCCTCGTCAGATGGATTTTCAGGAATTAAATTTGCTTTAATAAGATGTGGTAAAGCCATTTGGAACACTGTTTCTGGGTCTTTTTGTTTCATATATTGATTGTTAACCCATTCTAATTTTTGTTTATCGAAGAATGCTGGTGATTTTGATAGACGTTTTTCATCAAAAATCTTTATAAATTCTTCTTTACTAAACAGTTCCTCTTCACCTTCTGGTGACCAACCTAATAATGCAATGAAGTTAAATAATGCTTCTGGTAAATATCCCAAATCACGATATTGCTCAATAAATTGTAAGATTTGGCCATCACGTTTACTTAACTTTTTACGTTCTTCATTAACAATAAGTGACATGTGTCCAAAACGTGGTGCTTCCCAGCCAAATGCTTCATAAATCATTAATTGTTTAGGTGTATTAGATATATGATCATCTCCACGAATTACATCACTAATTTCCATAAAATGGTCATCAATAGCTACAGCAAAATTATAAGTAGGGACACCATCTTTTTTAACAATAACCCAATCACCAATACCATTTGAATCGAATGATATTTCTCCTTTAACCATATCATTAAAACTGTACGTTTTATTTTGTGGTACGCGGAAACGAATTGCTGGTTGACGTCCTTCATCTTCAAATTGTTGACGTTGCTCTTCAGTTAAATGAGCATGTTGTCCACCATAACGTGGCATTTCACCACGTGCAATTTGAGCTTCACGTTCTTCTTCTAGCTCTTCTTCAGTCATATAACACTTATAAGCCTTATCTTCAGCTAACAATTGTTCAATTAATGGTTCATAAATATGTTGACGTTCAGATTGGCGATAAGGGCCATATCCTTTATCTTTATCCATTGATTCATCCCAATCAAGGCCTAACCATTTTAAATTATCAAATTGTGAAGATTCCCCATCTGTTAAATTTCTTTTTTTGTCTGTATCTTCAATACGAATAACAAAATCACCATTATAATGTTTAGCAAATAAATAGTTGAATAAAGCTGTTCTCGCGTTACCAATATGCAAATATCCAGTTGGACTAGGTGCATATCTTACTCTAATTCGTTCGCTCATCATGTTCACTCCTAAATTCTTCTTATCTAATATTAATTTTAAGTTGTGTATTCTACCATTTTTGTATGCCAATTACATCGACAAAAATCATCAAAAATGATGCTACTTTTATTAATTACATTGACTTATCATAACATAATTAATTGATTTCTATCTCGAATAATTTAATTAACTTTTGTTAAGTGATGTTAATCATTCACTATATAACAATAAAGCTCAAAATTTTCTAGAATTATTTGTTATTTATACAAATTTTAACTTTATTTTATCCGATTTTTATTAACATAACTAAAATATATTCTAGCACTATATTTTATGTTTGATAAGTCATGTGTTTATGATATTACTAATAATAAGCGGGTTTATTTCTCGATGATTAATATTGTCATTTCTAATTCGTTCTTTTAGCAAATACAATTCTTCCTGAAGATGTTTGTAATAAACTAACAACTTCTAATTGTACATATTGACCAATTAATTCTTTTGCATGATCGACAACTACCATCGTTCCATCATCTAAATACCCTACAGCTTGACCAGCTTCTTTACCCATTTTGGTTAATAGTAAATGAAGCTGATCGCCTTGATGGACATTTGGTTTAATTGCTTCCGACAAATCATTCACATTTAATGCTGTAATTCCGTTAACATGACAAACTTTATTTAAGTTAAAATCTGTTGTAATGATACTTGCATGATAATTTTTAGCTAGTTTGATTAACATTGTATCAATGTCACTGTGTGACTTTGTTGGATTAACGACCTTTGACGGATGTTCTAAATCATATAGTTTATTTAAAATATCTAAGCCTCTTTGTCCTTTTTCTCTTTTAACACTATCTGTAGAATCAGCAATAATTTGTAGTTCATTTATAACACCTTGTGGAATTAAAATAGTTCCATCCATAAAGCCACATTTTAATACATCTAAAATTCTTCCATCGATAATAGCACTGGTGTCTATAATTTTAGGACTAGCGCTTCTAGTATGTTGTGACATCGATTGTGCGATATTTTCTGGCAAGAACATTAACATTTCGTCTCTTTTTTTCAAGCCAAATTGAAAACCTAAATAACACAGTATAAAAGTAATAATAATTGGTACAAAATGATTAAAAATTGAATCGCCAATTAACTCTAAAATAAATGATATCATTACCGATATTAATAATCCGAAAATAAGACCTATTGTCGCAAATAGTATTTCAACCGCACTTCTACGTAAGATAAATTGTTCTAGTTCTTTAATAGCATCAGCGATACGTTTAATAAAGATTCCGAATAGTACGAACATGATAATGATACCTATGATGCCATCAATGTAGTGATTTTTTAAAATATGCATGCCAGATAAACCAATATCTGTAGCTATGCCTGGTATAATAATGATTCCTAAAGTACTACCGATTACAATATAAATCGCAATGACCATCAAGCGTATAAAATTCACATCAGAAACTCCTTTCCAGTTGTACTATGAATGTAGGGCAAATGATAATGCTTCATGAACCGATGTTACGCCAATAACTTGTATCCCTTCTGGAAATGACCAGCCCCCAATATTATTTTTAGGTATAATTACTCTCTTAAATCCAAGCTTCGCTGCTTCTTGTACACGTTGTTCTATACGTGAAACCCTTCTAACTTCTCCAGTCAAACCAACTTCTCCAATATAACAGTCTAAACCATCTACAGCTTTATCTTTAAAACTAGATGCTGTCGCTACAATCACGCTTAAATCAACGGCAGGTTCTGTTAATTTAACTCCGCCGGCAACTTTAATATAAGCATCTTGTTGTTGTAATAAATAGTTTTCCTTTTTTTCAAGTACTGCCATTAATAAACTAAGCCTATTATGATCTATTCCTGTTGCCATTCTTCTTGGATTATTAAAAGTCGTTGGTGTAACTAAAGCTTGAACTTCAATAAGTAATGGTCTTGTACCTTCCATTGTTGCTACTATTGTTGATCCTGGTACATTAGCTGAACGTTCTTCTAAAAACATCTCAGATGGGTTATTGACGCCTTTCAAACCACTTTGTTTCATTTCAAAAATACCCATTTCATTAGTTGAACCAAAACGATTTTTTACTGCTCGTAGAATTCTATATGCATGATGTTCATCACCTTCAAAATATAAAACGGTATCAACCATATGCTCTAATAAACGTGGACCAGCAATTTGTCCTTCTTTCGTAACATGACCAACAATGAATGTTGCAATGTTCATTTGTTTGGCAATATTCATTAAACTTTGCGTACTCTCTCTCACTTGTGAAACCGAGCCAGGTGCTGATGAAATTTCCGGATGATAAATAGTTTGAATAGAGTCTACAACTAATAAATCTGGTTGTTCTTCTTTCACTGTTTGATAAATTACTTCTAAGTCTGTTTCAGCTAAAACTTGTAATTCACTTGAATCTTCATCTAAACGATCAGCTCGTAATTTAGTTTGATTTAATGATTCCTCACCTGTTATATATAACACATTTTTCTTTTGTGATAATGATGCACAAATTTGAAGTAATAATGTTGATTTCCCAATACCAGGATCTCCTCCAATTAGTACTAGAGAACCATTAACAATACCTCCACCTAGCACGCGGTTGAATTCCGCTGATTCAGTTAATATTCTAGGCGTTGATTCATGATGAATACTATTTAATTTTTGTACTTT
Organism: Staphylococcus simiae; assembly: GCF_017357005.1. Classification (NCBI taxonomy): domain Bacteria; kingdom Bacillati; phylum Bacillota; class Bacilli; order Caryophanales; family Staphylococcaceae; genus Staphylococcus; species Staphylococcus simiae. Next base: position 487,234 of record NZ_CP071589.1, on the reverse strand, counting down.
GCCTGCAACTTCTTTTGTTTTCACACCATGTTTGGGATTAGATGCTTTTTCAACAATTTCTTCCATTTGATTCCAACCACCACAGTTTGGACATTTACCCATCCATTTTGGTGATTGATATCCGCAAGCCATACATTCGAAAATCACTTTTTTCTTGGCCAATATTGCACCTCCACTTTCTTTTGAACACATCTATTTTATACGTACAATGTCATTCTGACAAATTTAATATCTTTATTCTTAAGTGAAAATAGTCAAAACTATGTTATTCAATTGTAATATAAATAGGTAGTTCATTTATTAGTTAACTTTATATTTTTGATAATAAAAATTCGACTTTATCTGAATAAATGTTTGTATTATTTATCAATGAATGAGGTTTAGAGAAAAAACTTTATAATAAATCATTTGCGATTAGTAATAACTGACTAGTATCATGAAATGTTAATCACATAACGTTTTATAATACTAGTCAGTCTTGCCGGAGTATAGAGATCCATCATCAAATATATATGTTATTTTGTCATTAATGTGTAAGACGAGCATCTACGAAGCAATTTGTTTTGAAACAATTATTTCTGTCCCACTCCCATTAAGAAATTATTCATTTCTACTAATATTTACTTACGCTATTACAATTCTCATTTTTAAATTGTTCGTAAAAAAACACCTTTCCTACGTGGAAAGGTGTCATCATTTATATCGAATATATTTACTAATTTACGCCTTGTTTCTATTCTGTAACTTCTTCTTTAATTGATGGTTCTTGAATATCATATTTGAATTTTTTACCATCATGATCAACAGTTACTTCTTTACCTTCTATTTTATTACCATCTAATATTAATTCACTTAGATTATCTTCGATTGTTTTTTGAATTGCTCTAATTAATGGTCTTGCACCATATTCTGGATCGTATCCTTCTTCAGCAATTTTATCTTTCGCTTTATCTGTTACTTTAATATCAATATTTTGTTCAGATAGTCTATCTGTTAATTTTTTAACCATCATTGTAACTATTTCTTTTAATTCATCTTTAGAAAGTTTATGGAAGACAATAATATCATCTACACGGTTCAAGAATTCTGGACGGAATGCATTTTTCAATTCTTTCATCATTGTTTTACGAATTGTTTCATAATCTTGACCTTCACTTGCACCACCAAATCCTGCAAAGCGTTGATCTTGTAATTCTTGAGCACCGACATTTGAAGTCATAATAATGATTGTATTTCTGAAATCTACAGTGCGCCCTTTTGTATCAGTTAAATGTCCATCATCTAATACTTGTAAAAGAATATTAAAGACATCAGGATGTGCTTTTTCAATTTCATCAAATAGAATAACTGAATATGGTTTACGTCTTACTTTTTCAGTAAGCTGACCACCATCGTCATGACCAACATAGCCTGGAGGTGCTCCAACTAATCTACTCACTGCATGTTTCTCCATAAATTCACTCATATCAACACGAATCATAGCATCATCATCACCAAACATTGATTCCGCTAATGCACGTGCTAATTCTGTTTTACCTACCCCTGTTGGTCCTAAGAAAATAAAGCTACCAATTGGACGTTTAGGATCTTTTAATCCAGCACGAGCACGTCTTACTGCTTTACTAATTGAATTAACGGCATCTTTTTGTCCAATAACTCTTTCGTGTAAAGTATCTTCTAATCCTAATAATTTTTCGGATTCTGTTTCGTTAATTTTAGTTAGTGGAATACCTGTCCATCCAACAATAACCTCAGCTATATCTTCTTCTGATAATGAAGTACTCATACCATTTTGAGTATTTTTCCATTCATTTTTTGCTTCTTCATATTGCTTTTCAAGCTTAGTTTGTTTATCACGTAAGTTTGCAGCATTTTCAAACTCTTGCGCATGTACTGCAGCATCTTTTTCGTTTTTAACTTTTTCAATTTCTTGTTCGATTTCTTTTAAGTTAGTTGGTGTCGTATGACTTTTCAATCTCACTTTCGAAGATGCTTCATCGATTAAATCAATTGCTTTATCTGGTAAAAATCTATCTGAAACATATCGATTACTTAATTTCACTGCCGCTTCTAATGCTTCATCAGAAATATTAATACGATGATGTGCTTCGTATCTATCACGTAATCCTTTAAGTATTTCTACTGTATCTTCAACTGTTGGTTCATCAACTTGAACTGGTTGGAAACGTCTTTCTAGTGCGGCATCTTTTTCAATATTTTTTCGATATTCATCTAATGTTGTTGCACCTATACATTGTAGTTCTCCACGAGCCAATGCTGGTTTTAAGATATTAGATGCATCTATTGCACCTTCTGCACCACCTGCACCAACAAGTGTGTGTAATTCATCAATGAATAGAATGACATTACCTGCTTGTTGAATTTCTTCCATAACCTTTTTCAAACGTTCTTCAAATTCACCACGATATTTCGTACCTGCAACTACAGTTCCCATATCTAATGACATAACACGTTTATCTTTTAAAGTCTCTGGAACTTCATTTTTAACTATAGCCTGAGCAAGGCCTTCTGCTATTGCAGTTTTACCTACCCCTGGTTCACCAATTAATACTGGATTGTTTTTAGTACGACGACTTAATACTTCAATTACTCTAGTAATTTCTTTATCTCTTCCAATAACTGGATCTAGTGTTCCATCTTTTGCGATAACTGTTAAGTCTCGTGCTAAACTATCTAATGTTGGCGTATTATTAGCCTTGCTAGTTTGGGCATTTTTATTATTCATTTCTGGATTACCTAGTGCTTTAACTACTTGTGCACGTGCTTTAGTAATATTTAAATCAAGGTTAGCAAATACTCTTGCTGCAACACCTTCATTTTCACGAATTAAACCAAGCAAGATATGCTCTGTTCCCACAAAATTGTGATGTAATTTTCTTGCTTCATCCATTGATAATTCAATTACTTTTTTAGCTCTAGGTGTATAATGTAATGTACCTACATGGTCTTGGCCATGACCAATTAATTTTTCAACTTCTTCAATTACTTTATCTTCTGTAATATCAAAACTTTCTAATACTTTAGCAGCTATACCTTCTGGTTCTTTCATTAAACCTAATAATAAATGTTCTGTTCCTATATTAGAATGATTCAAACGGATTGCTTCTTCTTGTGCATGTGCTAATACACGTTGCGCACGTTCTGTTAATCTACCAAATAGCATATATGAAAACCTCCTATTTTATATGTTTTCTCAATAATTCTGCTCTTTTAACTTTTATATCTATTTCTTCTTCATCATCTAATAAAAATGGAGATTGTATGCCAACCATTAATTCATTAAATTTGAAATTTTGTAATTTGATATAACTTAAATCTATACCTAACTTTACTTCACTTAATCTATATGAAGCTTCTTCCATCGATATCATTCTACAATTTTGTAAAATTCCTAAAGAACGATGTACTCTATCTTCTGTTTCTAGTTTATTATAAATATCTAATCTTTGACGAATTTGCTTTTCTTCTTGAATAATTTGATTAACAATTTCAGTCAGTGTTTCAATAATTTCTGTTTCAGATTTACCAAGCGTAAGTTGATTTGAAACTTGATACATATGGCCATATACTTGAGACCCTTCACCATATATACCTCTTATTGTATAACCAAAACGGTTAATAGTTTGTGCGATTCTAGACATTCTTTTCATTATTGATAATCCCGGTAAGTGTAACATCACACTAGCTCTCATACCTGTACCAATATTCGTAGGACATGTCGTTAAGTAGCCTAATTGTTCATCAAAACTTATATCAAGTTGTTTATCCAATTCATCATCTATCTCTGATGCTTTATTATAAAGCTCTTGTAACGCAATATCTGTTCCCATTGATTGAATACGAATATGATCTTCTTCATTTAACATGACACTTAAAGATTCATCATCGTTTACTAATACTGCTGCAGCTGGCTGTTTAATCAATTCAGGACTAACAAGATGTTTAGCTACCATTTTCATTTTACTTTGTTGATCAAGTTGATCTAAACGTAATAAATCAAATTTTGGCAAAGCGTCTTGAACTTCATTTATAACTCTAAAGCCATCTTGTTCATTTTTATACATTAGTGGATGCACATGATTATCTAAATTTCTTGCTAGCCGTATTCTTGATGACATAATGATGGGATTATCTTGGTTACTTTTCATCCATTCACTAATATTTTCATGAATATCATTAGTCATCTAATTAAACCTCACTCTCATCTTTAAGGGCTTTAATTTCATCTCTTACAATCGCTGCTTCCTCAAAGTTTTGTTCTTCAATCAATGTTGATAAATATTGATTTTTTTCTTCTATTTTTCTTTTCAATGCTAATTTTTTATATGATGATTGTGGTGTTTTTCCAACGTGCTCAAATTGACCACCTTGAACTCTACGTACAATATCATAAATATCATCTTTAAAAGTTGCAAAGCACTCTGAACAACCAAATTTACCTACATGTGCAATATCTTTTAATGTCATTTGGCAACTTGGACACCGTTTTTCTTCTCTAAACGCTATCTCTTGAAAATCAATGCCATGTTTTGTAGCTAAATGTTGCAAAATTTGTTTTACAACAAATGCTTCCTCAATATCATCTTGGTATTCTTGATCTAATGGCTGATCTTGAGATGAATTCCAAGGGTGATTACCCTGTGCACACGTTTGACAAACCCATTTTTCTTCGGTGCCGTGTTTACTTGTTACTTTTAATTTAACTTCCGCTTCATTCAGTTGGCAATTTTCACAAAGCACATAAACACCTCATTTATATAAATATTAATAATAATTAATTACTGGAAGTAATCTTTTTAAAATATTTGCTCTAATAATATCTCTTGAAACCATATCCATCGCTAATGTTTCGCGATCAATAGCTGCTTGAATCATTTTAGCTTCTCGTTCATTAATTAAAGCTTTATCCAATAAACCATCTATTATATAGTATGATTGTTGCTGTGATATAGAAGGTCCTATTAATTGTAATAAATGATTAATATAACCTGTTGCATCTTTATTTTCAATTTTTGTGATTCGAATATATCCACCACCACCACGTTTACTTTCTATCTCATAACCATGTTCATTAGTAAATCGTGTTTTAATGACATAATTTAATTGTGAAGGGACACAATCGAACCGTTGAGCAATATGTGCTCTTTGAATTTCAACGACATCTTCATTCGACTCTTCAAATAAGTGTTTGATGTATTGTTCTATGATGTCCGACATATTATGCATGTATATCACCCCTTTTTTGACCTTCTTTGACTATATTATATGACCTACTTTGACCTTTTTCAACCAATTTGTTTATATATTTTCAAAAATTTATGGTGTTAGCCTTTACAATTTATTGTATGATAGATTGTAGAAAAAATTAAAGGAATGGGGATTATATGCACATACTAATTGGTATTATAGGGATTATCTTCTTTTTAGCACTTGCGTTTTTGTTTAGCTCAGATAAAAAGAATATTCGTTGGCAATATGTTGGTATTTTACTAGTTATACAACTTGTTTTTGCATTTTTATTATTAAAAACTACTATTGGTATTTCGGTTATTGGTGGTATTTCTAGCGGGTTTAATTACTTGTTATTAAAAGCTGCAGATGGCGTTAATTTCGTTTTTGGTGGATTTAAATTTGTCAAAGCAGATCAACCTCCATTTTTCTTGAGCGTTTTAATGCCGATTGTATTCATTTCAGCAATTATAGGTATTTTGCAATATACAAGGATTCTACCATTGTTAATTAATGTATTAGGATTTTTAATTTCTAAAATAAATGGTATGGGCCGTTTAGAATCATATAATGCTGTAGCCGCAGCTATTTTAGGTCAATCTGAAGTATTTATTTCATTAAAAAAACAATTACCATACATACCTAAGCAACGTTTATACACATTAACTGCTTCTGCCATGTCTACTGTATCTGCTTCAATTATTGGTGCTTATTTCACTTTAATTGAACCAAAATACGTTGTTACTGCAGTCGTACTTAACTTATTTGGTGGTTTCGTCGTCGCTTCAATTATCAATCCATATAGAGTTAATGAAGAAGATGATAAGTTATTAGTAGATGAAGGAGAAACTAAAAATCAATCCTTCTTCGAAATGTTGGGAGAATATATTTTAGATGGATTCAAAGTTGCAGTGATTGTTGGTGCCATGTTAATTGGTTATATTGCAATTATTGCATTATTAAACGGAATCGTTAGTGGTATATTCAGTCTAGCATCTGGTGGTCAAATTTCTTGGGATTTCCAAACATTAATTGGTTTTGTCTTTGCTCCATTTGCATTTTTAGTTGGTGTTCCATGGAATGAAGCTGTACAAGCAGGATCTGTAATGGCTACTAAATTGCTTTCTAATGAATTTGTTGCTATGCAAGCGCTTGGCAAATTAGATGGTATTACTGAACATGCTAAAGGTGTTACATCTGTATTTCTAGTATCTTTCGCGAACTTCAGTTCTATCGGTATCATCTCTGGTGCAATTAAATCACTTAATGATAAAAAAGGTGATATGGTAGCTCGCTTTGGTTTAAAATTATTATTTGGTGCTACACTTGTATCATTCATTTCCGCAGCAATTGCTGGTTTCTTCATTTAACTTATAAAGAAAAACACCCATTTATGATGGTTACTGATTTGTTGAACTATGATTTAACAATTCAATACCATTATATTTTGGGTGTTCTTTTTAATCATCTTTATACTTATCTATACGCCACTATGATTTCTTTACCTAAATTATCTATAAATTACTATTAATAACGTTTAATTAATGTGTTTCTTTAATTATTTTATTAATAAAATAATCAGTCACCCTATAATCATCTGTTAGTTCAGGATGAAATGATACACCTAAGTATTTATCTTGCTTTACAGCTACAATTTTATCATTAACTGTAGACAACACTTCTACATTTTCTCCAACTTTAGCAATATGTGGAGCTCGAATGAATACTCCTTCTATATCGTTAGCTATTTCTTTTATCTCTAGTTCAGTTTCAAAGCTATCCACTTGTCTGCCAAATGAATTACGCTCTACTGTTATGTTCAATTTATTTAAATATCCGGTTTCTCCAACAATATCTTGTGCTAATACAATTAATCCAGCACAAGTGCCAAACATTGGTAATGATGATTGTTGTAACGCTTCCTTAAAACCATATAAATTCATTAAACGTCTCAATGTTGTTGATTCTCCACCAGGAAGAATTAAACCTTCAATTTCATTTAATTGCTCAACTCTTTTTACGGTTACGCCTTCATGACCACTTAATTCAATATGTCGAATATGCTCACGAACGGCACCTTGTAATGCTAATACACCTATTTTCATAACCTTACCAACCACGCTCTTGCATACGCTCTTCTAATGATAATTGATTTATGTCTAGGCCTTTCATTGCAGTACCTAATTCACTTGCCAATTTACCTATTAATTCATAATCTTGATAATGCGTCGTTGCTTGTACGATTGCTTTTGCAAATTTCTCAGGATCTTCTGATTTGAAAATACCAGACCCAACAAATACACCATCAGCTCCAAGTTCCATCATTAAAGCTGCATCTTGAGGTGTTGCTACTCCACCTGCCGCAAAGTTAACTACTGGTAAACGACCATTATCTTTAATTTGTTTTAAAATTTCATACGGTGCACCAATATCTTTAGCAAATGTCATAATTTCATCATCATTCATAACAGTTAAACGACTTACTTCAGCATTAACTTGTCTCATATGTCTGACAGCTTCTACTATATTTCCTGTTCCAGGTTCACCTTTAGTACGTAACATTGCCGCACCTTCTCCAATTCTTCTTGCAGCCTCACCTAAATTACGACAGCCACATACAAATGGAACAGTAAACTGGTCTTTTCTTAAATGATATTCTTCATCAGCAGGTGTTAAAACTTCTGATTCATCTATATAATCTACTCCCATTGATTCTAAAACACGGGCTTCAGTAATATGTCCAATACGTGCTTTAGCCATTACAGGGATTGACACTGCATTCATTACTTCTTCAACTATTTTAGGATTAGCCATACGTGCAACTCCACCAGCTGCTCTGATATCTGAAGGAACCCTTTCTAATGCCATTACAGCGACTGCTCCTGCTTCTTCAGCAATTCTAGCTTGTTCAGCGTTAACTACGTCCATAATAACGCCGCCTTTCTGCATTTCAGCCATACCACGTTTTACTCGTTCAGAACCAATAATTTTACTCATAGATATTTCACTCCTATATCATTTGATTAAATTTATTTTAAAATATAAACTGATATTTAAACAGGTACAAAATGAAACAAAATAAAGGGGTCAGATTAATAATGAAATCTACTTTGTATATTGAACTATACGAAAAACTAAAAAAGCAAATTATAGAAGGACAATTTAATGCTAATGATAAATTTTACTCAAAAAGACAACTTGGAAATCATCTTTCAGTAAGTCAAACAACAATAGAACATGCATATCATCTTTTACAAGATGAAGGATATATATATTCTAAACCTAGGTCTGGATACTTTGTCTCTGATATTGAGTCTTTGCCTGTGTTAAATAATTATAATTATGAAAAGTTATCTGTTGCTGATAGTATAAATGAAAATAATTCGTCTACAGAAAATGAATATTCATTTAAACTAGCTCAAATTGATACTAAATATTTTCCAATTGATCTGTTCAGAAAATATTCGAAAGAGGTATTTGATGCTAATAACTTAATTTTTTTGCAACGTGGAGATATTCAAGGAGAAGTGGAGTTACGTCAACAAATATCACAATATCTATTTAATAGTCGGGGAGTAACCTGCCATCCAAATCAAATAATCATTGGCTCATCAACAGAACAATTGCTCAATTTATTAGTCACTTTACTTAATGATTCTTCATTTATAATAGAAAAACCTAGTTATCCACCTATAAAATTTGTCTTAGATAAACAACATGTCAGTTATGATCAAATCAAAGTCGAAAAAAATGGAATTAACATTGATGAAGTCATTAAATCTAATAAAAACATTGTTTATATAACACCTTCTCATCAATTTCCAACAGGTTTTATTATGGATTTAAAAAAAAGAACGCAACTCATCAACTGGGCACAAGAAAATGAAAATAGATACATAATAGAAGATGACTATGATTCAGAATTTAGGTATTATGGTAAGCCTATTCCAGCATTACAAAGTTTAGATTCAAAAGAAAAAGTAATATATATAAGTACATTTTCAAAGTCAATTTTCCCAAGTTGTAGAATTGCTTATTTAGTACTTCCTTCAAAACTACTTCATCGTTATTATAATCAACAGCACAAAGAAACAAATACTGTTCCAGTTCATATGCAAAAAATAGTCTCTCTTTTCATGGAAAGTGGTAGTTTTAATAGACATTTAAACAGAATGAGGAAAGTTTATAGAAATAAGTTATCTTTTATACTTAATGAATTAAAACCTTATAAAGATCAATTAACTATAGAAGGTGCAGAAACAGGTATGCATTTCAATATCACTGTTACAAATGGATTAACATTGAAAGAATGTCTAGATAGAGCTTCGACAGAGAAATTAGAATTACAAGTTTATAATTATGAAGAAATTGATGATTATAATAAATCACCTAAATTTATACTTGGTTTTGGAGGAATAAATGAAGATAAATTAAAAGCGCATACTGATGCATTAATTAGAGCATTAATTATATAGTAACACTTCTTTGAAAAAAGTTAGTGTTACTTATACAATAGCTTGTCTATTGTACAATAATTAAATTGCTTTAAAAAATATACATTTTATTTACTAATAGTGTCGCGTTTTTTCAATACTAACATGATGTATTTAGACATAAAAAAAGAGACCTTACGGTCTCAATGTGGCTCATCGCATCCATTTTTATTGCCTGGCAACGTCCTACTCTAGCGGAACGTAGTCTGCTACCATCGGCGCTAAGAAGCTTTCTTGACTTGAGACAACCGCTCGCATCTTTCCTCATTGACGTCTCTCTCTGACTCCTTTAGCTCGTCTAAAGTCGTGACGTTCGTTCCTTATTTCGTCAGCTTCAAACGCTTGCTCTGCATCAAGTCCTGATATACCTTCATGACTTTTAGGCATAAAAAAAAAGAGACCTTACGGTCTCAATGCGGCTCATCGCATCCATTTTTATTGCCTGGCAACGTCCTACTCTAGCGGAACGTAAGTCCGACTACCATCGGCGCTAAGGAGCTTAACTTCTGTGTTCGGCATGGGAACAGGTGTGACCTCCTTGCCATAGTCACCAGACAAATAAGAATGTAAGTTATACACTCAAAACTAGATAGTAAGTAAAAATGATTGTGCTTCGCAAAACATTTAATTGATTAAGTCTTCGATCGATTAGTATTCGTCAGCTCCACATGTCACCATGCTTCCACCTCGAACCTATTAACCTCATCATCTTTGAGGGATCTTATAACCGAAGTTGGGAAATCTCATCTTGAGGGGGGCTTCATGCTTAGATGCTTTCAGCACTTATCCCGTCCATACATAGCTACCCAGCTATGCCGTTGGCACGACAACTGGTACACCAGAGGTATGTCCATCCCGGTCCTCTCGTACTAAGGACAGCTCCTCTCAAATTTCCTACGCCCACGACGGATAGGGACCGAACTGTCTCACGACGTTCTGAACCCAGCTCGCGTACCGCTTTAATGGGCGAACAGCCCAACCCTTGGGACCGACTACAGCCCCAGGATGCGATGAGCCGACATCGAGGTGCCAAACCTCCCCGTCGATGTGAACTCTTGGGGGAGATAAGCCTGTTATCCCCGGGGTAGCTTTTATCCGTTGAGCGATGGCCCTTCCATGCGGAACCACCGGATCACTAAGTCCGTCTTTCGACCCTGCTCGACTTGTAGGTCTCGCAGTCAAGCTCCCTTATGCCTTTACACTCTATGAATGATTTCCAACCATTCTGAGGGAACCTTTGAGCGCCTCCGTTACCTTTTAGGAGGCGACCGCCCCAGTCAAACTGCCCGCCTGACACTGTCTCCCACCACGATAAGTGGTGCGGGTTAGAAAGCCAACACAGCTAGGGTAGTATCCCACCAGCGCCTCCACGTAAGCTAGCGCTCACGTTTCAAAGGCTCCTACCTATCCTGTACAAGCTGTGCCGAATTTCAATATCAGGCTACAGTAAAGCTCCACGGGGTCTTTCCGTCCTGTCGCGGGTAACCTGCATCTTCACAGGTACTATGATTTCACCGAGTCTCTCGTTGAGACAGTGCCCAAATCGTTACGCCTTTCGTGCGGGTCGGAACTTACCCGACAAGGAATTTCGCTACCTTAGGACCGTTATAGTTACGGCCGCCGTTTACTGGGGCTTCGATTCGTAGCTTCGCAGAAGCTAACCACTCCTCTTAACCTTCCAGCACCGGGCAGGCGTCAGCCCCTATACATCACCTTACGGTTTAGCAGAGACCTGTGTTTTTGATAAACAGTCGCTTGGGCCTATTCACTGCGGCTCTTCTGGGCGTTAACCCTAAAGAGCACCCCTTCTCCCGAAGTTACGGGGTCATTTTGCCGAGTTCCTTAACGAGAGTTCGCTCGCTCACCTTAGAATTCTCATCTTGACTACCTGTGTCGGTTTGCGGTACGGGCACCTATTTTCTATCTAGAGGCTTTTCTCGGCAGTGTGAAATCAACGACTCGAAGACACAATGTCTTCTCCCCATCACAGCTCAGCCTTCACGAGTACCGGATTTGCCTAGTACTCAGCCTTACTGCTTAGACGTGCAATCCAATCGCACGCTTCGCCTATCCTACTGCGTCCCCCCATCGATTAAAACGATTATAGGTGGTACAGGAATATCAACCTGTTATCCATCGCCTACGCCTGTCGGCCTCAGCTTAGGACCCGACTAACCCAGAGCGGACGAGCCTTCCTCTGGAAACCTTAGTCAATCGGTGGACGGGATTCTCACCCGTCTTTCGCTACTCACACCGGCATTCTCACTTCTAAGCGCTCCACATGTCCTTGCGATCATGCTTCACCGCCCTTAGAACGCTCTCCTACCATTGTCCAAAGGACAATCCACAGCTTCGGTAATATGTTTAGCCCCGGTACATTTTCGGCGCAGTGTCACTCGACTAGTGAGCTATTACGCACTCTTTAAATGATGGCTGCTTCTAAGCCAACATCCTAGTTGTCTGGGCAACGCCACATCCTTTTCCACTTAACATATATTTTGGGACCTTAGCTGGTGGTCTGGGCTGTTTCCCTTTCGAACACGGACCTTATCACCCATGTTCTGACTCCCAAGTTAAATTAATTGGCATTCGGAGTTTGTCTGAATTCGGTAACCCGAGAAGGGCCCCTCGTCCAAACAGTGCTCTACCTCCAATAATCATCACTTGAGGCTAGCCCTAAAGCTATTTCGGAGAGAACCAGCTATCTCCAGGTTCGATTGGAATTTCTCCGCTACCCTCAGTTCATCCGCTCACTTTTCAACGTAAGTCGGTTCGGTCCTCCATTCAGTGTTACCTGAACTTCAACCTGACCAAGGGTAGATCACCTGGTTTCGGGTCTACGACCAAATACTAAACGCCCTATTCAGACTCGCTTTCGCTACGGCTCCACATTTACTGCTTAACCTTGCATCAAATCGTAACTCGCCGGTTCATTCTACAAAAGGCACGCCATCACCCATTAACGGGCTCTGACTACTTGTAAGCACACGGTTTCAGGTTCTATTTCACTCCCCTTCCGGGGTGCTTTTCACCTTTCCCTCACGGTACTGGTTCACTATCGGTCACTAGAGAGTATTTAGCCTTGGGAGATGGTCCTCCCAGATTCCGACGGAATTTCACGTGCTCCGTCGTACTCAGGATCCACTCAAGAGAGACAATATTTTCAACTACAGGATTGTTACCTTCTTTGATTCATCTTTCCAGATGATTCGTCTAATATCGTCCTTTGTAACTCCGTACAGAGTGTCCTACAACCCCAACAAGCAAGCTTGTTGGTTTGGGCTCTTCCCGTTTCGCTCGCCGCTACTCAGGGAATCGATTTTTCTTTCTCTTCCTCCGGGTACTAAGATGTTTCAGTTCTCCGGGTGTGCCTTCTGATATGCTATGTATTCACATATCGATAACATGACATAACTCATGCTGGGTTTCCCCATTCGGAAATCTCTGGATCAACGCTTACTTACAGCTACCCAAAGCATATCGTCGTTAGTAACGTCCTTCATCGGCTTCTAGTGCCAAGGCATCCACCGTGCGCCCTTAATAACTTAATCTATGTTTCCGTTAGGAAACGCGTTATTAATCTTGTGAGTGTTCTTTCGAACACTAGCGATTATTTCTTATGAATTCAAGCTTATTTAAAACTCTTTATTCACTCGGTTTTGCTTGGTAAAATCTATTTTTACTTACTTATCTAGTTTTCAATGTACAAATGAATGTTAATAAACATTCAAAACTGAATACAATATGTCTACGTTATTCCGCATCTTCTAAAAAGATGTTCCGAATATATCCTTAGAAAGGAGGTGATCCAGCCGCACCTTCCGATACGGCTACCTTGTTACGACTTCACCCCAATCATTTGTCCCACCTTCGACGGCTAGCTCCTAAAAGGTTACTCCACCGGCTTCGGGTGTTACAAACTCTCGTGGTGTGACGGGCGGTGTGTACAAGACCCGGGAACGTATTCACCGTAGCATGCTGATCTACGATTACTAGCGATTCCAGCTTCATGTAGTCGAGTTGCAGACTACAATCCGAACTGAGAACAACTTTATGGGATTTGCTTGACCTCGCGGTTTCGCTGCCCTTTGTATTGTCCATTGTAGCACGTGTGTAGCCCAAATCATAAGGGGCATGATGATTTGACGTCATCCCCACCTTCCTCCGGTTTGTCACCGGCAGTCAACTTAGAGTGCCCAACTTAATGATGGCAACTAAGCTTAAGGGTTGCGCTCGTTGCGGGACTTAACCCAACATCTCACGACACGAGCTGACGACAACCATGCACCACCTGTCACTTTGTCCCCCGAAGGGGAAGGCTCTATCTCTAGAGTTGTCAAAGGATGTCAAGATTTGGTAAGGTTCTTCGCGTTGCTTCGAATTAAACCACATGCTCCACCGCTTGTGCGGGTCCCCGTCAATTCCTTTGAGTTTCAACCTTGCGGTCGTACTCCCCAGGCGGAGTGCTTAATGCGTTAGCTGCAGCACTAAGGGGCGGAAACCCCCTAACACTTAGCACTCATCGTTTACGGCGTGGACTACCAGGGTATCTAATCCTGTTTGATCCCCACGCTTTCGCACATCAGCGTCAGTTACAGACCAGAAAGTCGCCTTCGCCACTGGTGTTCCTCCATATCTCTGCGCATTTCACCGCTACACATGGAATTCCACTTTCCTCTTCTGCACTCAAGTTTTCCAGTTTCCAATGACCCTCCACGGTTGAGCCGTGGGCTTTCACATCAGACTTAAAAAACCGCCTACGCGCGCTTTACGCCCAATAATTCCGGATAACGCTTGCCACCTACGTATTACCGCGGCTGCTGGCACGTAGTTAGCCGTGGCTTTCTGATTAGGTACCGTCAAGATGTGCACAGTTACTTACACATATGTTCTTCCCTAATAACAGAGTTTTACGATCCGAAGACCTTCATCACTCACGCGGCGTTGCTCCGTCAGGCTTTCGCCCATTGCGGAAGATTCCCTACTGCTGCCTCCCGTAGGAGTCTGGACCGTGTCTCAGTTCCAGTGTGGCCGATCACCCTCTCAGGTCGGCTATGCATCGTTGCCTTGGTAAGCCGTTACCTTACCAACTAGCTAATGCAGCGCGGATCCATCTATAAGTGATAGCAAGACCATCTTTCACTATTGAACCATGCGGTTCAATATATTATCCGGTATTAGCTCCGGTTTCCCGAAGTTATCCCAGTCTTATAGGTAGGTTATCCACGTGTTACTCACCCGTCCGCCGCTAACATCAGAGAAGCAAGCTTCTCATCTGTTCGCTCGACTTGCATGTATTAGGCACGCCGCCAGCGTTCATCCTGAGCCAGGATCAAACTCTCCATAAAAATTTATGATGTTTGATTAGCTCATAATACTAAATAATGTTTGTAACTTAATGTTACGTTTTTGGAATTAACGTTGACATATTGTCATTCAGTTTTCAATGTTCATTTCTTAACACAAGAATTAATTATACATGTAATTAATATTTAAGTCAATACTTTTTTAATTAATTTGTATTTAATCTCTAAAAAATTAGAAATTGCCCGGCAACGTCCTACTCTAGCGGAACGTAAGTCCGACTACCATCGGCGCTAAGGAGCTTAACTTCTGTGTTCGGCATGGGAACAGGTGTGACCTCCTTGCCATAGTCACCAGACAAATAAGAATGTAAGTTATACACTCAAAACTAGATAGTAAGTAAAAATGATTGTGCTTCGCAAAACATTTAATTGATTAAGTCTTCGATCGATTAGTATTCGTCAGCTCCACATGTCACCATGCTTCCACCTCGAACCTATTAACCTCATCATCTTTGAGGGATCTTATAACCGAAGTTGGGAAATCTCATCTTGAGGGGGGCTTCATGCTTAGATGCTTTCAGCACTTATCCCGTCCATACATAGCTACCCAGCTATGCCGTTGGCACGACAACTGGTACACCAGAGGTATGTCCATCCCGGTCCTCTCGTACTAAGGACAGCTCCTCTCAAATTTCCTACGCCCACGACGGATAGGGACCGAACTGTCTCACGACGTTCTGAACCCAGCTCGCGTACCGCTTTAATGGGCGAACAGCCCAACCCTTGGGACCGACTACAGCCCCAGGATGCGATGAGCCGACATCGAGGTGCCAAACCTCCCCGTCGATGTGAACTCTTGGGGGAGATAAGCCTGTTATCCCCGGGGTAGCTTTTATCCGTTGAGCGATGGCCCTTCCATGCGGAACCACCGGATCACTAAGTCCGTCTTTCGACCCTGCTCGACTTGTAGGTCTCGCAGTCAAGCTCCCTTATGCCTTTACACTCTATGAATGATTTCCAACCATTCTGAGGGAACCTTTGAGCGCCTCCGTTACCTTTTAGGAGGCGACCGCCCCAGTCAAACTGCCCGCCTGACACTGTCTCCCACCACGATAAGTGGTGCGGGTTAGAAAGCCAACACAGCTAGGGTAGTATCCCACCAGCGCCTCCACGTAAGCTAGCGCTCACGTTTCAAAGGCTCCTACCTATCCTGTACAAGCTGTGCCGAATTTCAATATCAGGCTACAGTAAAGCTCCACGGGGTCTTTCCGTCCTGTCGCGGGTAACCTGCATCTTCACAGGTACTATGATTTCACCGAGTCTCTCGTTGAGACAGTGCCCAAATCGTTACGCCTTTCGTGCGGGTCGGAACTTACCCGACAAGGAATTTCGCTACCTTAGGACCGTTATAGTTACGGCCGCCGTTTACTGGGGCTTCGATTCGTAGCTTCGCAGAAGCTAACCACTCCTCTTAACCTTCCAGCACCGGGCAGGCGTCAGCCCCTATACATCACCTTACGGTTTAGCAGAGACCTGTGTTTTTGATAAACAGTCGCTTGGGCCTATTCACTGCGGCTCTTCTGGGCGTTAACCCTAAAGAGCACCCCTTCTCCCGAAGTTACGGGGTCATTTTGCCGAGTTCCTTAACGAGAGTTCGCTCGCTCACCTTAGAATTCTCATCTTGACTACCTGTGTCGGTTTGCGGTACGGGCACCTATTTTCTATCTAGAGGCTTTTCTCGGCAGTGTGAAATCAACGACTCGAAGACACAATGTCTTCTCCCCATCACAGCTCAGCCTTCACGAGTACCGGATTTGCCTAGTACTCAGCCTTACTGCTTAGACGTGCAATCCAATCGCACGCTTCGCCTATCCTACTGCGTCCCCCCATCGATTAAAACGATTATAGGTGGTACAGGAATATCAACCTGTTATCCATCGCCTACGCCTGTCGGCCTCAGCTTAGGACCCGACTAACCCAGAGCGGACGAGCCTTCCTCTGGAAACCTTAGTCAATCGGTGGACGGGATTCTCACCCGTCTTTCGCTACTCACACCGGCATTCTCACTTCTAAGCGCTCCACATGTCCTTGCGATCATGCTTCACCGCCCTTAGAACGCTCTCCTACCATTGTCCAAAGGACAATCCACAGCTTCGGTAATATGTTTAGCCCCGGTACATTTTCGGCGCAGTGTCACTCGACTAGTGAGCTATTACGCACTCTTTAAATGATGGCTGCTTCTAAGCCAACATCCTAGTTGTCTGGGCAACGCCACATCCTTTTCCACTTAACATATATTTTGGGACCTTAGCTGGTGGTCTGGGCTGTTTCCCTTTCGAACACGGACCTTATCACCCATGTTCTGACTCCCAAGTTAAATTAATTGGCATTCGGAGTTTGTCTGAATTCGGTAACCCGAGAAGGGCCCCTCGTCCAAACAGTGCTCTACCTCCAATAATCATCACTTGAGGCTAGCCCTAAAGCTATTTCGGAGAGAACCAGCTATCTCCAGGTTCGATTGGAATTTCTCCGCTACCCTCAGTTCATCCGCTCACTTTTCAACGTAAGTCGGTTCGGTCCTCCATTCAGTGTTACCTGAACTTCAACCTGACCAAGGGTAGATCACCTGGTTTCGGGTCTACGACCAAATACTAAACGCCCTATTCAGACTCGCTTTCGCTACGGCTCCACATTTACTGCTTAACCTTGCATCAAATCGTAACTCGCCGGTTCATTCTACAAAAGGCACGCCATCACCCATTAACGGGCTCTGACTACTTGTAAGCACACGGTTTCAGGTTCTATTTCACTCCCCTTCCGGGGTGCTTTTCACCTTTCCCTCACGGTACTGGTTCACTATCGGTCACTAGAGAGTATTTAGCCTTGGGAGATGGTCCTCCCAGATTCCGACGGAATTTCACGTGCTCCGTCGTACTCAGGATCCACTCAAGAGAGACAATATTTTCAACTACAGGATTGTTACCTTCTTTGATTCATCTTTCCAGATGATTCGTCTAATATCGTCCTTTGTAACTCCGTACAGAGTGTCCTACAACCCCAACAAGCAAGCTTGTTGGTTTGGGCTCTTCCCGTTTCGCTCGCCGCTACTCAGGGAATCGATTTTTCTTTCTCTTCCTCCGGGTACTAAGATGTTTCAGTTCTCCGGGTGTGCCTTCTGATATGCTATGTATTCACATATCGATAACATGACATAACTCATGCTGGGTTTCCCCATTCGGAAATCTCTGGATCAACGCTTACTTACAGCTACCCAAAGCATATCGTCGTTAGTAACGTCCTTCATCGGCTTCTAGTGCCAAGGCATCCACCGTGCGCCCTTAATAACTTAATCTATGTTTCCGTTAGGAAACGCGTTATTAATCTTGTGAGTGTTCTTTCGAACACTAGCGATTATTTCTTATGAATTCAAGCTTATTTAAAACTCTTTATTCACTCGGTTTTGCTTGGTAAAATCTATTTTTACTTACTTATCTAGTTTTCAATGTACAATAATTAATGGTGGGCCTAAGTGGACTCGAACCACCGACCTCACGCTTATCAGGCGTGCGCTCTAACCAGCTGAGCTATAGGCCCATCAACTTGAATGTTAATAAACATTCAAAACTGAATACAATATGTCTACGTTATTCCGCATCTTCTAAAAAGATGTTCCGAATATATCCTTAGAAAGGAGGTGATCCAGCCGCACCTTCCGATACGGCTACCTTGTTACGACTTCACCCCAATCATTTGTCCCACCTTCGACGGCTAGCTCCTAAAAGGTTACTCCACCGGCTTCGGGTGTTACAAACTCTCGTGGTGTGACGGGCGGTGTGTACAAGACCCGGGAACGTATTCACCGTAGCATGCTGATCTACGATTACTAGCGATTCCAGCTTCATGTAGTCGAGTTGCAGACTACAATCCGAACTGAGAACAACTTTATGGGATTTGCTTGACCTCGCGGTTTCGCTGCCCTTTGTATTGTCCATTGTAGCACGTGTGTAGCCCAAATCATAAGGGGCATGATGATTTGACGTCATCCCCACCTTCCTCCGGTTTGTCACCGGCAGTCAACTTAGAGTGCCCAACTTAATGATGGCAACTAAGCTTAAGGGTTGCGCTCGTTGCGGGACTTAACCCAACATCTCACGACACGAGCTGACGACAACCATGCACCACCTGTCACTTTGTCCCCCGAAGGGGAAGGCTCTATCTCTAGAGTTGTCAAAGGATGTCAAGATTTGGTAAGGTTCTTCGCGTTGCTTCGAATTAAACCACATGCTCCACC
The DNA here is from genome assembly GCF_017357005.1 of Staphylococcus simiae. NCBI lineage: Bacteria > Bacillati > Bacillota > Bacilli > Caryophanales > Staphylococcaceae > Staphylococcus > Staphylococcus simiae. The sequence continues at coordinate 467,894 of NZ_CP071589.1, read as the reverse complement.
GCTTGTGCGGGTCCCCGTCAATTCCTTTGAGTTTCAACCTTGCGGTCGTACTCCCCAGGCGGAGTGCTTAATGCGTTAGCTGCAGCACTAAGGGGCGGAAACCCCCTAACACTTAGCACTCATCGTTTACGGCGTGGACTACCAGGGTATCTAATCCTGTTTGATCCCCACGCTTTCGCACATCAGCGTCAGTTACAGACCAGAAAGTCGCCTTCGCCACTGGTGTTCCTCCATATCTCTGCGCATTTCACCGCTACACATGGAATTCCACTTTCCTCTTCTGCACTCAAGTTTTCCAGTTTCCAATGACCCTCCACGGTTGAGCCGTGGGCTTTCACATCAGACTTAAAAAACCGCCTACGCGCGCTTTACGCCCAATAATTCCGGATAACGCTTGCCACCTACGTATTACCGCGGCTGCTGGCACGTAGTTAGCCGTGGCTTTCTGATTAGGTACCGTCAAGATGTGCACAGTTACTTACACATATGTTCTTCCCTAATAACAGAGTTTTACGATCCGAAGACCTTCATCACTCACGCGGCGTTGCTCCGTCAGGCTTTCGCCCATTGCGGAAGATTCCCTACTGCTGCCTCCCGTAGGAGTCTGGACCGTGTCTCAGTTCCAGTGTGGCCGATCACCCTCTCAGGTCGGCTATGCATCGTTGCCTTGGTAAGCCGTTACCTTACCAACTAGCTAATGCAGCGCGGATCCATCTATAAGTGATAGCAAGACCATCTTTCACTATTGAACCATGCGGTTCAATATATTATCCGGTATTAGCTCCGGTTTCCCGAAGTTATCCCAGTCTTATAGGTAGGTTATCCACGTGTTACTCACCCGTCCGCCGCTAACATCAGAGAAGCAAGCTTCTCATCTGTTCGCTCGACTTGCATGTATTAGGCACGCCGCCAGCGTTCATCCTGAGCCAGGATCAAACTCTCCATAAAAATTTATGATGTTTGATTAGCTCATAATACTAAATAATGTTTGTAACTTAATGTTACGTTTTTGGAATTAACGTTGACATATTGTCATTCAGTTTTCAATGTTCATTAAAAAATATGGTGGAGACTAGCGGGATCGAACCGCTGACCTCCTGCGTGCAAAGCAGGCGCTCTCCCATCTGAGCTAAGCCCCCATAAATTATTAAAGTAAGTCGGGAAGACAGGATTCGAACCTGCGACCCCTTGGTCCCAAACCAAGTGCTCTACCAAGCTGAGCTACTTCCCGCTATTAAAATGGCGCGCCCGATAGGAGTCGAACCCATAACCTCTTGATCCGTAGTCAAACGCTCTATCCAATTGAGCTACGGGCGCTAATATAATGCCGAGGACCGGAATCGAACCGGTACGGTGATCTCTCACCGCAGGATTTTAAGTCCTGTGCGTCTGCCAGTTCCGCCACCCCGGCAAAATAATGGAGCAGAAGACGGGATTCGAACCCGCGACCCCAACCTTGGCAAGGTTGTATTCTACCGCTGAACTACTTCTGCATTATTTTGCGAATATATAAATAAATCGTAATGAGCCATAGAGGATTCGAACCTCTGACCCTCTGATTAAAAGTCAGATGCTCTACCAACTGAGCTAATGGCTCAAAAAGATGGTGCCGGCCAGAGGACTTGAACCCCCAACCTACTGATTACAAGTCAGTTGCTCTACCAATTGAGCTAGGCCGGCATATATAATTAAAATGGTGGAGAATGACGGGTTCGAACCGCCGACCCTCTGCTTGTAAGGCAGATGCTCTCCCAGCTGAGCTAATTCTCCGATTAAAAATTGCCTGGCAACGTCTTACTCTAGCGGAACGTAAGTCCGACTACCATCAGCGCTAAAGAGCTTAACTTCTGTGTTCGGCATGGGAACAGGTGTGACCTCTTTGCCATAATCACCAGACAAATTAACTTACTAATATATGATACATGCTGTTAAAATTAGTTTCAATAGTCAATTTTACACTTTGCAAAATCTTTATAACTTATTTTCTATTTATGTATCCGCGTCTTGTTTTGACGACTTTTATATATTACTTTAATTCGTTTGAATTGTCAACACTTTTTAAGAAATGAATTAAATTAATAAATAAACGTTTCCTACTTCAAATCACTTTTAGTATTCTATCATAATACTTGAGATAAAACCATAAAATATCGAAAAATTTATAACGCATTTTGCTACTGATTTTGGCATTTTATACTAATACTGAAATTATATATATTTGGTTTTAGTTATTTCTTCAATCTACTTAATTAATCTTGTTTTCATACTTATAAATTAAGCACCCTCGAAAACTTAACGAGAGTGCTAAATCTAAATATTTATTTTTGTCTCATATATGGGAATAATAATACATCTCTAATAGATGGAGAATCAGTTAACAACATTACAAGACGGTCTATACCAATACCTAACCCACCTGTTGGAGGCATACCATATTCTAAGGCTTCAATAAAGTCCTCATCCATTTCGTGAGCTTCATCATTACCTTGTTCTTTTTCAACAAGTTGTGCTTCAAATCTAGCTCTTTGATCAATTGGATCATTTAATTCAGTAAAGGCATTTGCATGTTCTCTACCTACAATAAACAATTCAAAACGATCAGTAAATCTAGCATCTTCTGGATTCTTTTTAGCTAGAGGTGATATTTCTATTGGATGACCATAGATAAATGTTGGTTGAATTAGTGTTTCTTCAACTTTTTGTTCGAAAAATTCATTTAATATATGACCATATTTCATATTATCTTTAATCTCTATACCATGTTCTTTAGCTAAGGCTTTAGCTTCTTCATCACTATTTACTTCATAAAAATCTACACCAGTAGCTTCTTTAACAGCATCAACCATATGCAATCTTCTCCATGATGATTCTAGGTCGATTGTTTCACCATTATATTGTACTTTTGCTGAACCGAATACATTTTGAGCTATATGTCTGACCATAGATTCAGTTAAATCCATAATATCATGATAATCAGCATAAGCTTCGTACAATTCAATCATTGTAAACTCTGGATTATGTCTAGTAGATACACCTTCGTTACGGAATACACGTCCGATTTCATATACCTTTTCAAGTCCGCCTACAATTAAGCGTTTCAAATGTAGCTCAATAGCAATACGCATATACAGTGTTGCATCTAGCGCATTATGGTGTGTAACGAAAGGTCTTGCAGCTGCGCCACCTGGTATTTGATGCATCATTGGTGTTTCTACTTCTAAGAAACCTTGTTTATTAAGATAATTTCTCATTTCTTGAATAATTTTACTACGATTTATAAATGTGCGCGTACTATCCTCGTTAGTTATTAAATCTAAATAACGTTGACGATAACGTTGTTCTATATCTTGAAGTCCATGGAATTTATCTGGTAAAGGACGCAAAGATTTTGTTAAAAGAATGAACTCCTTGGCTTTTACAGATAATTCTCCAGTATTAGTTTTAAACATAACACCTTTTACAGCAACAATATCTCCCAAATCAGCATTTTTCCACAACTCAAATTGGTCATCTCCGACTTGGTCTTTACGTACATAAATTTGAATTTGTCCTGCTAAATCTTGTATATGAGCAAATCCTGCTTTACCTTTGCCACGTTTTGTCATTAGGCGTCCAGCAATAGCAACATGACTTTCTTCTTCTTTTTCTGCAAGTTCTTCTTTTGAAAATTGATCCCAATTCTCTTTCAATTCATTTGATAAACCTGTACGATCAAATTTAGAACCAAATGGGTCTATTCCTAAATCATATAATTCTTGTAATTTTTGTCGACGGACCTGCATTTGGTCATTCATTTCTTCTGACATACTATTCTCTCCTTTATTCTTGGCATCCTTAAAAATATTCACATATTACACTTAAAAGTCATGTTAAATAATAATAAATTCATAATTACTTTATACTAAATTTAAGATTTAACTTACTTCAAAAAATAATAACGTATTTTCTTAGTTCAATTACACTATTTTCACATATTAATTCTACAAGACGGCGCACATCTAATAAAGTATTTTCTACTTTTTTCTTTAAGTTAGAAGAAAGTCTTCGTTACTTAATTAATCTGTATATATAAAATTTAAGAATAGATGCTTAATCATTGTAAATAACACTATAGCTTAAGAGCGCATAATTCGCTTCAAATATAATAGAATAATATTCCTTAATAGTAATTGATTTTATATTAAAACTATACTTCGATTAAAAATAAACATATTTTTAAGACTCTAAACTAAAAAATTAGCATTTATATAATAACCAATAACTAAACTTATTTTATCACTTAGCGTTACAATACAGTGTTATTTAGTCTAACAGTATCTTATATAACATAAACTATAAATTCTATAATTTACTGCAACAACAATGATATTACCTCATACAGTTGATGTTGATATCTTTATCATTTAGTTCTCATATTTAATCACTGAGTCATCAATTGGTACAAGTTCACTTATCACTTGTTGAGAACGTGGTTCTACTATATTAGGAGCTATATCATTTAAAGGTATTAAAACAAATGCTCTTTCGTTCATTCTCGGATGAGGAACAATCAAATTATCTTTCTCAATTATATTGTCTCCATACAATAATATATCAACATCAAGCGTTCTTGGTCCCCAACGTTCATTTCTAACTCGATGCAATTGTTTCTCAGTATCTAAGCAATGTTCTAATAAGTCTTCTACTGATAATGTCGTTAATATCTCAAGACATAAATTTAAAAAGTTAGGCTGGTCTGTATATCCTACTGGCGCAGTTTCATAAATAGGAGAACATTTTATAACATCAATCCCAGAAAAATGATTCAAAATATCAATTGCTTGTTGTAATTGACCTTCTCTATCCCCAACATTACTACCTAATCCCAAATATGCAGTTATCATTTCTTTCCCCTCACTATTTCTATACCAACACCTTGATAGTGTCCTGGAATCGGTGGGTTTTCTTTAGTGATTCTAATTTTTGTTTCTAATACACGATTATAGTGTGAATTTATACGTTTGGCAATACGTTCAGCTAGATGTTCTAATAAGTTGACCGGTTGGCCTTCCATTATACTTTTAATTACTTCAAAGACTTCTCCATAATTCACTGTATCTTCTACTTTATCTGACATACCTGCAACCGACAAATCTATTAACATTTCAACATCAACTACAAATATTTGCCCAATATCGTTTTCTGCTGATAACACACCGTGATAGCCATAAAACCTTAAACCATTAAGAAATATTTTGTCTTGCATAATCATTCTCCTTTAAGAAATCAATTCCTTGTGCAATTTTAGCATTTAACGCTACATGATGAACCCGTACAGCTTTGACACCTTTCATAATGCCATAAGCAGTCGTCGCAGCTGTAGCTTCATCTCTCTCAAGTGGCGTTGTCTCATAACCAATCATTTCTTTTATAAACCTCTTACGACTAGTTGCTAATAAAATAGGAAAACCAGTCGCTACTAATTCATCTAAACGTGACATAACTTCTTTCTCTTCTAATCGCGTTTTCGCAAAACCTATACCCGGATCAAGCCATATATTGTCAGCATTAATCCCTGCTATTTTCGCTTGATGCGCCTGTGCTAAAAGTGATGTTAGCATTTCTTCCATTACTGGCGACTTACGTTTACCATCACCATTATGCATTAATACAATTTCAGCATTATATTTTGCAACTGTATCAAACATCTGTTTATCATATAAACCAGCCCATTGATCATTAATCATATCTACGCCTAACTTCAAACACGCTTCAGCTACTTCACTTCTATATGTATCTACTGAAATCTTCACGTCATATGTAGCTATCGCTTCTACAATTGGAAGTACTCTATTTAATTCTTCTTCAACTGATATCTCTTCATATCCTGGTCTTGTAGATACACCACCAACATCTATAATATCCGCACCTTCTACAATCATCTCTTCAACACGTTTTATAGCTGTTTCTAGAGCAACATATTGACCACCATCAGAAAATGAATCCGGAGTGACATTTAATATACCCATAATTTGTGTCTTAACCATGTTATCCATCCTTCTAAAATAAATAATAATAGAATATACTTTTAATTTTGATTACAAACTTTTAATACAATTTAAGTTAAATTCACTACTATATATTATCATTCTATCAACTTACTTTTCACTACTATATTCTAAAATTCTCTTGTAGCACCTTCATTATTATGTTATCCAAATGTATCTTACTAATATGTTAAGCGAACAAATGAATTTTAACTAAAAAAATTAAACAGCATTAACGATATAAACAATCGCAATATTAATAGAGATACATCTATTTACGAAAAAATTCAAAAATAAAGGCCGAAACATATTAACATGCTTCGGCCTTATTATTACATACTATATAGAAGTTATATTAGTCATCAAATGAATATAAAGGTGTAGATAAGTAACGTTCACCATTACTTGGTAATACCGTTACGACAGTCTTACCTTTACCTAATTCTTTTGCTTTTTCAATTGCAGCATAAATTGCAGCACCTGATGAAATACCTGCTAAAATACCTTCTTCTTTAGCAACACGACGTGCCATTTCCATAGCTGTTTCATTACCAACTTTAATAATACTATCATACACTTCTGTATTTAAAGTACCCGGAATAAATCCAGCTCCTAAACCTTGTAATTTATGTGGTCCTGGATTTCCTCCACTTAATACTGGCGAATCTTCTGGCTCAATAGCCACTACTTCAATATTCGGATATTCTTTTTTCAATACTTTACCAACACCTGATAACGTACCACCAGTACCAACACCAGCTAAGAATGCATCAATACTTCTACCTTCGAATTGATCTACTAATTCTGGACCAGTAGTTAATTCATGAATTTCAGGGTTAGCTGGGTTTTCAAATTGTTGTGGCTCAAAGTAACCATGTTCTTCTTTAAGTTCTTTCGCTTTTTTAATAGCACCTTTCATCGCTTCTGTTCCAGGAGTTAAAACTAATTCAGCTCCATATGCTTTTAGTAAGTTACGTCGTTCTTGGCTCATTGTTTCTGGCATTGTAAATACTGCCTTATAACCTTTGGCTGCACAGACAAATGCTAAACCTATACCTGTGTTACCACTTGTTGGTTCTACAATTGTGTCTCCAGGTTTGATTTTACCTTCACGTTCAGCTTTTTCAATCATAGCTAAAGCAATTCTATCTTTTACTGAGCCACCTGGATTTTGATACTCTAATTTAACATATACGTCAGCTGCATTGTCATCTACTACATTTCTTAATTTGACTACCGGTGTATTACCGATAATTTGAGTAATATTGTCTACTGGTTTTTGCGCCATTATAAAAACTCCTTTTATTTCATAATTAAAACCTTAGTTTCTTTATCGGATATAATTTAATTTTATCAAACTCTATTAAAAAATGAAACTAAAAGTATCATAATATCTTTGCTAGTCTTGTTCATTTTCACAAAACAGCTATCATTAAACATTTACCACTAATACTTTATGCAATACCTAAGCTAATGTTTGTAATAATTCATTCAATTCTTCTTCTGAATATTGATATTTATTGCCACAGAAATGGCATACTGCTTCTGCACCATGATCTTCATCAATCATGCTTTGAATCTCTGCTTCTCCTAAACCTTTAATTGCATTCAAAAATTTCTCATGGCTACAATTACATTCAAATTGAACAGGCATTTTTTCCAAAATTTGAACATTATCTTCACCTAAAATTTCATTTAAAATGCCTTCAGGTGTTAAACCTTGATCTATTAATTTAGAAACTGGTGTCATATTATTAATCGCTGTTTCTAATTTATTGATTGTTTCTTCTTTGGCACCTGGCATCACTTGAATAATAAAACCACCTGCAGCTTTAATCGTGTTGTCTGGATTAACTAAAACACCTAATCCCACAGATGATGGTGTTTGTTCACTAGTTGCATAATAGTAAGTGAAATCTTCACCTAATTCTCCAGAAACAATCGGACTAGCTCCTGAAAAGTAATCTTTCATACCTACATCTTTAACAACCATTATTGATCCATCTGTACCAACAGCACGTCTAACATCTAATTTCCCTTGTTCGTTTAATGGGAAATGTGTTTGAGGATGGTCTACATATGCTCTAACTTCGCCTTTGGCATTAGCATCTGCAATAATTTTGCCTATTGGTCCATGCCCATCTACCGTTACTGTCAATTTCTGATCACCTTTTAACATAGCACCCATCATGGCAGTCGCTGTCATCGTTCTTCCCATTGCTGCAGAGGCAGTAGGCCATGTGTAATGTCTAGTTTGTGCTTCTTGTACAGTTTCAGTTGTTAATGCACCATATGCTCTAACTTCTCCATTAAAAGCTAATCCTTTTATAATATAATCATGTGTCATAATTTAATCTCCTCTTTATATCTACTCTATTAATTTTATTAAAAATGAGTTATTTTTTTCAATTGTATTTATTCTACACCGATATTTATAAATTATGAAGTAACTTGTTTATATACGTAATAATGAGTCAATTCAATACCATTGTATTATTTTTTATTCAAGTCATTTCTACTTATATTCAATCAGTCCTAAAAAATAAAGAACCAAAAAGCTCTTCATAGCCATTTACGACTATGAAGAGCTTAAATATATTTCTTATTTATTATCTGGATTATTTGGATCGTAAGGTTTTTCAATATTTGGTGCTTGTTCATGTGCTGTATCTTCTGAAGGATGTTCTTCGTCTGCTTGTTTTTGTTCTTGTTGTTTATCCTTCTCTATATCTTTTTCTTCTTTGCGATCTTCTTGTTCTTCACGATGTCCCTCTTCGAGTTGTTCTTTACGTATATCATCATATGATTTACCGTATTTACCATCATTAAACTCTGAGTCTTCATCTTTAACAACTTTAGCTGCATCATAATCAACTTCTGGCAATTTGCCTTCATGGAATAAAGATTGAATTTGTTCTGCAACTAACGTTTCTTCAGTTAATAATGTTTCAGCAATTAAAATAAGTTGTTCTTTATGTTCTAATAAAATTTGTTTACAACGTTCATATTGTTCTTTAACAATACGTTGAACTTCTTTGTCAATTTCATAAGCAATTTGACCAGAATAATTTGGCTCTCCTTGCATGTCTTTACCTAAGAACACTTGGCTATTACTATGTCCAAATTGAAGAGGTCCTAGTTTTTTACTCATACCATATTCTGTAACCATTGAGCGTGCAATTTGTGTTGCACGTTCGAAGTCATTCGAAGCACCTGTTGACACTTCATTAAAGTTAATATCTTCAGACACTCGACCACCAAGTAAACCACAAATTTTATCTAGTAGTTCTTGTTCAGTCATTAAGAAACGATCTTGTTTAGGTAACATCATAGCATAACCGCCTGCTTGTCCACGCGGTACGATAGTAACTTTATGGACAACCTCTGCTTCATCCAATACCATACCAATAATCGTATGACCCGCTTCATGGTGTGCAACAATGTTACGTTCTTTCTTAGAAATGACACGAGATTTCTTAGCTGGACCTGCAATAACTCTATCCGTTGCTTCTTCAATATCTCTCATATCAATTTTCTTCTTACCTTCACGTACTGCAATTAATGATGCTTCGTTTAGTAAGTTTTCTAAATCTGCCCCTGAAAAACCAGGTGTACGTTGAGAGATAGCTTTTAAATCCACCGTTTCATCAAGCGGTTTATTTCTAGCATGTACATGTAAAATTGCTTCACGTCCTTTAACATCTGGACGGCCAACTTGAATTTGTCTATCAAAACGACCAGGACGTAATAATGCTGGGTCTAAAATATCAGGGCGGTTAGTTGCAGCGATCATAATGATACCTTCGTTTTCACCGAAACCATCCATTTCAACTAGTAATTGGTTTAAAGTTTGTTCACGCTCATCGTGACCACCACCAACACCTGCACCACGTTGACGACCTACAGCATCAATTTCATCTATAAATATAATACATGGTGCATTTTTCTTAGCATTTTCAAATAAGTCACGCACACGGCTCGCACCAACACCTACAAACATCTCAACAAAGTCTGAACCACTGATTGAGAAGAATGGTGCACCTGCTTCTCCAGCTACTGCTCTCGCTAATAATGTTTTACCTGTACCTGGTGGCCCTACTAATAAGACACCTTTAGGAATACGTGATCCCATTTCTTTAAATTTCTTATTATCTTTTAAGAAGTCTACAATTTCTATCAATTCTTGCTTTTCTTCATCTGCACCAGCAACATCAGAAAAACGAACTCGACGTTTGTTATTATCGTACATTTTAGCTTTAGATTTACCAAAGTTCATCATACGACCGCCACTGCCGCCACCTTGTGCTTGGCTAAGGAAGAAAATAAATAATAAGGCAATGATTACAACTGGTATCAATGTAGTTAGTATATTAACAAAGACACTTTGTTTTTCTTCTTCTTTAACTGTAAGTTTTAAGCCATCTTGTTTTTTAGCTGTATCAGTAATTTTTTGCAATTCTTTCTCATTATTATAAAGAATCGTTGATGAATAATCTTCATCACCTTTTGTTTTACCACTTACCATATATACATTTTGCTCTGGTTGGATTTCTAAAGTTTTCAAGTCGCCTTTATCCAACTTCTCAGTAAATTGATTATATGTAAGCTGTTTCGGCATATTTCCATTACCGTTCAAATATGAAAATAGACCAAAAATAATTACGCCTATCATTACGATAACTAGCACATTGCGAAAAGCTTTCTGCATGCGTCATTTCCTCCTACTTCCCATAATAAAACTAACAAGAATTGTAACACATTACATATTTTATTAGCTAGTAATTGACTTTAAATCCGTTACTTCTATTCCTATATATTATATGTACAATCTGTATGTGTTTAAGAGATATTTTAGTATTTAACTTGTTTAAAATTTATTATATATGAAATACATTTTTCATATTACGAGTCTACACTATTCTTAGCAAAAGTCATAGTAATATTACTTCACTTTGATGTTGAATTATTTAGTGTATACTTCAGGTTTCAAAGTTCCAATATAAGGTAAGTTTCGATATAACTCTTTATAATCTAAACCATATCCCACAACAAATTCATCGGGAATCTTTTTGCCGACATATTTTGCTTCAATATCTGCTTTACGACGGTTAGGTTTATCTAATAATGTTACAATTTCTAAAGAATTAACCTTTCTAGATTGTAATAGCTCAGTTATTGATTTGAGTGTCGTTCCAGTTTCCAATATATCTTCAATAATCAATACATCTTTATTTTCAATTGATGACCCTAAATCTTTAATGATTTGAACTTCACCAGTTGATTCAGTTCCACCATGGTAGCTAGATACGTCCATAAAATCGATTGATAAATGTGTATCAATTCTTTTAATCAAATCTGACATAAACATTGCTGAACCTTTTAGAATACCAACACATACTAATGGTTTATCTTGATAATCCTTTGTTAGTTGGTCTCCTAATGATTTACAAATACTTTGAATTTCTTCTTCCGTTAATAAAACTTCTTTTAAATCCTTATGCATAGTACTATTCATCTCCATCTTTTTCACTAATTGAAATCCATTGTGTTAAATCGTTCTTAATATATAAATCACCTACTGCAATAATAGTGTCGTCACTATTTATTAAAATAGGGAGTTGATCACGCATATTTTGATTGACCTTCATATCAATTAACAATCTACTCACTTTTTTGTGATTATGTTGTCCATTCATTTGAAATTTATCTCCATTTTGTCTTGTTCTGATAACAATAGGGTACAAATATTGTGGTAAATCAACATTTATATCTACAACATAATTATTAAAATGATATACACCTGGCTGTTGAATGAATCGCTTCTTATCATAATGAGCGTATTTATTTTTTGCCATTATTATTAATTTACCATATGAAATTTGAATAATCCATTTTTCTGTAATATTAATATTGAATTGTGCTTGGTTACTTTTAAATTGATTAAACCACTCTTCATAAGTTTTTTCACTAATACTAGCTCCCGAATTTATGTCAGACAATAATTGATCAAAGACCGCTACTTTAATATAGAATTCTAAACTATTAAATTCCACCCTTGGTATTTCAATCATACTTTGATGATGATCCATACGAACATTGTTTTCGATATAACGAATAGCATCTTGCTTCAATCTTTCAAACTGCATATCATGCCATGTCTTTAATTTTAGTAACTGTTCAGTTTGTAACTGAGAATTTTGATTAATCGCTGGAATAATTCGATTACGAATATCATTTCTTATGTATTTATTATTCCCATTCGATTGATCTTCAAAAAATGGCACGCCATATTGTTTTTGATATTGATGTATCATTTTCTTAGTACTGTTTAATAATGGACGAATGATTTTGTAATGTTGCTTACTGGTTACTTCAGGTATGCCCAATCGATTACGCGTACTTTTACCGCTAAAAAGACGATACATTATTGTCTCCAATTGATCATCTTGATGGTGGGCTGTTAATAAGATGTCGGCATTCAGTTGTTTCATCATATGATCAAACCATTGATATCGTTGCTGTCTTGCCTCATTTTGTATGCTTTTATTTTCTTCAGTTAAGTAAGTTAAATTCAAATGTTTAATAAAACAAGCAATATTATGACTATCACAATATTTTTTTAAGAATTGTTCTTCTTCGCTAGATTGTTCTCTTAACCCATGATTAACATGAAGACAAGTTATTTTATGATAACTATGTTGATAGTGATGTAATAAATCATGTAATAAGCACATACTATCTATCCCAGTAGAAACAGCAATGACTATATGATGGTTAGGTTGCCAATATTGTGTATCGATTTTCACGTCATCACCTCCAAATCTTCTATCAAAATTTAATCGTTCTTATACTGAAAATTTATAGATTCTCTATCACAATAAACTGATAGTTTGATTACCCCGCTTCCCCAGTGGGCCCATTTCAATCTCCTCTATCTCAGACCGTTTGACGAAGCTGATTAAGTCTAAATTGATTAATCAATTTATTTATGTTGTGGCTCCGGTCTTTGACTAGCACTGCATCCCCAACTTATCCGTTATAATAAAAATTTCTAGTTATTACATTTTCTATGTTGGTCTACTTTCGAGTTTGTAAAAATGGGTAACCAGTTTTTCTATGTTGAGTCAATTTACTAAGCTTCCACATTATGTAAAAATTTGGTCGACATAATTTTCCTTGCTGGGTGCCTACCTCTAGAGTCACGAAATCAAACTACTTTATATTTTTATACGCTTTAAATTTACATTTAATTAATCTTTAAAAATAGAGAATCTCTTTATATAGCGACTTACCCCAAATAAGAGTCATCAGAAATATCAAACAAATAAAATAGACTGCTCCTTATATAAGAAACAGTCTAAGTTTATTTAATGACGACTACTTATATAGCAGTACTTACTTAAAATCATTTCTTAATGAAACAGTCTTCATTTATTTATATTATCGTTTAGAACCTTTACCGCCACGTCTTGAATCTGTTTGACGTTTGATAGAAGTTAATTTATCTTCACTATCTTTTAAGAAATTACTTAATTTCTTTTCAAAATCTTCAGCCTTTGGTACTGGTTTTTGATGACTTGGTTTATTATTGTGATGTTGTGGTCTACGTGGACGATCTTTAGCTTTTTTAATTGATAAACTAATTTTACCGTCATCTGCTATAGATAATACTTTAACCTCAACTTCATCGCCAATTTTTAAGTGATCTTCAACGTTTTCAACGTAATTATCAGCAACTTCACTAATATGAACTAAACCACTTTTCCCTTCAGGTAATTCTATAAATGCACCAAATTTTTTGATACCAGTAACTTTACCTTTAAGCTTATTTCCAACTTCGATTGACATATGCTAAATAAATCCTCCCGATTTGATTCGATTTTTTCTTATTATATCCTTGTTTTAAGTTTTTCACAATGACTATACGCTTTTATTTTCACACATTTTTATTTAATTGTTTGAAGAATTTGAACTACTTGTTTTTTTATCACCCGGTAATTTGAAAATAACTTCTCCTTTATTACTCAAGTAGTAATCATCACGTGCAATTTTTTCAATATAGTCTTTATCATTCAAATTGTTTAATTGTTCTTTAAGTGCAATTTCTTCATTTTGTTGCTTTTGGAATTGTTCTTCTTTATGTTTGCGTTCCTGTGTATCTGTGTCATTGCGATGTTTTTGGGCGACAAGCATAATTGATAACACAATAATAATTGCCAACATGATTCCAGCAAATAATGCGATTCTTTTCTTCACTACTCGCATTTTCATTTGGTGTCTTTGCTTTTTCTTATTTTTTTCAGATGTATATTGATTACCAATATTTTCAATATTATTTGACATTACTTGTCACCTCCAACACTAATCTTCATTGATTTTTTGTTCTTCAATCAACTCAAACATACCTTTAGCATTCTCTTTAGATGCGTGCTCGTTAAGTGCTGTAACCTTAACTGTAACTAATTTTTGACCAAAACGTATTACAAGTTGATCTTCAACTTTTATATCTGTCCCTGCTTTAGCAACATTCCCGTTAACAGTAATACGGCCTTGATCACTCATTTCTTTAGCCAATGTTCTTCTTTTTATTAAACGTGATACTTTTAAATACTTATCTAATCTCATCTATTTTATTCCCCTTGCTGTAAAAATTTTTTCAAGGATTGTTCATTAAAATTCTTGTTCTTCGTAGCATCATATAAATTTAAGTAATGGTCTGCAAAAATCTTTTCAAATTTTAATCTTGGTACTTTACCTTCATCTACTTTAGCTTTAGACCAAATTACTTTTAAATCTTCAACTGTTTCAGCTGATTCATCACCAAAAATATGTGGATGTCTACGTATCATTTTATCATTTAAACTATAGATAACTTCTTTAATATCCATATATCCTTCTTTTTTACCAATACTAGTATGCAATAACACTTGTAATAAAATATCTCCTAACTCTTCAATCATATGCCAATCATCATTATTGTCAATAGCTTCAAACAATTCGAATGTTTCTTCAAGTAAATAACGTTTTAAACTTTCGTGTGTCTGTATTTTATCCCAAGGGCATCCATCATTATCATCAACAAGCGTATCAATGACTTCAACCGCAAAATCGAAATCACTATAAAAGCCTTCCCTTTGTGACACCATAGGTATAAAGACACTGGTTAAATTATTAAAAGCACTGTCATAATGATCAAGTTCATACAATGGACAATTGATAACTTCTGCACCATTACTACGCGCCCCTGTTACTATTTGTACGGGATATTCATCTGGATAGCGTTCCATTAAAGTAATTTTCAAGTCAGCTGCCATCATGCCACTATATACTTGTGTAATCAACGTATGCGTTCTAATATTCAGTTGTGTTTCTTTCAATGATGTGGCATCAAGTAATGTAAAGCCATCATTAGGATCTATATTGACCGCTTCAAAGACATCATCAATAAAACTTTTCCCACCTAGTATTGAAACATTAATTTGATCATCTTTATTAGCCATTTTTTGCAACATGACAGTTGTGGTCTCTGCTACTCTTGGATGGCCAGGAACAGCATAAACAATGTCATTTGCTTTAGCAGCATCAACAAGACGTCTCACAATATCTTTATAAACATCTTCAAACTGATCATGCGCTTCATAAACATCATCAAAGCTTTCAAACTTCATATCATCTTTCAGGCTTTGAATGACTGGATGATCTAACGTTCTTGCATATACGATATCTTGTTTAATTAAAAAGCGATAAATTCCTAATGGTAAGTCCTCTAAATCGTAATTTCCTAAGCCAACAATAGTAATTGTGTGTGTCATTTACGTCTTCCTTTCATCCTACGATACAACTTTTCTCCATATGGCAGATAAATTAATTCTCTATAAGTTAATACGCTAAATTTCATAATAAAAATAATTAACACAATAATTCCAATTATAGCAACAATTAAAAGTTCAATTAAACCTGTCCATCTTTGATGCGTTGTAATAATGAATAATAACAATTGTACTACACCAGACATCACTAACATACTCAAGATAACTTTACTTAAGTAATGTTTCATTGCATACGTATTATATAGTGCATTCACTGCAACATGTAAAATCGTTCCAAATACGATTAATGACATCACTGTACTTAAACTTGCACCTAATATACCAAATAGTCGAATTAACACTACATTAAAGATTATTTTTAAAATTATACCTGCACAAATACCTATCATTATTGGTTTTATAGCGTGTTTCGCTTGTAATAGCGCCATATCTATCATGATTAATGATACACAAATGACGGTAATCATATAGATAGTTAATGTTAGTGTTAATTGGTCTGTTTTAAAAAACACGCTATTCATCAAGGGTAATAAATTGATTAAACCTATACCTGCCGCTGTACTAATAAGTATAGTAATTTTTAAAGATGCGTTCGCATATCTATTCATTTGTAGACGATTATTATCTCTAATTGCATCACTTAATAATGGAATTAATGCAAAACTGAATGTTGTCGTGACAATCAATCCCATTTGTATAAACGATGCACCTCGATCATATATACCTTTATCACTAATTGCTTGCTTAAACGGTGTACCTATACTTTTGAGCGTTTGAATAATTGTAAAACTATCAATGACTTGCCATAAAATAACTATTAATTGACTCACTGCAAATATAAATATAGAAACAATTAGTCGTTTCCATGAGATATTAGTGTTATCTACTTTAATTTTAAAACGGAAGGGCTTTTGACAAATTAAAAATATTGATGAAGCCAAAAACCCTAATGATGATGCTAAGATTGCCATAGTACCTGCTTGATAGATGGTCCATCCTAACGAGCTAAAAAGTAAAATAGTAATAATAATGATACCAACTCTTACTACTTGCTCTATCACTTGCGACATAGCAGGTATATTCATATTATTAGCTGCTTGATAATAACCTCTTAACACTCCTAAAATACCTATAAATAAAAAGCTTATACTTGCCGTTTGAATCATAGGTGTTAAATGAGTGTCACCCATTGCATATGCTAACATCTTGGCACATATAAAAATTATTGCACATAATGCGATACCAAAAAATTGAATGACTTTAAGTACTTGTGAATAATTTTGGGTTTGGTACTTATCCTCATTTCGACCTAAATTCTGTGTTACAGCACTAGGGATGGCATTCATTGACAATATCATTCCTAAAGCAACTATAGGGTAAATTTGCTGGTAGGCATATAAGCCAGAATCTCCTAAAATATTTTGATATGGAATCCTATAAATCGCACTTAAAATTTTGATGATGATTAAAGCTAAAGTTAGAATGACAACACCATTAAATGCAGCTTTATTCTTCATCCTTAATTCTCATACTTTCAGCTATAGATTTAACAAGGAACTTCAAATTGTCTAGCCATTGTTGTTTCTTAGTCAATGTCACTTTCATTGCATGATCTTGAACGCCAACTTTCATCGTTCTGCCAAGTGGTTGCGTAGCTTTAAATAATGCTTCTCCATCTAATTCTTCAGTGCCTTTAACGGATAATGAAATATCGATTGTTTTTCCTTTATCCTTAATTAAAGTGATTCCTGCATGAAGCGCATGAATTTTAATTTCAACAATATCTAGTAAGCGTTCTACTTCTATCGGATAATCATTAAAGCGATCTATTAATTCGTCTTTGATATCTAACAATTGTTCTTCTGTTTCTATTTGACGTAGTTTTTTATAAATTTCAATTTTAGCTTGTTCATTTGTAATATATTCAGTAGGTAAATACGCATCTAAATTCAAATCAACTTCAACTTCTGGTGCATCTGGTTGAGTTTCTTTAATGCCTCGTTTTTCATTTACTGCTTCTTCTAACATTTGACTATATAAGTCAAAACCAACTGTATCGATAAAGCCATGTTGTTGTTTACCTAACAGATTACCCGCGCCACGAATATTTAAATCTCTCATAGCAATTTTAAAACCAGAACCGAGTTCAGTAAATTCTTTGATAGCTTGCAAACGATCTTCAGCAGTTTCAGTAAGAACTTTATTTGCTGGATGTAAGAAATAGGCATATCCAATGCGACTTGATCGACCTACACGTCCTCTTAACTGATACAACTGGCTTAACCCAAAACGATCAGCATCTTCAATAATTAAAGTATTGGCATTGGGTACATCGACACCTGTCTCAATAATCGTCGTCGTCACTAAAATATCATATTCGTGATTGATAAAACTTAGCATCGTCTCTTCTAAGTCTCGCTCAGTCATTTGACCATGTGCAACTGCAATATTAGCATCTGGCATGAGCATTTGTAATTGTTCGCGTTTCTCATATATTGATTGCACTTTATTATATAAGTAAAATACTTGTCCATCTCGTGATAATTCACGTTCTAAAGCTTCTTTAATAAAATTCGTATTTTGTTCGAGTACATAAGTTTGTACTGGAAATCTATTTTCTGGTGGTGTTTCAATAACTGATAAATCTCTAACTCCTAACATACTCATATGTAGTGTTCGTGGTATAGGCGTTGCTGTTAGTGTTAAGACATCAACATTGTTTTTCATTGTTTTGATTCTTTCTTTATGTCTAACTCCAAAACGCTGTTCTTCATCGACGATCAATAACCCTAAATCTTTATACTCAATATCTTTACTTAATAATTTATGTGTACCAACTACAATATCCACAAATCCAGTCTTAATGCCCTCTTTCGTTTGTTTAATTTCTTTTGCACTTCTAAAGCGGCTCATTAATTGAATTTCAACCGGAAAATCTTGCATACGTTCGATCAATGTTTCATAATGCTGTTGCGCTAAAATCGTTGTAGGTACTAGAAATGCTACTTGTTTTCCTTCCATCACAGCTTTAAATGCTGCTCGAACAGCTACTTCTGTTTTACCATAACCAACATCACCGCATAATAAACGGTCCATTGGTCTTGATTTTTCCATATCCATTTTTATTTCATCAATAGATTTAGCTTGGTCTGGAGTTAGTTCGTATGGGAAATCCAACTCAAATGTTGTTTGTTCTGTTGTATCCTCACCAAATTGATATCCTTCAGCCATTTCTCTTTCTTTATATAGTTCAATAAGCTCTTCAGCAATATCTTCAACACTTTGTTGTACTTTGGCTTTTGTTTTTTTCCATTCTGTTCCACCTAATTTATTTAACTTAGGTGTTTTGTCTTCTGATGCGACATACTTTTGAACTTGATCCATTTGATCTACTGGAACAAATAGTTGATCAGTGCCTTTATATTGAAGTTTGATGTAATCTCTATGTGTATCTCCTACTTCTAACGTTTCTACGCCTAGATAGCGACCTACACCATGATGTACGTGAACAATATAATCACCAACATTCAAATCTTGATATGACTTTATTTTTTCAGCATTCGATAATGCTTTGGTTCTTTTTTTCTTTTTCTGTTGCTTCGTTTTAAATAATTCACGTTCTGTAATAACAACTAATTGCATATACGGCAGTTCAAATCCTTCAGACAAACTTCCTTCCATAATAATGGCTTGTCCTGAAGCAGTTGCGTGATGCATATTAGTCACAGTTGGTATATGCATTTCATTTAACATTGCTTGCATACGCTCAACTTTAGTTTCTGTTTCAACTAAGACTACAATATTATAGTTATTATGAACATATCTTTGAAATTCTGAACGCATAATATCGTATTGACCGTAAAATTGTTGAACAGGTTTACATGAAAATTTAATAATATGCTCTAGTTTAACAGGCATTGTAGCAGTAAATAATGTGAAATAGGTTACTGGATAATGTTCTAATAAACGTTCAAATCCTTCATACTTAATAAAACTTTGTCCAATGAAACCATTACCACTTTCTATTAAATTGCTAATGAAATCTTCTGATTCAATTGTTAAACTTTCTTCGGTTTCTTTAATACGATTAAATTCATCAACAGCAATAATCGCATTATCTTGGAAATAATCAATAATTGTAGATGGTTGATTATACATAAATGCAACAAGTCGACGTAAAACTTGATGATCAAAATACGAGCTTTCGAACAATTCAAAACTTTCATAAGTCTCTTTTAAATCATTGCGCACAGACTTATCAATTTTAGGTCTTGTTGTTTCATAAGCATCTTTTAAATTATTCTTCAAAGCATTTATAACATCTTCAGTAATAATATAATCACTTGCTGTAGTAATATCTACTTGTTCAAGATTATCGTTCGATCTTTGTGTTTCTACATCAAAATCTCTTATAGAATCAATTTCTGTATCAAAGAGTTCAATTCTAACTGGTTGTCCAATTAATGGAAAAATGTCAATAATTCCACCACGTAATGAAAATTCACCAATATGCGATACAACACTTTCTCGTCTATATCCCATATTAACTAATTTATTTAAAAATTCATCAACATTGATATCTTCACCAACACGAACAGTCATTTGATGATTTTTCCAAATATCAACAGGTGTCAACCACTTTTTAAATCCATTCAATGGAATGATAAATAACCCTTTTTTATTTTGTGCTAACGCCGTTAATGTTCTAACACGTTCGCTCATCAATTGAGGGCTTTGGGTTGAAAATTCTTCTGTCATAATATCTTGTACTGGATATTTATATACTTCATCGCTGTTAACATATTGTAAAACATCAGCTTCTATTTTATCTGCTTGATACAAATTATTAGTTATTAATAACAATTGTCTATTGGAATTTAAATACTTTTCTGCAATAATAGTAGCTTTTGCAGATGGGGATAAACCAGTGACTAAATTATGTTCTTGACCAAATACCTGACTAAGTTCTTGAAAACGTTTATCTTCTGTTATGAAATGAGTTAATATAGACATTACTTCACTTCACCGTTAAATTGATTCATGACATGGTCAAAACGTGAAGTTTCAATAAATGTCTCTACCGCACGACCAGCATGTTCAATGACTTTGTCCATGATGATCATTTCATCATTGGAAAAACGTTGCAATACATAGTCTGGTACTGACATACCATTCGTAGGTCTCCCCACACCGATACGAATACGTTTAAATTGATCTGTACCTAGCATTTTAATAATTGATTTCATACCATTATGACCACCAGCACTACCTTGCTGTCTAAGTCTTATTTGTCCTTGTTCTAAATCTAAATCATCATACAAGACGATTAAATCCTCGGTATCTATGTTGTAATAATCCATAAGTGGCGCTACCGCTTCACCCGAAAGGTTCATCATTGTTAAAGGCTCTATAAACAAAACTTTGTCACCATTCAATCTTTCAATGGTATATGCACCCTTAAACTTTTGTTTATCTAACGTAAAATTATTTTTACTTAATATATGATCAATGACTTCAAAACCAATATTATGTCTTGTAAGTTCAAAACGTTTACCTATATTACCTAGACCTACAATACATTTCATATTGTATTCCCTCCATTTTAAATTTTAATTTTAGATTTACCTATTTTCTCATAAAGTTTAAATCGAGTTAATGTTATACGTTTCATATATTTAAAATAGTTACAACGATATGTATAGTTATATAAAAAACAAAATAGAACTATTTTTACAGAAAATACATTTCATAGTCTTATGCAAATATGACTCATTATAATTTAAAATGCTAATTTATCAATATTTTAACTTCAATGTAGTCACGGCCGAACGCATCATATTGACTATAAAATGCTTTTGGACTTCTCTCGTCATATATCCATTGTTATTAAATGATATGAATAATTGTATATTTATTATCAACAGTAGTTATCATTAGTGGAACAACGCTTCAAGGTCAACATTATAAACTGTTAAATTATCTTGAAATAAAAAAACAGATTATATCGTTAACTTTGATTGTTAAATCATTTAGTTAGCTATTACTAGTAATATTTCAAACTACGTATTAAAAGGATAATCAAAGTTTATAATAACACAAAAAGCACTATGCTTATAACTAAATAAGCATAGTGCTATATAAACAAAGTAGATAACTTTATAATAAGTTAATCTTATTCTTCAGTTTTTTCTTCTTCGTCTTCTTTTTCTTCACCGATTACTTCAGGCTCTTCAGTTTGTTGTTCGCCTTCCATAGCTTCGATTTCTTCTTCAGTTGGTTCTTCAGTTGGAGGAACTACTGATACTACTGGCTCTTCAGGATCGTTTTCGATTGTGAAGTCACCTGTAGTTTTAACATCTGCTACTGTTAAAACGTCGTTTACGTTTAATTCAGTAATATCTACTTCGATAGCTTCAGGAATATTATCTGGAGTAGCAGTTACTTCTAAGTTGAATAATGGTTGGTCAACAACGCCGCCTTCTTTAGCGCCAACTGCTTCACCAACTAATTGAACAGGTACTTCAACAGTACGTTCTTCGCTCATATTGATTGCTAAGAAATCAATGTGAGTGATTTGGTTTTTAAGTGGGTCATATTGGTAATCTGAAACCATTACTTTGATTGACTTAGAACCAACGCCTAATTCGATTACACCGTTACGACCTACTTCACGGATAACTTTGATGAATTCTACTTCATCAACTTTAACTGACACGTTTTTAGTTCCGTAACCATACATAACTGCAGGTACTTTACCTGATTTTCTTAATTGTTTAAGATCTGAACGTGTTTGTTTACCTTGACGGATGATTGACTTTAATGAAGCCATTGTCATTTCCACCTTTCATATTTTGCTCATTACTGAGCACCTCACTTACCCATCAACTTCATAGTTGCTTGCAAGTGTTTATTTATTCGTATAATCACGAACGAAATTATTATACATGTTTCAATTATGTTCGTCAAATAGCATTTAAGACTTAATCAAATAATACGCTTACTGATTCTCTTTCATATACGCGAATAATTGCTTGAGCTAATAATTCAGCAACTGATAATTCTTTAGTATTTGATGGTTTACGTTCTTCATCAAGATGAATAGAATTCGTCACAACTAATTCTTTAATTGCAGAATTTTCAATTCTTTCTTTAGCAGGACCAGATAAAACTGGATGAGTACAACATGCATATACTTCTTTTGCACCTTTATCTTTTAATGCTTGTGCTGCTAGCGTAATTGTACCTGCTGTATCAATAATGTCATCAATAATAATTGCAGTACGTCCTTCAATTTCACCAACAATATTCATTACTTCAGCAACATTTGGTCTAGGTCGACGTTTGTCTATAATAGCAATTGGAGTTTTTAAAATGTCAGCCAATTTACGTGCACGTGTTACACCACCATGGTCAGGTGACACTACGACACATTCTTCTGGGTCAATATTAGGATCGTTTTTAAAGTGTTTAGCTAAAATCGGTACTCCCATTAAATGATCAATCGGAATATCAAAGAAACCTTGGATTTGTGGAGCGTGTAAATCTAATGCAATCATTCTTGTTGCTCCAGCAGTTTCTATTAAGTTAGCTACTAGTTTAGCCGTAATAGGTTCACGACTACGTGCTTTTCTATCTTGTCTTGCATATCCATAATATGGGTTTACAATGTTGATTGTTGCTGCAGATGCACGCTTACAAGCATCAATCATGATTAGTAATTCCATTAAGTGTAGGTTAACAGGATATGACGTTGGTTGAATAATAAATACGTCACAACCACGAATGCTCTCTTCGATATTAATTTGAATTTCTCCATCACTAAAACGTTTAACTGAACATTTACCTAATTCAATACCAACTTGGTCAGCTACTTCTTGAGCTAATGCTTCGTTCCCTTTCAATGAGAAAATCTTTAATGACGAATTCTTATATTCATTATTTAACATTTATAGTCCTCCAATTATTTACTTACGCAGTTTCTATTATATATAAAATGACAGTTTATTACTATGCGAATGATTAAATCATAAAGATTACGTTTTTATTACACTCAATATCAGTTGCTATAAATTTATTATTTATTGTTATGTTCAGTCATATAGCCTTCTTTAGTCGTTTGTCTTGATCTTGCTAATGCTAAGCTATGGTCAGGTACGTTATCCGTAATTGTTGAACCTGCAGCAATTAATGTGTCATTCCCCACAGTTACTGGTGCTACCAAGTTGACATTACAACCAACAAATGAATCACTACCGACAATAGTCTTGAATTTATTTGTACCATCATAGTTAACTGTTATTGTTCCACATCCAACATTAGTGCGTTCACCAATTTCAGCGTCACCAATGTAACTTAAATGAGAGACTTTAGCACCATCTTTAAGTTGTGCTTTCTTGATTTCAACAAAATTACCTACTTTAACTTCAGCACCTAAATTTGAACCTGGTCTTAATTGTGCAAAAGGTCCAACTTTAGTAGCAACTCCTACATGGGAATCATTGACAACTGATTGTTGAATCACTGCTTTGCTTTCAATTGTACTATTGTTAATTTCTGAGTATTGGCCAATAACGACATCTTCCCCTATGCTTGTGTGTCCAGTAATTCTAGCTCCTGGTTCAATAATAGTATCTATACCTATTTGAACATCAGGTCCAATGAAGGTTTGTTCTGGGCTAATTATTGTAACACCATTCATCATATGAAAGTGATTAATGCGTTGTTGTAATAACTTTTCAGCTTGGCTCAACATCACTCTATCATTAACGCCCATGATTTCGTCGACATCTTCGGTACAATAAACTTCAGCATTACCGCCCTCTTTTAAAATAAGAGAAACGACATCTGGTAAATAATATTCTCCTTGTGCATTATCATTTTCTACATGTTGTAAAGTGTCAAACAATACTTTATTGTCAAACGCAAATATTCCAGAACTAATTTCTTTAACCTCTTTTTCTGTTGCATTCGCATCTTTATCTTCAACTATTTTTTCTAATTGATATTGTGAATTTCTAATAATTCTACCGTATCCTTGAGGTCTTTGAATGATTGCTGATAAAACTGTAACTTGAGCATCTGTTTGTTCATGGTGTTTGATTAATGCTTCTAGTGTTTCTGGTGTGATTAATGGTGTATCGCCACAAACAACTAGTGTTGTTCCCTCTTTACCTTGTAAATGATCCTCAGCCATTTGCACTGCATGCGCTGTTCCTAATTGTTCTTGTTGAAAACTATATAAAGATTGTTCTCCTAGCTGTTGTTTAACACTTTCTGCACCATGTCCAACTACCGTTACTACCTGATCAACGCCAGAAGCTTCGACACTTTGTAATACATGTTCAATCATTGATTTACCAGCAATTTCATGTAGTACTTTAATTTTTTTAGACTTCATTCTTGTACCTTTACCTGCCGCTAAAATAATTGCATAATTCCCCATGAACAATATACCTCCAATAAATTTTGCATTTCATCATTATTATAATTTAATATATGTTCGTCTTTCAACAGATAAAAATGATTGCTTTAATCTAATTAATTTTAATCCATCTTTTTTTATATTTTAAAATATATTGAAGGAGGGTTCTTTCCTTTAATAGAAAAGAACTAAGTTCGAACAATCGAATCAATCATTTAGAGCTACTTAGATTTTTAATCTTTAGTAGCTCTTATGCAATTGTTGCGCTAGCAATCAATTGTAATCCTTTATTTTTGATTTTTAATTTTTAGTAGCTCTTGCCCAACCTGCATTGCATGAAAAAACTAGTTACCCAGTTTTTCTGTGTTGGGTCCCTATGCAATTGTTAGAGTTTCTGCTATTTTAATAGCTAGAAACTCTTATGCAGTTTATTATGAATTAATAAACTGTAAACCTTTTTCAAATCAATTGTAATCCTTTATTTTAGATTTTTAATCTTTAGTAGTTCTTGCCCAACCTTGCCCGTCTTGCACATTAAAGTAAAAATTTTAGTTATAAATTTTTTCTATGACGGGTCCCTGCATTGTCCGTAGAATTTCTTGATGAAATTCTCTGTGTTGGGTCCACCTACTTTATCTACACTAATTAAGATTAGAAACTTTGCTCTAACAGCATTTTCACTTCATACAGATACTGCTAATCGCTTAATATTAACTTTCATAAACTTTGCATTTCAGAACTTATTGCATCAACGATCGACTAATACTACCCAAAGTATCATCATTATAAAAAAAGAGACTAACTAATTAAAACGTCAGTCTCTTACTCATTATATGTTCTTAATTAAACTTCTTCTGTGTCATCTGATGTAGCATTCTTATCAGGTACTACTTCATCTGTTTCTTCATATACTTTCATCACAGCATCTTGAATTTCTTGTCTCATATCTGAGTTAATAGGATGTGCGATGTCGCGGAATTCACCATCTGGTGTGCGTTTACTTGGCATTGCGACGAATAGACCAGTATTTCCTTCTATAACACGCAAATCATGAATTACGAAAGCTTCATCTAATGTAATGGAAACAAGTGCTTTCATTCTTCCATCTGTATCTATTTTTCTAAGTCTTACATCTGTCACTTTCATGTAGTGAGCCCCCCTATAGTATATCTATCTGTTGTTTAGAAGCTTAACAATATTTTATGATTGAAAATCATATTCCTTTTAATTGAGCGATTAGTTCAATTTCTACTTTTACATCTTTAGGTAATCTGGCAACTTCAACACAACTACGTGCTGGTTGATGTATATCGAAGTACTGTCCATATACCTCATTTATTTTTTGAAATTCGTTCATGTCTTTAATGAAAATTGTTGCCTTAACTACAGAATCTAAATCTGAACCTGCTTCTTGTAAGACAGTTTTTAAGTTTTCTAAGACTTGTTTTGTTTGTAGTTGAACATCTTCGCCTACAATTGTGCCATCAGCAAGTAATGGGATTTGTCCAGAAGTGTATACTAAGTCATTAATAATAACTGCATGTGAATAAGGACCTAGTGCTTCTGCTACTTTATTAGTATTTATAACTTTCACTATACTAAAACTCCTTTTAAGAAAATTTAGATAAACTGTTACCTGGTTCTACTTTAAATTCTTGATTATATTCATCGACATCAGAAAGTTTCACCAAGGAAGTATAATCTTCAATTAATCTTTGTTTAACTTCTTTTGATTCTACAAGTACAGATACCCCTTTTACTTGGGCTTTAAACTCATTCATTAAATTCATTACACCGTTAATAGAGCCACCAGCTCTCATAAAATCATCAATAACTAAGACATTAGAATTTTCCGCTAATGTTCTTTTTGACAGTACCATCGTTTCAATTTTTCTAGATGACCCTGAAACATAGTTTATAGATACCGTAGAACCTTCAGTAACTTTATTATCTTTTCGAATTACAACAACTGGTAAATTTAATACATTTGCAACGGCATTAGCTAGAGAAATACCTTTAGTTGCAATAGTGACAACAGCATCAAGTTTTTCATCCATATAGATAGTTGCAATTAATTTACCCACTTTATTTAGTAGCGTTGGATTGCCAACCAAATCTGATAAAAATAAATATCCACCTGGTAATAAGCGTTCTTTTTCTTCTAATAAATCTATGACTTCATTAACAACTTCGGTTGCTTCCTCTTTACTCATCATAGGTTTGTATGTGACACCACCACTAGCACCAGCAGTAGTAATAACTGTACCTAATTTTTCTTTTTGGAATGTATTTTTAATAATTTGGACATCTTCACTAATAGAAGATTTGGCTTGTTTAAATTTCTTCACAAAAAATGTTAATGGTATTAATTTATTCGGATGATTCATCAAATATTGTGTCATAAAGACAATTCTCTCGCTTCTTTTATATCTCATCTTTTCAACCCTTCTATCCTAATAATCTAACTAAGTATACTTCGTTACAACAACCGTTAACAGCATTAAAAATATGTTTAGCTTGACTCTCTTTACGTGCTAAACCATAAACGGTTGGACCACTACCACTCATCAATGCACCATCAGCACCACTGTTCAACATGTTTTGCTTTAACTTAGCAATTTGTGGATATTTTGATACTGAAACCGGTTCTAATCTATTGGATAGACTATGACACAACTGTTGATAATTTCCTGCAGTTAGTGCATCATAACACATTTGAGTATGAACATGATATTCTTCATTTACATTTAATTTTTTAAATATATCTGGTGATGATATTCCTATATTAGGTTTCGCTAATACTACCCATGCTGAAGGTGGTTTATTCAGAAACTTTATTTTTTCACCCTTACCACTACAAAAAGCTGTTTTGTTATAAATACAAAATGGAATATCCGTACCTATTTCACTTCCTAATATAGCTAGTTCGTCTAACGATGCACCGATATTGAACAAACGATTCATACCACGTAAAGTTGCTGCAGCATCTGCTGAACCACCTGCTAATCCTGCTGAAACAGGTATTTCTTTATCAATTTTAATCGTAACACCTTGTTTAAGACGATATCTTTCTATTAATAGCTGCGCTGCTCTATATGCAAGATTTTTATAATTTGAAGGCACATAATTATGTTCAATTTCTACCACTATTTTTTGGTCTTTCCGTTTTTGAAAAGTAAGGCGATCATTTAAATCAACGGTTGTCATAATCATCTCTATTTCATGATAGCCATCATTTCTTTTAAAAAGTGTGTCGAGCGTAAAATTTATTTTAGCCGGAGCTGTTTCATATATCATTTTTGCGCCCTCTTTTCGTAATCTTAATATGATGATTTTAACATAAAGAGAAATATTATTTGACCTTTTAAGTAATTTTTCGTTATTTTTTTATAAAAGCAATAGCATTTAATTAATAACTTTTTTGTGACCGTATTTGATTATGTATTGTCATTCATTTTTGTTTCTATAAACTGAAGCACCTTTTAATTTCAAGACAATTATATTAAACATCCTTATTAAAACATGTATCAGAAAATATATTCCTAAATAAAAAGAGTATTGAACATAATGCTCAACACTCAAATAATTATCATTAATATTTTCTTATACTCAGAAATATAGTTTACTTATACAGTCTTATTTAGTGTGCAATTGATTCATGATGATTATCTTCTTCAAACGAAACTTGAACATTTTCAGTTAACACATCAGTGTATGTATAAGACACTCTCTCAAAGTTGTGTTTATCTTGATCTAACTCAACAATAAATACTGATGGGTACGTTTCTTTTAAAATTCCAGAACGCTTAATTGTTTTCTTACGGCCTCCATTGGCTTTCAGTACAATACGATTTCCTACATGACAATCAATAGAATTTTTGATGTCCAAAATTGATTTTGGCATATTGCTCCACCTCGCTACAAGTTACATAATATCATATTTGTAACGATTTTGTCAAATAAATTTAAATTTTAACAATAGTCTTTTACTTTGTCAATCATTTAATTTTCTAATTGTGGGAAGTTTTTCTTTTCTTCATACAATTTTGCAAAATCTTGTATAGTTAACGTTTCTCCACGACGTTTAGGATCTATCCCCGCTTGTTCTAACCATTTTAATATGTCTTCTTTATGTTGTTTACCATTTAAGAAGAAAGATTGATAGTTATTATTGATTGTTTTTCTTCTTTGAGCGAAGGCAGCCTTTGCTAATTTGAAAAATGCTTCCTCATCATCTATTGTTACCAATGGTTTATATCGTTTCATCAATTTCACCACAATTGAATCTACATTAGGTGGTGGCATAAAAACAGATTTAGGTACTGTTAAAACTTTACTAGTTTCTGTATAATACTGCACAACAATAGAAAGGGAGCCATACGCTTTAGAGCCGACTTCTGCATTCAACCTCTCGCCTACTTCTTTTTGCATCATAACAACATAACCATCAATTGGTATATCTTGTTGCATTAAATTAAGCAGTATAGGTGTGGTAATATAGTATGGTAAATTAGCAACTACCATAATTTTATTACAATCTTGCAAATATGTTTGTACAGCTGCTTTAATATTAGCTTTTAGTATATCTTCATTTATTACTGTCACATTTGAATATGGTGCTAATGTATCTTTCAATACAGGTATTAAACGTTGATCTATTTCAAATGCTAGTACTTTTTTGGCAGTTTTTGCTAATTGTTCAGTTAATGATCCCATTCCTGGACCGATTTCAATAATACCTGTGTGGTCATCAATATCACTTGCGTCAATAATATTATTGATAACATTAACATCAACTAAAAAATTTTGTCCTAAACTTTTTTTAAAATTAAAACCATATTGATCTAATAATGCACGTGTACGCGAAGGTGTTGCAATATCTTTTTGTTCCATCTATTTACACTTCCTACTCTATTAAGAATCTTTCAATGCTTCTCTTACATCTTCTTCTGTATAACCAAAGGCATTTAGTTTCTTTAATAATTGTTTACCATTCGAATGTCCGATACGTAATTTACTACTAACTATTTCTCTTCTTCTTCTAGCATCTTTTCCCACTAATAAGCCTAATTCTATTAGTGTATCTTTGTCGATAGATTCTTGTGCTTCTTCAAAAGGTGAGCTAACATGCATTAATGCTTCTTTAATATCATTGATTGAAGCGTGTTCAACTCCAATTTTACCTTTGTTATTTTTAGCTTTCTCTCTATCTATATAAGCATGCTTGACACCAGAAACATGCTCAGTAATGATACTTCTTATTTTATTGCCTGGGAAATCTGGATCAGTTAGTACAATGACACCTCTACTCTGTTGAGCATTTTGAATCACTTGCAATATTTGATCATTAATTGCACTACCATTTGTTTCAATGGTATCACATTCGACAGCCCTTTTGACACGCTCGGTATCATCTCTTCCTTCAACTACAATAAATTCATTTATTTTCATTTAAAACAACCTTCCTATGAATAACAATGAGCTAGATTACTTTAAATACAGTAGTATTACTTATAATATGTACTTCTTTAATCACTTAGCTTAATTTTTTTAATGGTCACTTTATCCTATATGGTACATTAAAGGGAAAGTTTATATTGAGAACTGAATCTTGATTGCTAATTTGGAAGTGGAACAGAAATAATTTTTTTATAAAATCTATTGAATAATTCCACCTCCACAAGACTGACTAGGTTTTCAAACGTTGATTTATCAACATTTTAAAAACTAGATAGTTACTGTCCAATGTTTAATTTTAAGTGTAAAATGCTTTTATCCCATGCTCATTTCTATACAAGTATGCTTTTATAGCTATTTCACTTTTATATTGTATTCACAAGCCTTTTAGTAACATTGAAAAAATCCAGTTTGCTAAGTGAAAAATTAAATAACACTTAAATCACTAAAAAAGTGAGAAAGTTCTCTTGGATATGACTGATATTGTTACCATTCATATTCAAATATGCCAACTTTCTCACTCTATGCTATATTAATTTAACTTAAATAACTTCTCAGCATTTGCAGTTGTTGCTTCGCATACTTCTTCATATGTTAGGCCTTTTAATTCAGCTATTTGTTCAGCTACTAACACAACTCTTGCTGGTTCATTTCTTTTACCTCTATATGGATGTGGAGACAAATATGGAGCATCTGTTTCTACCAATAAGCGATCCATAGGCACATGTTTAGCAACTTCTTTTGGTTGTTTTGCATTCTTAAAAGTTACAGGTCCACCCAATGAAATATAAAAATTCAACTTATTAATAACAACATCAGCAATTTCAGGTGAACCACTAAAACTATGCATAATGCCACCAACTTCTTCAGCATGTTCTTCTAATAATATATCAATACAATCTTGTGTTGCTTCGCGATTATGAATAATAATTGGTAAGTTTACACGTTTAGCAAGCGCTATTTGCTTTCTAAATACTTCTTTTTGGATATCTGCTGGTGATTTATCCCAATGATAATCCAGTCCCATTTCGCCAATTCCTATCACTTTAGGATGTTGCGCTAACTGTTCAATCCATTGTAAACGTTCTTCCGTAAAATCCACTGCGTCAACAGGGTGCCAACCAATAATTCCATAGATAAAATCATATTCATCAATTAGACGCATGGCACGTTCAATTGTTGGCGTATCAAAACCAACTACAAACATACGGTCAACACCCGCTTCTTGCGCACGTTCAATAACTTCTGTTAAGTCTTCATCGTATTGTTCATCATTTAAGTGAACATGTGTATCGATTAACATACTATCTCTCCTATAATTAAAGCATTACTTAATTACTGCTCCGTTTGGTATTGCGTTAGGCAAACTAACCAACGTTAAAACACCATCTTTTTCAGCTGATAAAATCATACCTTCTGATTTGTTACCCATTAATTTTGCTGGTTTTAGATTAGTTACTACAGCAACTTTTTTCCCAATAATATCTTCTGGACGATAAAACTTAGCAATACCAGATACAATTTGACGTTGTTCTGAATCGAGATCGACTTGAATTTTAAGTAGTTTATCAGATTTTTTAACTTTTTCTGCATCAATAATTGTAGCTGCCTTAATTTCTACTTTGTCAAAATCTTTAATATCTATTTGTTCTTTATGCGTTTCTGTTACTTTTTCTTTTTTAGGTTCTGGCGGTTGCATTGAATCTTTAATAAATTTGATTTCAGCTTCACTATCTAATCTAGGGAAAATAGGTTGTGGTTTATTGGTAACCATAATAGGTTCTGTCAATAAACCATATTGACTTAAACTAGCAAATTCCATTAACTCTGGATTATTAATATTTAATTGTTCAAAAATTTCTTTAGGTGCATGTGTTAAGAATGGACGTAATAACACAGCTGCAAATCTAATATTTTCAACTAAATGCGCCATTACATTACCCAACATCGCTTTTTGACTGTCATCTTTTGCTAACACCCAAGGCGTTGTTTCATCAATATATTTATTTGTTCTACTTATTAATTTCCATACAGTTGACAGTGCCACTGAGAATTGTAAACTTTCCATACTTTCAGTATAGCTTGTAACTGTATCAAGTGCTAACTGCTCCATATCTTCATCAATATCATGAAGTGGTCCTTGGTAAGCTGGTAATTCTCCATCAAAATATTTATTAATCATTGAAATTGTACGATTAACAAGGTTACCTAGGTCATTCGCTAAATCAAAGTTTGTTCTTTCCACAAACGCTTCTGGTGTAAAGACACCATCTGAGCCAAATGGTAACTCTCTCATTAAATAGTAACGAGTTGCATCTAAACCATAACGATCAATTAAAATGTTAGGATCAACCACATTGCCTTTAGATTTACTCATTTTGCCATCTTTCATTAATATCCATCCATGTGCAAACACTTTTTTAGGTAATGGTAAATCTAATGCCATTAATAGAATTGGCCAAATAATAGAATGGAAACGAACAATTTCTTTCGCCATTAAATGTATATCAGCTGGCCAATATTTATTAAACAGTGTTTCATCATCTGAAAGATAACCTAAAGACGAAATATAATTAACCAATGCATCAATCCATACATAAACGACATGTTTAGGGTTTGATGGCACATGGACTCCCCAATTAAATGATGTACGAGAAACAGCTAAATCTGCTAAACCAGGCTTAATAAAGTTATTAATCATTTCATTTTTTCTTGAAGGGGGCTGTATGAATTCAGGATTTTGGTCATAAAATTCTAATAGTCGATCTGTATATTTACTTATATTAAAGAAATAGCTTTCTTCTTTTACTAATTCAACTTCATGGCCTGAGTCTGGGCTTTTACCGCCTACTATTTTGCCATTTTCATATTGAGGATCAACTAATTGAGACTCAGTGTAATAAGTTTCATCCGGTACAGAATACCAACCTTCGTATTCCCCTAAATAAATGTCCCCTTGTTTTAACAAACGTTCAAATACCTGTTCAACAACATGTTTATGTCTTTCTTCTGTTGTTCGAATAAAATCATCATTAGAGATTTCAAGTTTTGACCATAATTGCTTGATACCATCTATCATTTCATTCAAATATTCAATTTCTGATTTGCCAGCTTTTTGAGCCTTTTCTTGAATTTTTTGACCATGTTCATCTGTACCTGTTAAGTATCTGACATCGTAACCCTGCATTCTTTTATATCGTGCAATGACATCACCTGCTACGGTTGAGTATGCATGCCCTATATGTAAATTCCCACTTGGATAATAAATTGGGGTTGTTATATAAAATGTTTCTTTAGTCATAACTGTTCCTCCTCGTATGGTTTCATATAAATAATAGCTAACTTACTTTAGCTTTTCAATGATTGACGGTTTACTTTAATTGATTGACTTTTTGTAATATTGCAAGTATTTGAGAGTAAGATAGAAATAATTCTTTAAAAGTTTAATATCGTTATAACATCCCGGCAAGACTGACTATGATGGCAGTGGACAGCAATAATTAATTTAAAACAAATTTATTCGTAGCTGTCCATCTTGTACATTATTGTAAAAACTATATGTCACTTTTTAATAACGCGTCCTTCCCAACCTTGCAATACTGACTAGTATTATAAAACGTTGCATTTATCAATTTTTTTAATATAAACAGTAACTGCCAATCGCAAAAATTGATTATATAATCTTTTTGTTTCAGACAATTACAGAAACTTTCTGCTAAGCATATCCTTTTAAATATAGAATTTTTTTATTCCATGCGCTCTCACAATTTTATATGATTTAAAGTCATTATCAACAATAGTCAGTTTTCAATTTACATTCCAATTATTCCTATTATATCAATCATCATTGGTTTCAATCTGATGATAAATATTATACACTTCATTTGGTTTCTTTTGTCTGTCTGCAGCTACTTTTTTAATAGCTTGTTTAGGTTTTAAATTATCTTTATCAATGTAATGATTAACATGTTGCTCAATAGTTAGTGAATTAAACCATGATTCATCAACTTGTGCTTTAGCACCTTCAATGAGTATAACAAACTCACCCTTTTGTGGGATATCATTATGTCGTAGTAATTCCAAAATTTGTTCAATAGTATCTGTTGTTATTTGTTCGAATTTCTTAGTTAATTCTCTTCCTATTGATACTTGTCGCTCAGAGTCAATTTTAGCAATGGTCTTTAATGTTTCTACTACTCTATATGGCGATTCATAAATAATTAACGTGCTATCCTCATACATTCTTTGTGTTAAGATAGCTGTCTTCTCCTTTTCTTTTCGTGGTAAAAAGCCTAAAAATGTATACGTGAACGATGGTAAGCCACTTGCCATCAATGCTGTTAATCCTGCGTTCGGACCTGGAACAGTTTCAACCTTTATACCATGTTGTCGAGCTGCGACAACTAATTCATATCCTGGATCACTGATTAATGGTAAGCCTGCATCTGATACCAATGCCACACTCAAACCCGCTTCAAGTTGTTCGATAATATAGTTTGTTTGCTTATCTTTATTATGTTCATGATATGACTTTAATGGTGTATCTATTTGATAGTGATGACATAATTTTGTAGTAACTCGTGTATCTTCACATGCAATCATATCTACTTGTTGCAAAATTGATACTGCCCGATAAGTAATATCTGCTAGATTGCCAATAGGCGTTCCTACTAAATATAGTATGGCCATATTATCTCTCCTCAATTAATCGCAATTTCTTTTGCCTTGAATATGTTTTGATTTCATATTCTCTTTTTAATGCTTCCGATTTTGTATCATACACTTCATGATAAACTAACTGTACCGGGCGTCTTGTTTTTGTATATTTGGCTCCCTTTCCATCATTATGCTTAGCAATTCGAGCCTTAACATCTTTTGCATATCCAGTATATAAACTTCCATCATTACATTTGACTATGTATACAAAGTGACTATCCATAATAAATTTCCTTCATTTCATTACTATAAGTTCCATCTTCATTATATATATAAAATGGTGGTGCAATGATTAATCCTTGATTACCACCTTTTCTACCTTCTACAACAATAGTTTGCGCTGATTTCCCTATTTTACTATAAATAAAATTGATTTTCTTAGGTTCTATATTAGCATGGCGCATGTCGCTTAAGACATCCATCAGTCTATCAGCTCTATGAACCATAATTAATTTGCCACCTTCTTTTAAAAGATGACGTGCAGCTAATACACAATCTTCTAAGGTACATAAAATTTCATGTCTAGCTATTTTATGTGCTTCTTTTTGATGTTGATGCAATTGATTTTCTTTGAAATAAGGTGGATTGCACGTGACTAATGAATATTGTGATGGTTTAAAATGCTGATATACCTTGTTAACATCCATATGATGCATTGTTAGAAACTGGTCTACGTTATTAACTTGAAATGATCTACTTGCCATATCTACTAACTGTGACTGTATTTCTATACCCTCTATACTAATCTGTTGTTTAGCAAATAATAGTAATTGAATAACACCGTTACCTGCACACAAATCTATAACTTTATCTTTTGCTTTTGGATACGCAAAATGACCTAACAATAACGCATCTGTAGAAAATGAAAACACATCATCATTTTGAATAATTTTAAATTGTTCTTTAATTAATTGGTCATATCGTTCATTTTCATTTAACATTCATTTACTCCTAAAAAAGGGATGTATTGGTAGTAATCACTATCATTACCACTTATACACCCAGTTACATTTTATGATTCATTTCAAAATTTATTTGCCTTATCATTTAATCACTCAATACATTAAGGCAAAATAAACAATCTTCTCCATGTCGGTGTTTTCCAAATAATTCACCTTTACATATATGAAAGCCTTCGCCGTACAAGATTGCTAAGTTATCTTTACTTGGCAATGGTTTTTTGACTTTCTTTGTCTGCTGTTGCGCGGCAATATCTTGACTATGATGCTCATCATTTTGTACTTCTTCATTACCTAGTACTTTTTTTAGATTATCATTTTCTAATTGTAACGCTACATTAGTTTCAACCATTTCAACAACAAGTGATTTTAATTCAGTTGCTTCTTGTGCTAATTGGTTAACACTCGTTTCTAAACGCAGTAATCTATCAAATATGTCATTGCGTTCCAACTCTACTTAAGCCTCCTCATTTCAAAGCTTCTAACTCTTCTAATTTATATTCTAGTGGTTGCTCAAGGCCTTCTATTTTAACTTGCATTGAAATATCAAGTATATTTAATGCTACAACTTTACCGTTCCCCTCTGGTGTGTCAATAGCATCACCAATATCTGGCAGTTGTGCTCTAGCTTCTTCGTATAAATCATTTTCATATTTTAAACAGCACATCAATCTACCACATGCACCTGATATTTTCGTAGGATTTAATGATAAATTTTGATCTTTAGCCATTTTAATAGAAACCGGTTCAAAATCCCCTAAAAACGTTGAACAACAAAGAGAGCGTCCACATGGACCGATTCCACCAAGTAATTTAGCTTCGTCTCTAACACCGATTTGTCTTAACTCGATTCTAGTTTTTAAATTTTGTGCTAAAGATTTTACTAATTTTCTAAAATCAATACGATCATCGGCCGTAAAATTAAAAATGACTTTTGATTTATCTAATGTGTATTCACAGTTAACTAAACGCATATCCAATTGCTGCTGTTGTACAATATTTTTACATAATTCTAATGCCTCTTCAGCATCTTGTTCATTTTTAAAATATGTAGCAACGTCTGCTTCATTTGCAATACGTATAACTGATTTTATAGGTAAACAAATATCTTCTTCAGCGATAGCTTTGACGCCTGTTTTGACCAAACCAATTTCAATACCTCTTTGAGATTCAACAACTACCCATTGTCCTTCATCTAAATCTATATTATTAGGTGTATAATATTCTAATTTTCCGGCTTTTTGAAACTGAATGCCGACAACATTTGGCATTTAACTCACACCCTTAATTACTATTTGTTCAAACACTAATGTTGGATTAACATTTTGGTTTAATTTTTTATGTGCATCTGTTAGCTGTTCTAACATTAAAACGATTTGATTAAAAGTTAAATTTTGCGCATATTTTTGTGTGTCATTTTGTAAATCACTAAAAATAATTGTACTGTTAATATTAACTTTACTATGTAAGATATCTTCGAAAAATCCATTTACAGCAGCAATAGTTAATAATTGTAATTTACGATTTTTAGCTTGTTTTAATAGATCTATAATACCTATTAATGCCATTGATTTGTTAGTTAACAACAGTTCACACCAATGTATAATGCTCTTTCTTAATGACATTAAATCAAACTCTTCATTTAAAGCTAGCGCATTTTCAATTTGTGTCGTATATGTACTAATCATTTCAGCTATTGGTTTAGATATTTCTCTATCTTCTAAACGTTTAATAAACTGTACTTTGTCTATAGGCTTAAAATACAAATGTTGACATCTTGAATGTATGGTATTTAATATTTGTTCTGGTTTAGTTGATAATAAAATGGCAATGGTTTTATCAGGAGGTTCTTCTAAAAATTTTAAAATACTATTTTCACCTTGAATAGTTAACTTCTCAAAATCTTCAATGATATATACCTTATAATCACTTTCTATAGGAAGTTGATTCATATAATGAACTAGCTGTTCAACTTGTTCTTTTTTTATAGTATTTTCATTAGAAGAAACATACAAAAAATCTGGATGATTGAATGCGGAAACCTTTGCATCACATTGACTATCGTTATCACATAAGATAAGCTTTGCAAAATTCAATGCAACTTGTTTCATTGTTTGTGCATCGTCACCTTCAAATAAATAAGCATGTGATAATTTATTTGAATGATATGCATTTGCCAATTGTTGCTGTTCATCCATTCATTACAATCCCCTTTTCATTTATATAAAAAGGTTGCTATCAGAAAACTAATTATTCATAAATAATAACAATAAGGTACTGTATTGAAGATACATCAACGATTACCTTATCTTTATTCATAACTAGCTACATTAAAGCAACCCTAAATCATTTAATAAGTATTTAGATATTATAATTAGCTTTTACGAATTATTATTGCAAAATGCATTTAAAATTGGTGAAAAGCATCTACTGGCATTACAAATACTGTAGCGCCACCCACTTCTACTTCAACAGGATATGGAATATATGAATCTGCACTTCCACCCATTGGTGTTATTGGAGAAACCAGTTGCTCTCTATTACCACATGTATTATTAATCACATCTAATAATTCATCAACACGGTCATCATTGACACCACATAAGAATGTCGTATTTCCTGCTTTTAAAAAACCACCTGTTGTTGCTAATTTTGTTGCTCTGAAATTATACTTAACAAGTTGGTCTGCTAATTCTTGACTATCTTGATCTTGTACGATCGCTATAACCATTTTCATTATTTATAACACCTCTTCTAGCAATTATATCATATCTTTTCAAGAAATTTGATGATAGTTTGATACGTATCTTCAACAACATTTTCTAGAGGTTGATCTGCGTTAATAATTTCAAACCGTTGTGGTTCATTATGAATGATTTTATGATAACCTTCAATTACTTTTTCATGAAATTTCAAATCTTCTTGATCCAGTCTATTTTGTTCTCTTGCATTTTGAACAATACGCTGTCTACCAACCTCTACACTAATATCTAAATAGACTGTCAAATCAGGATATAAACCATTGATAGCAAAGTCATTTAATGACTTAACTGCTTCCATACCTATACCTCTGGCATACCCTTGATATGCTAGAGAGCTGTCGATATAACGATCACATAATACGATTTTATTATCACTTAAAGCCGGAATAACTTTTTCGACTAA
The DNA here is from genome assembly GCF_017357005.1 of Staphylococcus simiae. Taxonomy (NCBI): domain Bacteria; kingdom Bacillati; phylum Bacillota; class Bacilli; order Caryophanales; family Staphylococcaceae; genus Staphylococcus; species Staphylococcus simiae. The sequence continues at coordinate 428,320 of NZ_CP071589.1, read as the reverse complement.
ATGTTCTCTTCTAGAAGCTGCAAAAAGCATTGCCTCTGTTCTAATATCCATGTCATTTCCTTCTAATACTATCTTACGTATTTCTTCTCCTGTAGGTACACCACCAGGTTCACGTGTCGCAATAGTATCATATTCATTTTGTAATTTTTCAGATACTTTTTTTAATACTGTAGTTTTTCCTGAACCTTCAGGTCCTTCAAATGTTATAAAAGCTGACATTTTATTCATCCTCAACTAAAATTTTATTATTTGTCATTCCTTCAATTTTTAATCCAGATACATAATAATCTTCAAGTAATTCTATCATATTTTCAGTTATTGTTTCTCCTTTTATAATAGTAGGAATGCCAGGTGGATATGGAACAATGTGTTGTGCTAATACTCTTCCATTAGCTTTAGTAAAATCTAGCCATCTTGTTTTATCACTTTCAAAAGGTTTATATTCTCCACTATCAGTTAATAATTTAGGACTTGCAAAATTTTCTTTTAATTCCCATTGTTTTTTTGGTAAATGTATCTTTGCAATTCTATGCAATAAATCATTAAAAGGATAGCTATCATTGTTATGCCATAAAGGTAAGACTAATAACACTTGATATTCATCTGCTAGTTCAACATATATATGTTGTTCTTCTAACCATGCTTGTATATCATCACCTGTTGTTCCTCTATATCTAATTAATAATTTTAAAGGATCATCTACTTGAATCACCTCAAATCCCATTCGTTTTAATTGTTTTATTACCATATTTCTCTTAACAAAAAATATTTTTTCATCATATTCATCATAAAATTGCTGTGCAGATTCTAAACTTGCCATAATTAAATAAGATGGACTTGAGGTTTGGAAATAATTCAAATATTTAATAATTTCATTTCTTAATGGTGCATCCTTATGTATAAATAACATAGATCCCATTGTCAGTGCTGGTAATGTTTTATGATATGACTGTACAACATAATCAGCATGGTAATTTAAAGATGACTGTGGAAAACCTTGCAAACCGAAATGAGCACCATGTGCTTCATCTACAAGTACTGGGATATGTTTGTTGTGTAATTCATTAATTTTTCTACTTATATCATATGTCTCACCGTAATAATTAGGATATGTTAATACTGCTAATTTATACTTTTGTTGATCTAAATTATTAAAAAGTGGTTGTTGGTAATGTAAACTATTACTACTTTGAATCATTTCAGTAAATCGTCCAAACTGATTACTAATATCCAAAGCATGTAACACAGATTTGTGACTATTTCTCATCAGTAACACTCGACCTTTTTCCTTATTAAAAGCTTGGATAACAGATAAGATTCCAGAAGTTGTACCATTAATTAATAAATAAGCAGTATAATCCGAATGTTTTTTTACTAAGTTCATACTTTGTAAAATAATATCTTCAGGATGATGTAAATCATCTAGACCTGTTATTTCAGTTTTATCCATACTTATATTTAATGATTCTAAATTTCCAATGGTCATATTTTTATGACCCGGGACATGTAATGATATAGCATTTAAATCATTAAGTTTATTCAACTTTTCTATAATGGGTGTTTTCATATTTACTCACTTTCCCTTAAAACATTCATTAATTATATAGTAACACTTCTTTGGAAAAAGTTAGTGTTACTTATACAATAGCTTGTCTATTGTACAATAATTAAGTTGCTTTAGAAAATATACATCTTATTTTCTAATAGTGCCTCGCTTTTTCAATACTAACATGATGTATTTAGACATAAAAAAAGAGACCTCGCGGTCTCAATGCGACTCATCGCATCCATTTTTATTGCCTGGCAACGTCCTACTCTAGCGGAACGTAGTCTGCTACCATCGGCGCTAAGGCGCTTTCTTGACTTGAGACAACCGCTCGCATCTTTCCTCATTGACGTCTCTCTCTGACTCCTTTAGCTCGTCTAAAGTCGTGGCGTTCGTTCCTTATTTCGTCAGCTTCAAACGCTTGCTCTGCATCAAGTCCTTATATACCTTCATGACTTTTAGACATAAAAAAAAGAGACCTTACGGTCTCAATGCGGGTCATCGCATCCATTTTTATTGCCTGGCAACGTCCTACTCTAGCGGAACGTAAGTCCGACTACCATCGGCGCTAAGGAGCTTAACTTCTGTGTTCGGCATGGGAACAGGTGTGACCTCCTTGCCATAGTCACCAGACAAATAAGAATGTAAATTATACACTCAAAACTAGATAGTAAGTAAAAATGATTGTGCTTCGCAAAACATTTAATTGATTAAGTCTTCGATCGATTAGTATTCGTCAGCTCCACATGTCACCATGCTTCCACCTCGAACCTATTAACCTCATCATCTTTGAGGGATCTTATAACCGAAGTTGGGAAATCTCATCTTGAGGGGGGCTTCATGCTTAGATGCTTTCAGCACTTATCCCGTCCATACATAGCTACCCAGCTATGCCGTTGGCACGACAACTGGTACACCAGAGGTATGTCCATCCCGGTCCTCTCGTACTAAGGACAGCTCCTCTCAAATTTCCTACGCCCACGACGGATAGGGACCGAACTGTCTCACGACGTTCTGAACCCAGCTCGCGTACCGCTTTAATGGGCGAACAGCCCAACCCTTGGGACCGACTACAGCCCCAGGATGCGATGAGCCGACATCGAGGTGCCAAACCTCCCCGTCGATGTGAACTCTTGGGGGAGATAAGCCTGTTATCCCCGGGGTAGCTTTTATCCGTTGAGCGATGGCCCTTCCATGCGGAACCACCGGATCACTAAGTCCGTCTTTCGACCCTGCTCGACTTGTAGGTCTCGCAGTCAAGCTCCCTTATGCCTTTACACTCTATGAATGATTTCCAACCATTCTGAGGGAACCTTTGAGCGCCTCCGTTACCTTTTAGGAGGCGACCGCCCCAGTCAAACTGCCCGCCTGACACTGTCTCCCACCACGATAAGTGGTGCGGGTTAGAAAGCCAACACAGCTAGGGTAGTATCCCACCAGCGCCTCCACGTAAGCTAGCGCTCACGTTTCAAAGGCTCCTACCTATCCTGTACAAGCTGTGCCGAATTTCAATATCAGGCTACAGTAAAGCTCCACGGGGTCTTTCCGTCCTGTCGCGGGTAACCTGCATCTTCACAGGTACTATGATTTCACCGAGTCTCTCGTTGAGACAGTGCCCAAATCGTTACGCCTTTCGTGCGGGTCGGAACTTACCCGACAAGGAATTTCGCTACCTTAGGACCGTTATAGTTACGGCCGCCGTTTACTGGGGCTTCGATTCGTAGCTTCGCAGAAGCTAACCACTCCTCTTAACCTTCCAGCACCGGGCAGGCGTCAGCCCCTATACATCACCTTACGGTTTAGCAGAGACCTGTGTTTTTGATAAACAGTCGCTTGGGCCTATTCACTGCGGCTCTTCTGGGCGTTAACCCTAAAGAGCACCCCTTCTCCCGAAGTTACGGGGTCATTTTGCCGAGTTCCTTAACGAGAGTTCGCTCGCTCACCTTAGAATTCTCATCTTGACTACCTGTGTCGGTTTGCGGTACGGGCACCTATTTTCTATCTAGAGGCTTTTCTCGGCAGTGTGAAATCAACGACTCGAAGACACAATGTCTTCTCCCCATCACAGCTCAGCCTTCACGAGTACCGGATTTGCCTAGTACTCAGCCTTACTGCTTAGACGTGCAATCCAATCGCACGCTTCGCCTATCCTACTGCGTCCCCCCATCGATTAAAACGATTATAGGTGGTACAGGAATATCAACCTGTTATCCATCGCCTACGCCTGTCGGCCTCAGCTTAGGACCCGACTAACCCAGAGCGGACGAGCCTTCCTCTGGAAACCTTAGTCAATCGGTGGACGGGATTCTCACCCGTCTTTCGCTACTCACACCGGCATTCTCACTTCTAAGCGCTCCACATGTCCTTGCGATCATGCTTCACCGCCCTTAGAACGCTCTCCTACCATTGTCCAAAGGACAATCCACAGCTTCGGTAATATGTTTAGCCCCGGTACATTTTCGGCGCAGTGTCACTCGACTAGTGAGCTATTACGCACTCTTTAAATGATGGCTGCTTCTAAGCCAACATCCTAGTTGTCTGGGCAACGCCACATCCTTTTCCACTTAACATATATTTTGGGACCTTAGCTGGTGGTCTGGGCTGTTTCCCTTTCGAACACGGACCTTATCACCCATGTTCTGACTCCCAAGTTAAATTAATTGGCATTCGGAGTTTGTCTGAATTCGGTAACCCGAGAAGGGCCCCTCGTCCAAACAGTGCTCTACCTCCAATAATCATCACTTGAGGCTAGCCCTAAAGCTATTTCGGAGAGAACCAGCTATCTCCAGGTTCGATTGGAATTTCTCCGCTACCCTCAGTTCATCCGCTCACTTTTCAACGTAAGTCGGTTCGGTCCTCCATTCAGTGTTACCTGAACTTCAACCTGACCAAGGGTAGATCACCTGGTTTCGGGTCTACGACCAAATACTAAACGCCCTATTCAGACTCGCTTTCGCTACGGCTCCACATTTACTGCTTAACCTTGCATCAAATCGTAACTCGCCGGTTCATTCTACAAAAGGCACGCCATCACCCATTAACGGGCTCTGACTACTTGTAAGCACACGGTTTCAGGTTCTATTTCACTCCCCTTCCGGGGTGCTTTTCACCTTTCCCTCACGGTACTGGTTCACTATCGGTCACTAGAGAGTATTTAGCCTTGGGAGATGGTCCTCCCAGATTCCGACGGAATTTCACGTGCTCCGTCGTACTCAGGATCCACTCAAGAGAGACAATATTTTCAACTACAGGATTGTTACCTTCTTTGATTCATCTTTCCAGATGATTCGTCTAATATCGTCCTTTGTAACTCCGTACAGAGTGTCCTACAACCCCAACAAGCAAGCTTGTTGGTTTGGGCTCTTCCCGTTTCGCTCGCCGCTACTCAGGGAATCGATTTTTCTTTCTCTTCCTCCGGGTACTAAGATGTTTCAGTTCTCCGGGTGTGCCTTCTGATATGCTATGTATTCACATATCGATAACATGACATAACTCATGCTGGGTTTCCCCATTCGGAAATCTCTGGATCAACGCTTACTTACAGCTACCCAAAGCATATCGTCGTTAGTAACGTCCTTCATCGGCTTCTAGTGCCAAGGCATCCACCGTGCGCCCTTAATAACTTAATCTATGTTTCCGTTAGGAAACGCGTTATTAATCTTGTGAGTGTTCTTTCGAACACTAGCGATTATTTCTTATGAATTCAAGCTTATTTAAAACTCTTTATTCACTCGGTTTTGCTTGGTAAAATCTATTTTTACTTACTTATCTAGTTTTCAATGTACAAATGAATGTTAATAAACATTCAAAACTGAATACAATATGTCTACGTTATTCCGCATCTTCTAAAAAGATGTTCCGAATATATCCTTAGAAAGGAGGTGATCCAGCCGCACCTTCCGATACGGCTACCTTGTTACGACTTCACCCCAATCATTTGTCCCACCTTCGACGGCTAGCTCCTAAAAGGTTACTCCACCGGCTTCGGGTGTTACAAACTCTCGTGGTGTGACGGGCGGTGTGTACAAGACCCGGGAACGTATTCACCGTAGCATGCTGATCTACGATTACTAGCGATTCCAGCTTCATGTAGTCGAGTTGCAGACTACAATCCGAACTGAGAACAACTTTATGGGATTTGCTTGACCTCGCGGTTTCGCTGCCCTTTGTATTGTCCATTGTAGCACGTGTGTAGCCCAAATCATAAGGGGCATGATGATTTGACGTCATCCCCACCTTCCTCCGGTTTGTCACCGGCAGTCAACTTAGAGTGCCCAACTTAATGATGGCAACTAAGCTTAAGGGTTGCGCTCGTTGCGGGACTTAACCCAACATCTCACGACACGAGCTGACGACAACCATGCACCACCTGTCACTTTGTCCCCCGAAGGGGAAGGCTCTATCTCTAGAGTTGTCAAAGGATGTCAAGATTTGGTAAGGTTCTTCGCGTTGCTTCGAATTAAACCACATGCTCCACCGCTTGTGCGGGTCCCCGTCAATTCCTTTGAGTTTCAACCTTGCGGTCGTACTCCCCAGGCGGAGTGCTTAATGCGTTAGCTGCAGCACTAAGGGGCGGAAACCCCCTAACACTTAGCACTCATCGTTTACGGCGTGGACTACCAGGGTATCTAATCCTGTTTGATCCCCACGCTTTCGCACATCAGCGTCAGTTACAGACCAGAAAGTCGCCTTCGCCACTGGTGTTCCTCCATATCTCTGCGCATTTCACCGCTACACATGGAATTCCACTTTCCTCTTCTGCACTCAAGTTTTCCAGTTTCCAATGACCCTCCACGGTTGAGCCGTGGGCTTTCACATCAGACTTAAAAAACCGCCTACGCGCGCTTTACGCCCAATAATTCCGGATAACGCTTGCCACCTACGTATTACCGCGGCTGCTGGCACGTAGTTAGCCGTGGCTTTCTGATTAGGTACCGTCAAGATGTGCACAGTTACTTACACATATGTTCTTCCCTAATAACAGAGTTTTACGATCCGAAGACCTTCATCACTCACGCGGCGTTGCTCCGTCAGGCTTTCGCCCATTGCGGAAGATTCCCTACTGCTGCCTCCCGTAGGAGTCTGGACCGTGTCTCAGTTCCAGTGTGGCCGATCACCCTCTCAGGTCGGCTATGCATCGTTGCCTTGGTAAGCCGTTACCTTACCAACTAGCTAATGCAGCGCGGATCCATCTATAAGTGATAGCAAGACCATCTTTCACTATTGAACCATGCGGTTCAATATATTATCCGGTATTAGCTCCGGTTTCCCGAAGTTATCCCAGTCTTATAGGTAGGTTATCCACGTGTTACTCACCCGTCCGCCGCTAACATCAGAGAAGCAAGCTTCTCATCTGTTCGCTCGACTTGCATGTATTAGGCACGCCGCCAGCGTTCATCCTGAGCCAGGATCAAACTCTCCATAAAAATTTATGATGTTTGATTAGCTCATAATACTAAATAATGTTTGTAACTTAATGTTACGTTTTTGGAATTAACGTTGACATATTGTCATTCAGTTTTCAATGTTCATTTCTCAACACAAGAATTAATTATAAACGTTATTAATCTTCAAGTCAATAACTTTTTAAAATTAATTTTGATTTTATTCAAATTGTTTTGTTGTGCTTTTGTTCGCCTCAACAAATACATACTATACAGGCTTCTAGCATACTTAACAACAGTAAAATTTACACTTTTAACACTATTAAAAATACACCTGAACGCAAAAACCGAACTTATATAACAGATATAAGTTTATAGTATGTTTTAAAATGAAAATCATCACTTGCACTTATGTAAAAATCGTCTATATCGCTATAAATAGGAACTTTAATAATTTTTAATTATTTTGTTGTTTGCTATAAATAATTTTATAGTTCCTACTAACCCTTTATATTAACAGTCTATATTAAGCTTAATTATCATTTCATACTATTATATTCCAATGAAAAAAGCTGTCATTTCTATAATTAAAATAGAAACAACAACTTATTTTACTTTCTACATTTCAGTTCTTCCAGCTATAGCTTTTGATAAAGTTACTTCATCTGCATATTCTAAATCTCCACCAACAGATAGCCCTTGTGCTAATCTTGTTACTTTAATACCTATAGGTTTAACTAATCTCGAAATATACATTGCAGTAGATTCTCCCTCTAAATTAGGATTCATTGCTAAGATTAGTTCATTTACTTCATCACTTTTCAAGCGTTCTATCAATGAAGGAGTATTAATATCTTCTGGGCCAATGCCGTCCATAGGTGAAATCGAACCATGTAGAACATGATACAAACCTTTATATTCTCTCATTTTTTCCATAGCTATAACATCTTTATCATCTTCAACAACACAAATCACAGATCGATCTCTTTGCTTATCCTCACAGATATAACACGGATCATTCTCAGTAATGTGTCCACATACACTACAATATGTTAGTTCTCTTTTTACATCTACTAATGCTTTAGCGAATTGTACAACGTCGTCTTCTTTCATATCTAAAGTATGAAAAGCCAGACGTTGGGCTGTTTTTGGACCAATGCCTGGCAATTTCATAAAACTATCAATAAGTTTTGATATAGGTTCTGGATATTGCATCTACAATCACATTCCAGGAATATTTAAGCCTTGAGTATGCTTACCTAAGCGTTCTTGAGTAAGTTCATCAGCTTTATTCATTGCTTCATTAGTAGCTGCCAATACTAAATCTTGTAGCATTTCAACATCTTCAGGATCTACTGCTTCTTCTTTAATCTCAACATCTACAACTTCTTTGTGTCCAGTTACTGTAACTGCAACCATGCCACCACCAGCTGTACCTACAATACGCTCTTCTTTAAGCTTTTCTTGTTCTTGAGCCATTTTCTTTTGCATTTTTTGCATTTGTTTCATCATTTGTTGCATATTTCCGCCACCGCGCATATATTTTTTCCTCCTTGAAATTCATACAGTTTTAATAAAAATATGATGTTTATTACATTATACATACGATTATATCGCTTGTCATGTATCACTCTTCATCTATTATATTTACAGTTTCTTCACCAAATAAATCTTTTGCTTTTTGTGCAACATCTTGTTGTTCACTACTATCATTACTATTATCATCGCTGTGATCTTGTTTACGTGATTGTATATATTCTGAACGCACCCTTAACCATTGATCTGAAGGCACACCAACCACTTTGACATTTTTATTTACAATATTACAAACAACGCTTTCTATATTACTGCGTTTTTCATCGTCCTTATTCACAATTTCACAGTGAATTTCCTCTTCAAATTTCACTAAGACATGATCTTCACTTGCTGCAACTGGTTCTGAATTTTGTAATAAGCTAACTAATGACTTCTTATCATTATTTTTAGCATGATCAACAACATCTTGCCATCGATCTTTCAGTAATTTAATGTCTTCTTTATTTGCTTTATCTAAAACTTTAGCAATTTGTTGCATTGAAAAAGCATTTTTATTCCTTTGCAATGATCTTGTTGGCTTTTTACTTGTCTTATTATTACTAGTTGCACTTGTACCTTGCGCTTTTAAAGCTTTAAGCTCTTGTTCTAATTGTTCCATTCTTTGCAACAATACATCACTATTCGGTTGTTGAGCAATGTGTGTCACATCATTAGATTCAATACCAACTACCGGCACTTGTTTTTTTATAAGTTCTGCAAGCTTAACTAACAATACTTCAAAGTGAACATTTTGATTTACACTGAATCTAATTGATACCAACGTATCATTTATACTATCTATCATTTGATAAAGCATATTTAAATCTAACGTCATCAATGCATCATAATCATTTTCTTTGTCAGCTGTCTTATTCATAATTGTATCTCTAACAAAATAGATCATATCATTAATAAGTCTATTCACTTCTTTTCCTTCAGCGATAAAATGGTGATATCTTTGGAATGCTGCTTGAACATCCCCTTTAACTATTTCTTCAAATAACTGATTTAATGCTTCGTCATGAACACTACCAGTTACATTTAAAGCGTCTTGTAGAGTTAAATGTCCATCTCCAAATGCAATTGCCTGATCCATAATACTTAAAGCATCTCTCATGCCACCTTCTGAAGCTTTAGCAATAAACTCTAATGCATTATTTTCATAATCTAGATGTTGTGCATCAGCGACATATCGCAACCTTTCTACAATTTGGCTTATACTAATCGCTTTAAAATCAAAACGTTGTGCCCTAGAAATAATAGTTGGAGGTATTTTATGTGGTTCAGTAGTTGCCAAGATAAAGATAGCATGAGCTGGTGGTTCTTCTAAAGTTTTTAGTAAGGCATTAAATGCACCTGTTGTTAACATATGAACTTCATCAATAATATATACTTTATATTTTGATTCACTCGGAGCATATTTAACTTTATCTCTAATATTTCTAATTTCATCTACACCATTGTTACTTGCAGCATCAATTTCAATAACATCTGAGTTAGTTCCCTGAGTGATACCTGTACAAATCGCACATTCATTACAAGGTTCCCCATCAGTGCTATTCAAACAATTTATCGCTTTAGCAAAAACTTTCGCTATACTTGTTTTTCCAGTTCCTCTCGGTCCACTAAAAATATAGGCATGCGATTGTTTGTTTTTTGATATAGCATTTTTCAATGTTTTTGTAACATGTTCTTGACCAACGACATCATCAAAACTTTGCGGTCTATACATGCGGTATAAAGCTTGATAGTTCAAGTTAGCACCTCCATAAACAATTACTTCTTATTATATCACGTTATAACTTACTTACCTCAAACTAACTGTTGAGGAATTTTAATAACACCATGAGGCGGATTATCTAAATGATCCCATAAAAATTTAACTAATATATTCTCATGATCTTCTGATTGAATGTCGTAGTCTTGCGCATTATCATAACCTAATTTTGAGAAGTATTCTAAATTATTTCTTACAATAATCGTACTATACTCTTGTGATTTAGCTCGTTCTTCAACTGCACTCATCAAACTACTGCCTAATCCTTGGCCACGCAAATCAGGTTTTACTGATAACGATGCAACTGCAAGCGCATAATAAGTTTGTATCTCACTAACAATTTCTACTTCAATTAATAATACGTGACCAACTACTTCATTATTGTCATTCTTAGCAATAACTTCCAATTCAAAATTATATAAGGGAGATTTTCTTAAATATTTAACTTTTTTTCTTGCCTGCCAACTCGTTTCTGGAGTTTCATTAAAACTTTCTTCAATATTATCTAGAGAAGTATCATAGTCAAGTTCAGTTAATGTACTTAAATATATTTGCATAATTCCTCCGAAAATTACTTTTCTAATATTCATTAATTTATAACTTTTAATATCGTATGATAATTGTATTATATTCAATACAACTACACTACCATTATTTATCCAACACTTTTAATTTATAATTAATGTATTACCATAGACTATTTATTGCTATAAGACTATTCAAATTCTCTTTTACTACACAATTAATATTGGTTCTCTATTCTCAGGACTGATAAATAAAAAGTGAATAATTTAAAATATAAATTATTTTAAAGCCGAGACTCCTGAGGTAGGGACCCAACATAGAGAAACTGTGAAACAGTTTCTACAAGCAATGAAAGTTGGGCAACAGTGCTAGTCGAAGACCGGGGCCCCAACACAAATAAACTGATTAATCAGTTTATACAAACAGTGCAAGTTGGGCATTGGGGCCCCAGCAAAGAAAAATTCTGTCAACAGAATTTTTACTATAATGTGCAAGCTGGGGTGTGAGGCAAAAAATTAATTATGTATCAGTCCATTTTGGGAGAGAACCTTAATATTACTTGTCCTCGTCGCACAAGTATATACTCACATATTTCTACTGCAAATATAAAAAGCTACTCATCAATATAATAGCAATCAAGTATACAAAATCCTTGTTAACTATTAAAGAGAGTAGCTTTCATTATATGTCGTTATCATACTTTATTTAAATGTTAAATTAAAAATTAAAAACCGTGCACCTTTAAATCGAACGTAATTCACAAACGTTACCGAAGTCGTTAGCTAAATCTCGGCAACCCTACGGCACATATGATGATCCACTTAATGCTGCTTCCGTCAGGACCTGACATGGTTCATGGGTTCATATTGCATAGGACCGAAATCTTCAAACACTACGTGCTCCGGGCAGACTTCACAAAAATACGCCCTCAATAAAGGAATTAAGTCTCGCATAAAGCGGATTTCGAGTACAGGGAACCGCTACCTCCCCACCTAGCACGGCAAGATATATCTTACTATATTTATATAGCGAATTGCAAGCATAAAACCTTTAGAACATTAACTTTAAAATTCAATTTTATTTAGTACGTCTTCTAGAAAATTCATTAAATTTATACTCAGTTGCTATATGTTTAGAAATATTATATTGAAATTGAGTGGTGTCTTCCAAATAAACAATACTTCTCACTGTAGCACAATATGCTGGTTCAACTTGGCCAAACAATTTATATTCTTGATCTGAAAATGGTTCAAAAGTAATAGCTTTATTAGAATAACTAATCGCTAAATATAAATCATGTTCTAAATAATGATATATAGAATCTTCTGCAACATCATTTCCAATTGCTTTAACAATACTCTGTAGAAAATAATCTTCATCGACGATTTTAACATGACCATTAATTTTTCTAGTTCGAATAATATGAATAAGTGCTTCATTATCCGATATAGCTAGCTTGCGTTGAACTTCTGGCACTTCATAAGCTTTAATAACTTCATTGACTATAATTTCTGTTGTATACATTATATTTAACTCAGTTTGCATTTCTTTAAAACTAACTAACTCAGAAAATGGGAATTCCGTCATACCTTGATAAATCACTAAAGAACCTTTGCCGTGAATTTTTTGAATCATACCATCCAAGACGAGTAAATCAAGTGCTTTACGCACAGTTTCCCTTGATGATTCGTAAGTTTGCAAAAGATCATTTTCAGAAGGAATTGAACTACCATAACTATATTTTCCATTAATAATATCTGCTTTTAATGTTTCATAAATTTTAATGAATTTCTTTTGCTTCATTATATACAAACTTCCATGTTATTTATTTTCCGATAATGTTTCAATGACAATTGCACCGTAACCACTAATCGAATTTTCTTCTATTATACCTTCTTGGATAACTATATCCCCATTTAAGTCAACATCTTCTGGAATTATGACACTTTGTGCTGAAAAGTTAGCGACTACAGTCCAACAACGATTGTCAAAATAACGATCATATATAAACAAATCATTATGATTCATGTGACGTGGAATAATATTTCCATAAGTAATAATGTCGTATTGATGTCGTAAGTCAATTAATTTTTTATACGTATATAAAATTGAATCCTTATCTTCTATTGCTTGTTCAACATTAATTGTAGGATAATTACGCGCAACTTCAATCCAAGGTTTCCCTTCTGTAAATCCAGCATTGATATCTGCAGACCATTGCATGGGTGTACGTGAATTATCACGTGATTTTTGTCCGAGAATAGCCATGATGTAATCTTCGTCATATCCTTTTTGTTTCATATTTTGATATGCATTTAAAGATTCAACATCTCTATATTGATCGATAGATGTAAAATGAGGATCAGTCATACCAATTTCTTCACCTTGATAAATGTAAGGTGTCCCTTGCAGCATATGTAGCGTTATTGCCAGCATTTTAGCACTTTGCTGTCTCAATTCTTCTGTTGTATCATTACCAAACCTTGATACAACTCTAGGCTGATCATGATTACACCAGAATATCGCGTTCCATCCGCCACCTTGATAAATTCCAGTTTGCCACTCCATCAAAATAGTTTTTAGTTTATGAAAATCTAGTTTAGCATTGCTCCATTTTTCACCATTGACGTAGTCTACTTTTAAATGATGGAAGTTAAATACGCTATTTAATTCTTGACGTTCTGGATTGGTATATTTAATACAATTATCAATTGTTGTAGATGACATTTCTCCAACCGTCATCATATCTGTATCACCAAATGTTTGACGATTCAATTCATGTAGAAACTCATGAACTCTAGGACCATCAGTATAAAACTCTTTACCTATATTAGTAGAATCTTTAAATTCATCTTTAGAAATTAAATTAATAACATCAAAACGAAAACCATCTACACCAAAGTCTATCCAATGATTGACAATATTATACAATGCTTGTCTAACTTCTTTATTTTCCCAATTTAAATCAGCTTGAGTGACGTCAAAAAGATGTAAATAATATTCATCCGTAACAGGATCATATTGCCATGCATTGCCCCCAAATTTTGATTCCCAGTTAGTTGGTGGGCCATCTTGAGATTTACGGAAAAAATAAAAATCTCTATATGGATTATCTTTCGCTTTTTTGGCTTCTTTAAACCAATGGTGTTCTGTAGATGTATGGTTAATAACGATATCTAACATTACTTTTAATTCTCTTTTGTGTGCTTCTGTTACTAATAACTCAAAGTCTTCCAACGTTCCAAAATCTTCATTTATTTTTAAATAATTACTAATATCATAACCATTATCATTCATTGGAGATTCATATACAGGCGTTAACCATATATAGTCAACACCAAGGAAAGCTAAATAGTCTAATTTTTCAATAATACCTTTAATATCCCCAATACCACTTCCAGTCGTATCATTAAATGACTTCGGGTAAATTTGATATACGACTGATTTTCTCCAATCTTGATTTTTCAACACGCTAATACCACCTTTTCTTAATATATAGTTATAAAATAAGGGACGCCCGCATAGTATATGAACGCCCCTTTAAGTTATTTAATTGTGTTAATCTTCAACGATTTCTTTCGCTTTTTGTTTACTAAAATTAGATAAGATAATCGTTAAAATACATGGCACTATCATAGCAATGATTGTCACTACAATATATACTAACCAATATTCTTTTTGGATTGAAATAAATGCTGGTACCCCTCCAACACCTACACTGCCAAGAACTTTATTCATACCAATAATCGCACCTAAGACACAAGAAGTCGAAATAGCTGCAACGAATGGATATTTAAGCGGTAAGTTAACACCAAACATAGCTGGTTCAGTGACGCCTAACATACCAGAAATACCAGAAGTTAATGCTAATCCTTCTTCTTTAACCATTTTACGACGTTTATAGACATACCATGCTCCAAATGCCGCTGACCCTTGGCAAATATTAGAAATTGCGACGATTGGCCATAAATATGTTCCACCTAAACTACTTCCCATAAGTTGGAAATCTACAGCTAAAAACATATGATGTAAGCCTGTAATAACAAGTGGCGCATATAATAAACCATAAAGCGCACCACCTAACCAACCTGCATGTTGGAATACAAACGTAACCCCAGTTGTAATACCTGTACCAATGATTAAAGCAATTGGTCCAATAACGATAAATGATAAAAAACCTGTTACTAGCAGTGCAACTGGACCAACTACTAACATTTTAATAGAATCATGAACGACTTTATTTAATGCTTTTTCTAATTTAGCTAATACATAAGCCGCAATAAGTACTGGCAATACTTGACCTTGATAATTCAACTGTTTAATTTCTAAACCAAATAAATTCCAAGTTGGTATATGACCTTTACCAATATCATATTGTGACACTAATTGAGGATGCATTAAAATCAATCCTAAGACTAAACCTAGTATCGGACTTCCTCCGAATACTCTCATACTACTCCAACCGATTAAAGCTGGTAAGAAGATAAATGCTGTACTAGCAATTACATTAATAATATTTGAAATATCTGCAATTTGTGGGTACATCACAATAAGTTCTTTAGGACCAAATAAGCCCTTCATAGTCAAAATATTGTTAATCCCCATTAACAACCCTGCAGTTACAATCGCAGGTAATATCGGTATAAAAATATCACCCAACAATTTAATTAATCTTTGGAGTGGGTTACCTTTTTGTGCAGCTGCAGCTTTAGCATCATCTTTCGACGCCTCAGACGTTCCAGTTTCCTCCACAAATTGTTTATATACTTCATCAACCGTACCAGGTCCAATAACAATTTGATATTGATGATCAGCTTTGAATTGTCCTTTCACTAACGGATTATCACTCAAAGCCTCTTTATCTACTTTACTATCATCTTTCAAAACTAAACGTAGCCGTGTTACACAATGCGTTGCTGTTTCAAGGTTCTCTTGTCCTCCAATAGCATCAACAATGGCTTTTACATCTTGTCTTTTTACAGCCATATCCTTCACTCCCTTAATGTCTTAGTGAAAGTATAACTTGTCTAGACAAGTTGTGTAAAGGCTTTCACAATATTTTCTTATATCTTATTTATATATTGTGACAAATTGCCATATTCCATATAATTGTTTCAAGTCGCATCTAACTTTATTGAACTAACAATTCGCTGCCCCTATAATTGTGGCATTTTTAATAATATGAAAACACAACTTTAGCAGTGTAGGAATAGCAATTTAATAATGTTTTTGTTAATTATTTAAAATAACAACCTTTAAATAACTAAGCATTGTCAAACTATAATGATAACCTAAAAATAGAGCACCATAATTTCGAGACAATAACAACAAAACTCGTAAAATAAGGCTTTTCTAGTTTTTAAGACTGATAAATAAAAAGTGAATAGTTATGTATTAGTCCAATTTGACAAAATATGCAAAATAAAAAAAGGTAAATACTCAACGTATTGAGCACTTACCTTCATTATATAAAATATTATATATTTAAAATTAATGGCGGAGGAAGAGGGATTCGAACCCCCGCGAGCCGTTAAGCCCCTGTCGGTTTTCAAGACCGATCCCTTCAGCCGGACTTGGGTATTCCTCCTGAACACAAATAATATCATATATTAGCGTTATTTAAATGTCAATATAATTTTTAATCTATTCTTTACATAATGAAATTGAAAATTAACAAATGACGTTAAATAATTCATACACTACATCATATATCATCATCTTGTCCACCATCGACCACTAATCCTAAAAATTTACTGTAGTTATTTATAGATTAAACTAATACTTTAGACGATAAGTATTGATTTACAGCCTTAGCTACACCGCGCCCCTCTTTAATAGCCCACACAACAAGACTTTGTCCTCTTCTTGCATCGCCTGCAGCAAAAATTTTGTCTTCATTTGTCTGATAATCTGTATCATTCGCTACAATTTTATTGTGTTGCGTTTTGATATTAAATGCACGCGGTACCATTGTTTCTGTTCCTTCAAAACCAATCGATAACAATACTAAATCAGCTGGCCAAAATTTCTCTGTTCCTTCCATCATAACCATACCTTGGTCACTTTGTTGTAATATTTGAGTGTAAAGCCCTCTTATATGACCCGTATCATCGATATCATAACGCATCGTTTGAACACCATAAGCTCTGGGTTCTTTGCCGAATTTAGCCTGATATTCTTGATGTGCATAATCCATTTTGAATACCGGCATCGCTAATGGCCATGAATTATTTTCTTTAAAAGTAATTGCCTCTGGTAGCTTAGTATACTTATTAAACTGAACGATTGATTTACAATTTTCTCTTAATGCTGTAGCAACACAATCAGCTCCAGTATCACCTGCACCAATGATAATTACATTTTTATCTTTAGCCGTAATGGTAGTATCTGTTATTTCTCCATTTAACAATTGTGTTTGTTCAGTTAAGTAATCCATCGCAAAATGAATACCCGCTCCCATGCGCCCTTCTAGAGGTAAATCTCTTCCTTTTTGTGCACCAGTGCATAAAATAATGGCATCATATTGTTGCTCAATCTGATCTTTGTCAATATCTACCCCAATTTCCACACCGGTTTCGAAGATAATACCCGCTTCTTCCATCAAACGAATACGACGACGAACAACTTCTTTATCTAATTTCATATTAGGAATACCATACATGAGTAACCCTCCCGCTTCTCTTGCACGTTCATAAATGGTAACTTGATATCCTAAATAATTTAATTCTTCAGCTGCTGTCAAACCTGCAGGTCCACTACCAACTATTGCTATTTTTTCATTACGACGACGCTTAGGAAATTTAGATTTGACCCAATTGTTATCAAAGGCTTCATCGATGATTGTTCGTTCTATTCCTTTAATCGCTACCGACTCACGATTGATCTTCATTACACAAGCATTTTCACAAGGTGCCGGACATACACGTCCTGTAAAATCTGGAAAATTATTAGTCTCACTTAAACGTTCATATGCTTGTTTAAAATCTTGTCGATATACTAAATCATTCCATTCAGGAATATAATTACCAATTGGACAACCAATCGTTTCACGTCCGAATAATTGTCCAGTTTGGCAAAACGGTGTACCACAATCCATGCATCGTGCACCTTGAATAGAGGCATCATCTTTAGTAAATCGTTGTTGATAAGCTTGATGATTTGTCAAACGATCGACAAGAGATAATTCTGATAAGTACTGTTTGTCATACTTCATAAACCCTTTAAATTCACCCATATGATTAACCCCTATTCTTTAATACACAATCGCTGGTCGTTGTGTGTGATTAATTACTTTACTATCATCATAAAATGCTGCTAAAGTTGCTTCATCTTCATTACTATTTAAAGACTTGTGTAATGCAATTTTTTGCATCATTAATTGATAATCTTTAGGTATTACTTTAACGACATAACGCTCAATGTGATTGAATTTTTTTAATATATCAATTGCTTTAGTACTATTTGTTTGCGCAATATGTTCTTCTAACATTCCTTTAATCAATAATTTCTCTTCATTATATTTAATCGTAGTCATTAATAAGGTATCTAATTGATTTTCTCTAATAAAAGTTTCTATATCTGAAGGTATAATGTAAGCTACGCCACCACTCATACCTTGCCCGAAGTTTTTACCAACATCTCCTAATATTAAGACGTGACCGCCAGTCATGTATTCAAGCCCATGATCCCCTATACCTTCAACTACTACATCTGCCCCACTATTTCTAATACAGAATCTTTCTCCAGCTTTACCATTAATAAAAGCTTTCCCACCTGAAGCGCCATAAAATGATACATTACCTGCAATAATTTCATTTTGTCTTTCTTCAAACGGTGCTTTAACGATGACTGTTCCACCTGACAATCCTTTACCGACATAATCGTTAGCATCTCCTGTATGATGTACTGTTAAACCTTTCGGTGCATATGCTGCTAAACTTTGTCCTGCATGCCCATTCGTATAAATATTGATGGTATTTTCAGGTAAACCTTGCTCACCATAACGTTTAGTAATTTCACTACCAGTAATAACACCAACATCTCTTTGTTCATTATTAACAGTAAAAGTACCAGTATAACGTTGTCCTGCTGCTATATATGGTTTGGTTGTTTCATATAATTGAGTTAAATCAAAGCCTATATCTAAATGATGATCTTGCTTAATTACTTTAGTATTTGTACCTTCAAAATTTTCAATGAGTCTTTCAACTCGTAATGAAGCTGCTTTACTATGCGAATCAATTGTCGTTGATTTTTGTAATAAATCCGTACGTCCGACTAGTTCCTCAACACTTCTTAATCCTAAAGAAGCTAATATTTCTCTTAATTCTTGTGCTATAAAATGCATAAAATTAACTACGTGCTGTGCTTTACCTCTAAATAAAGCACGTAAATCTTTATTTTGTGTTGCAACTCCAACTGGACATGTATCTTTGTGGCAGACACGCATCATAATGCAGCCTAAGACTACAAGTGGTGCCGTTGCAAAACCAAATTCTTCCGCTCCAAGCGCACAAGCGTACGCTACATCTTTACCGGTTAATAATTTACCGTCTGTTTCTAACTTAACGCGACTTCTTAAATCATTAAGTTTTAATGTTTGATGTGTTTCTGCTAATCCGATTTCCCATGGCACACCCGCATGTTGAATGCTCGTTTTTGGTGACGCTCCTGTTCCACCGTCATAGCCACTGATAACAATTTTATCAGCAAATGCTTTCGCTACACCTGACGCAATTGTACCGACACCAGTTTTAGATACTAGTTTCACGGCAATATCAGCGTCTTTATTAGCATTTTTCAAATCGTGAATTAATTGTGCTAAGTCTTCAATGGAATAAATATCATGATGAGGTGGTGGTGATATCAAACCAATACCTGGTGTCGATCCTCTCGTTTTGGCAATCCACGGATAAACTTTGGTACCAGGCAATTGACCACCTTCACCTGGCTTAGCACCTTGAGCTACTTTAATTTGAATTTCTTTAGCGTGTTGTAAGTAATCACTTGTCACACCAAAACGACCTGATGCTACTTGTTTAATCGCACTCACTTTATTACTACCATCTACTTGAACTTCATAGCGTTTAGGATCTTCTCCGCCCTCACCACTATTACTCTTACCACCAAGTTCATTCATAGCTTGTGCTAATGTTTCATGTGCTTCTGCAGAGATAGAACCATAACTCATCGCCCCAGTGTTAAACCTTTTAACAATGTCACTAATTGGTTCTACTTGATCAATATCGATAGGATGACATGGTTTAAATTCTAATAGGTGTCTAATATGGTCTTTACGACTATGGTTTACAGCTTGAGAATAGTCTTTAAACTTAGCATAATCATTGTCTCTACATGCATGTTGTAATAAAAATATAGTTTGTGGATTAAACGCATGATGTTGTCCTTGTTGACGCCATTGGAATGTACTTCCTGATTCTAAAAAGTCTTTACCACTTTGTTGTCGAGCTTTATTTTCTGTATCGATTTGTTCGATAGATAAACCAGATAATTTAGATTGGGTGCCTGTAAAATAGCGATTAATAACTTCATCTGATAAACCAATAGCTTCAAATATTTGTGCTCCTTGATAACTTTGCACCGTAGAAATACCCATTTTCGCCATAACTTTAATAACACCTTCAGACAACACATCAGTATATGTCTTAACATTAGCACTAACATCGCCAGGCAATTGTTCTGTCAACGTCATATGTTCAATTGTTCGTTGTGCTAAGTATGGGACAACAGCATTAGCTCCATATCCTAACAAGCAAGCAACATGATGCACTTCTCTAGTTTCACCAGATTTAGCAACTAAACTAGTATCCATACGTAAATTTTCCTTAATAAGTAATTGATGAATATGACTAATTGCTAACAACATAGGCATAGCATATGCTTTGTCATCTACTAGTCCACTATCATCTAACACTAATATTTGTGCACCTTTAGTCACAGCTCGAATTGCGGATTCACCTAATTGATTTAAAGCTTCTTCCAATGAACCATCATATAACGTTGATAAATAAGTCGTATTAAACGTTTGGTGATCAATACTTTCAATATGTTGTTCGTTCAATACTGGACGTTTCAACTGGATTCTATCTAGCACATGCTCATCTGGATTAATTAAGTTACCTTCTCCTCCTAAGTATGACAATTCACTTGTTACTATTTTTTCTCGATAAGCATCAATAGGTGGATTGGTAACTTGTGCGAATAATTGCTTAAAATAATTAAATAGTGATTCCGGCTTATCATTTAATACCGCAATTGGAGCATCATAACCCATCGCTCCAATTGGATCTTTTTTAGATTCTACTAATTCTTGCATATATTTATTGATATCTTCTTTAGTGTATGCAAATTGACGTTGTAATTTAAATAATGTCTCATTTGACCAATCTGACGCGCGATATTGTATACTTTCAAAGTCAAATCGCTTTTTATACTTTTCAATCCACGCTTGATAAGGTAATTCGTTAGCTATACGTGTCTTCAAGTCATTATTTTCAATTACTTTATGCTCATTAAAATCAACTAATAATAACTTTCCTGGATTCAGTTGACCTTTAAATGCCACATTACTTTCTGGAACATCAACGACGCCTACTTCTGATGAAAAGACAATAAAGTTATCTTTAGTAATCGTATATCGACCTGGTCTAAGACCATTTCTATCTGTTAAGGCACCTATTTTGTCTCCATTACAAAATGAAATCATCGTTGGACCATCCCATGGTTCCATCAAATAACTATAAAATTCATAAAATGCACGAACATTGGCATCATTCGACTTATTGTATAGCCACGGCTCTGGAATAAGGAGCATAGCTGCTTTTTCCGGTTCCATAGATAATGACAAAAATTCTAAAGCATTATCAACAATGGCAGAGTCGCTACCATCTTCATCAACAATGTTAAATATTTTATGTTGATCTTTACCAAACACAGTATTGATTAACTTATGCTGACGCGCCCTCATCCAATTGACATTACCTTTAATGGTATTAATCTCCCCATTATGCATTAACAATCTATTTGGATGTGCTCTTTTCCAACTCGGAAACGTATTCGTACTAAAACGCGAATGTACTAATCCCAATTTCGATTGATATAACTCATTAGATAAATCTAGATATAACTTTTTAATTTGGTCTGAGCGTAACCACCCTTTATAA
Source organism: Staphylococcus simiae (assembly GCF_017357005.1). Lineage (NCBI taxonomy): Bacteria > Bacillati > Bacillota > Bacilli > Caryophanales > Staphylococcaceae > Staphylococcus > Staphylococcus simiae. Next base: position 406,330 of record NZ_CP071589.1, on the reverse strand, counting down.
ACAATCGTCTTATGAGATAAACTTGTAAAATACAGTTCTAAATCATTTGTTGTCGTATAATATTCTAACTGCTTTCTAGCTAAAAATAATTTTTTAGTTACATCAGTAATATTGCTAATATCTATAAAAACTTGTTGAATGACAGGCATCGTCTGTGCAACGTGTTCAGCAATAGCTGTTTTATTGACAGGTACATCTCTAAAGCCCAATATCTTAAGACCTTCATTTTCAAAATATTGATGAAACATTGATTCATGAGTTGAGCCTTTAATTCGTTCTTTAGCAAAAAATAATCCTACAGCATAGTTTCCTTCACCAGGAATTTTAAATTCTGTAATATGTTGTTCAAAAAATTCGAACGGAATTTCAGTCATGATGCCTGCACCATCACCAGTCATTCCATCTGCTCCAACCCCACCCCTGTGGTCTAAGCGTCGTAACATTTCAAGAGATTTATCAATAATGTCGTGAGACCTTTTATTATCCATATTCGCATAAAAACCAATACCACAGGCATCATGTTCCTCACGATAATCATATAAACCTTTAATTAACTTGTCATTGTGCATGATGCGCACTCCCCTTTTTTAGAATATTCTGATATTAGTTATTAATGATAATTACTATAATCTAAAAAATTGATCTGTTCAATATATAAAATAGAAGATATCATTCTAAAAAATAGATTAATCAAAGATGAAATTGGTATAATAACGTGTAAACATACTATTGTTATGGAGGTATTTATGGAAATTAAACAATTGCGCTATTTCGTTGAGGTAGCTAAGCGCGAACATATTTCTGAAACTGCATTAGAATTGAATATCGCACAATCTGCCATTAGTAGACAAATTACTTTACTCGAACAAGAATTGAATGTCGCTTTGTTTCAAAGACAAGGAAGAAATATCTCGCTTACATCTGAGGGGAAATTATTATTTAATGAGGCATTAACGATATTAGATCATCTAGATACGACAATAGAACAATTTCAAAATCACGGATTAAGTAAACATAAAAGTATTTATATTGGCTACGAAGAGAGTGATGTATCAATGATGTTATTACCACTTATACAATCATTTCATTTACAAAACGATACACATATCATACCTAATTTAATGACACAGGATACTATTATCGATCAAGTATTAAATGGCAATATTGATATAGGCTTTACTGAATTGAACTATGATATTAAAAAACACAAATCCATATACGTGTTACCTTTATTCGAAGAACATTTTCACTTATATGCACCATCAGATGATCCAATCACCTTATCAACTCATCCGCCATTAATACAATTCGAAAATAGTCACATGTATACGTTATATTCAGTTACACCATCAGTAAAAAAGCAATTACAATCATTTACTAAAACAGATATTTATACAATTAGTAATAAACAGTTAGCCCAATATATATTAAAACAAAAAAATGGCTATATCATTTGTCCTAAACAAATTTCATTGCCTAATTCTCAAGATTGGGTAAACATTACTTTAGAACATACTGAATTAAAAAGAACAATCTGTGCTATCACCAAAGAACCTTATGTTAAAAGTGATATAGGTATTTTATTAACTTTAATCAAACAACTGATGACTAAAACATCAACTTTTTACTAATAATCGCTTGTGAAAATTAATATTAATATTTTTGAATTACAGCTTTTAAGGGCGTATAATCAGCATATTACTAAAAGAATTGAGGTTTTGTTATTGCAACAAAGACATTTTTTTACGAAGCCTTATAATATTATTATTGTCATTTTTTGTATTATTTATATTTGCAGTATTATTTTCACTTTATTTAACACTTCTTTGTACAATCAACCTATAGGAAAAGTAGAACAAGTGAAGCATCTGTCAACAACATCAATAACAGATGACCAACATAATCATGACACTAAATACAAAACGCAATTGACATTAAAAATATTAAATGGCCATTTCAAAGGACAAACAACTAATATAGAACATGATTACGTCAAATCTCAAGCAGACTCTGAAGCCTTTAATAAAGGAGACAAAGTATTACTGCATATTTCTGATAAATTGATCGATGCCGATATTATTGAAAAGAAACGAGATACATTAACTGTAACAATAACAGGTTTATTTTTATTAACTGTTTTAATAGTAGGACGTAAAGTAGGATTACAATCTATCTTATCGTTAATGATTAATACAATTGCCGTACTAACAGCTATTTATATACATAACTCGTTTAGTAATACGAATTTATTCTTGCTAATGACAATGGCAATGATTTGTTCAACAGTTATCACCTTATTGCTTGTCACTGGTTGGCATGCACGTACTGTCATTACTATTATCAGCACAATTGCAGGTACAATGTTAGCTATCGGGCTCACTGAATTAGTAATTACGCTCACTGGTGGTCAAGGTATTAAATATGAAACAATGAATTTTTTATCTTTACCTCCTAAAGATATCTTTTTAGCTTCAGTGCTCATAGGTTCTCTAGGCGCTATCATGGATGTCGCCATCACGATTGCGAGCGGTATGCACGAAATTTTACAACGTACCCCGAATATTTCAAAGACACGTTGGGCTTTAGCAGGTAGAAACATCGGGCAAGACATCATGGGTACAATGACAAATATTTTATTATTTTCATATTTATCTGGATCATTACCTATGTTTTTGATTTACCTAAAAAATGCTAATACCCTTACTTATACCATTTCAATGAATTGGTCTTTAGAAATCGTTCGAGCCTTAACGGGCGGTATAGGCATCGTCTTAACTATTCCTATCACTATTGTATTAATGGAACTTGGAGAAACTATAAGGAGGGCTAGACTATGAATGCAGTCGTCATTTTAGGTGCCTTACTCTTAATATTAATGCTTATTTTTGGTGGTAAAAAAGGGTTAGTATCATATTTAACTTTATTTTTAAACTTTGCCATCTTAGTGATTAGTATCATTTTTATTATTTTTGGTATGCCTATATATATTGTCACATTTGTATTTTGTATCGTTATTGCTGCTTGCAACTTATTTGTATTGAATAGTTATAATATCAAAACACAAGCGGCTTTCATCGCTACTATCATTACAACTACTTTATTAATTACTGTTATTTACCTTGCAGTATACTTTGGACATTTACAAGGCTTTGCCACAGAGCAACAAGATGAAACCTATATTTATTCAATGAACATTGGTATTAATATGGTTCAATTTATGGTATTTACTATTATTCTTGCTGTCATTGCGGCAGTGATTGATTTAGCAATTACGATTAGCTCTCCAATATATGAGTTATATCAAGTTAATCCTAAACTCAGTCAATACGAGCTATTTCAGTCTGGTATGCATGTTGGCAGGGAAATTTTAGCTACTTCAGCTAACACTATATATCTCGCCTTTTTTGGAGGTCAATTAACACTGTTTTTTTGGTTTTTTAAATTAAACTATTCATTTGGACACATTATTAACTCGAAAATATTTGCACAAGAGTTTATATCTATTTTATTAGGTGGAATAGCTGTGGCCATGAGTATCCCTATTACTGCATGGATGACGTCGTGGTTAATTAAAAAACGACAGCATACACGCTTAAAAAATGATACTGTTCATATGAAATAACTTACGAGCAACAGATTAATCACTATCTTTTTAGAATAATAGTACAGTCATTTTTATCGCTTACACAGTATCTACTCTTTGGTAATCAACCACTGCTAGTACAATCAACTAATCTAGATATATGCAACATATGCCACTAACGATAATAGTGGCTTCTAACTTTGATAAGTTATAATATATACATCAAATTTTGTTGATAACATCAGCTATTCATACTACACGTAAAAATAACCAATCAAAATTACAGTCGTACTATGTTAAAACGGTATAAACATGCCGTCCTCTTTATCAAGAACATAGTCATTGGTAAATTTGATTGGTTTTTAATTTATGTTTTAATCTGGTTCTCTTCCAAATTGGACTGATACATAATTATATTTTAAATTATTCACTTTTTATTTATCAGTCCTGAATAATAGAGAATCTTTAATCTTTAGTGACATGATATAAACTGGTCTTCCAACTAAAAAACTATCACCTTGATAACTATAGCCTTGTTGTTTATATAAATTGAGTGCCTTAGGATTATCCGTATTAACCGTCAAAACGATTTCATTTATACCTTTAAATTGTTGTACTATAAATGATGGCAACTTAGACATCACTTGCTTAGCAATACCTTCTTTTCGATAACGAGCGTCTACACTGAACGATCTGAAAAAGATAGCTTGAGTGTTTTCGCTAAAAGGTACAACACCTTTTTCTATATGTAACGTAAAAAATGCTACACATCATTATTTCTCCATACCATTATAGGATATCTATGATAATCTTCTATAGCTGCAATAATATTGTCATATGGTGTTTTAACAAATTTATTATCTATCTCCAATAGTTGAAATTGTTTTACAGCTTGTAAATCATTTTGCTGATAATGTGCTAATGTTATATCCTGCAATATCATATTAGTTAACTCCTTGTGCAATCCATTGTTGAACTGCTGGTGCAATAAGCTCACTATTCTGTTTATCAATCCATTTGATATCCGTAATTTCATTATTAATAGAGATTTTATCCCAGTCAATGTCAATTAATGCTCTAAAACCATTTAATTCTGTTAGTGTATTGAGCTGCGGATATGCTGGTCCCACAACCGTACCTATAAATTCTAAGTCTTTTTCTCGTAGCGTTAAATTTAATTCCTCATCTAATTCTCTGATTAGTGCTTCAACCAAAGATTCCCCTACTTCAATTTTACCACCTGGGAAATAATATTTAGCTCTATGTCTTACTTGGACCAATAATATCTGATTTTTAGTCTCTGCGACTAAACAAACACATTTAATCATTCAACTCACCCCTATGTTTATCTTTTGTATGATTCGTCAATATATGTATTATGGTATCATATAGACAAAGTTACTGAGTTCAACACAAGCTTAGTAATTATTATATACAACATAGACTTCAACAACATATAAAAAAATTAATGGGGGAATTATTGTATGTCTAAAAAATCTCAACCAGAACGTTTATCTCGTTTTTTCAATTTAGCTGGCTTTATCGTTGATGGATATAACGGTATGAAATATAACGCTAAAAACAAAAATTTAGTATATTTATCACTTGGCTTAGGCGCTATAGGTACACTACTTGATTTCTATATCTCATTTAAATCTCCACGCAAAGTAAAAAAATTCGGTGCTGTGATATCATTACTAGGTAATGGTGCTCGATTATTTACAAGTTTACGTAAAGTTAAAATCGAGTAGGAGGATAACCATTATTTGATTATCCGTCCTCTCACACCACCGAGCGTACGGTTCCGTACTCGGCGGTTCAATATCTTGCGTAAGCCGTCTCTGCGAGTTGGGTTAATGGTTCTAACCCCCACTTGTAGAGACGTTTTGTTGTAAGTGCACGATGAACTTCATGCGTTGATGATAAGCGCCAGTATTTCTTTCTTGAATTGGCAATTTTCATTGCACTCTTATGGTCAAGTCCATACTTACGTAACATCTTATATTTGGTTTTTATTCTTTTCCATCTTTTGAGGATTAGTTGTCTAATGCGTCGGTTTAACCATGATTGTAACTTCGTTACAAAACCTGTAATAAATCCTTTACCAAAGTAATTTATCCACCCTCGTGTTACTTGATTAATTTCTGATATAATCTCTTTAAAGGTACCTGGTCTATTTCGTTTCGTTAGACGTCTTAAGGTGCGTTTTAAATTTCTTCTTGCTTCCATAGTCGGTCTGAAACGATAAGTGCCATTTACTTTGGTCATTAGACAACTCAAGAACTTTAAACGTGTGATAGAACCTACCTTGCTCTTTTCACTATTTACAATAAGTTTAAGGTCTTTTTCGATAAACTTTGTCACACTTTCCATGACACGTTGACCCGCTCGTTTTGTACGTACAAAGATGACGAAGTCATCTGCATAACGAACAAAGCGATGACCACGTTTCTCCAATTCATTATCTAATTCGTGAAGATAAATATTACAAAGTAACGGGGAAATAACACCACCTTGCGGTGCACCTATTTCTCTACTTCGATAATTACCATTGAGGTCGATTGCACCAACCTGTAGGCTTCTACGAATAAATTTAGAAATGGCTTTATCTTGAACATGTCGTTCAAATAGATACATTAATTTATCATGGTTCAACATATCAAAGCACTGTTTTAAATCACAATCAACTGCAACTAAGTAACCTTCTTCATAGTATGTTGCACATTCTTTAAGTGCAGTTCCTGTACTACGATTCGGTCTAAAGCCATGACTGTGTTTTGAGAAAGTACGGTCGATACTAGGTTCAATGACTTGTTTAATGGCTTGTTGGATAACTCTGTCTCTTGCGACAGGGATTCCAAGCACGCGCTTTTTCCCATTTGATTTAGGTATTTCAACCTTTCTTACTGCTTGTGGCTTATACGTGCCATCAAGCAGTTTTTGTTTAATTTGTGGAAAGTATTTTGCGAAATGTGATGTTAATTCACTTACTCGCATGCCATCGATGCCAGGTGCACCGTTGTTTTTCTTCACTTTCTTAATTGCTTTTTGTATATTATTCTCTCTTACAACAAGCTCCATCATAGATGGAGACTCACGATACATTTCTTTCATTTCACCTAAGATTTACTGTACGCACTCATATATCCTTTTTCGTTCCACTACTTATCTTTCTATGAGTTGCCAATCATTAATTGTATTCTGTACGTTGTAAATCTCTAACCTCCATTCTTTACTTTGTATGAATATTGTTCAGTCCTTCAGTATTTCTACCTACTATGACCTCTGCTGACTTCTCATCATTCGTTATTACTACGATTTTTTTATCGCTGATGAGACCTCCCCGGGTAAGAGTAACCACTTTCCACTCATTCCACTGCATCATTTACTATATAGAACTCGGGTAGTATCGGACTTTATCTTGTATTGCAGATTCATCCATTCCACATAGCCTTGTATGATATTTCTGTTCGTCAGTGCGAGTGTTTGCGTCCGACTTCCTTCAGATTCCATTTCACAATGGACACCCTTGTCTTTCGCTAACAGTTCCTACTACCAAGCCTGTAACGGACTTTCACCGTCTAGTAATTACCCATGCCGGGCGCACAATGAATATTAAAATTTATAAGTTTTAACGACAAAAAGTGGTTCTCTCCCAAACTGGACTGATACATAATTATTTATATTTTAAATTATTCACTTTTTATTTATCAGTCCTGAAAATTAGAGAACCCAAAAAAGTCTTGTCTAATGCATAAGTTATCTACATTAGACGAAACTTTTTTATTTTATCAGCTAATTAATGAATATATCTATAATTGTTAACTTGGTATGCTGGAATTGTTCTATATGTCACAATTCCAGGTGCTGCTGAATAGTTCATTTCTGACACTAAAATACTACCATCAGAATTGACACGTTCAACAAACATAACATGACCATAATATCCTGCATCTGTTTGTGCAATTGATCCAACTGTTGCACGTCCATCAATAGTATAACCATCTGCTGCTGCAGCGTTATCCCAGTTATTAGCATTCCACCAATATGTACTAATTCCTTTACCAATTTGAGCACGACGATTAAATACATGATATGTACATTGACCCCATGTATATAAGTTTTGGTGATTAAATGATGGCGATTGATAGTTTCCACCATTTGATGTGTTATTTCCAGTATTAGAAGTTGAAGGACTAGCCGTACCACTGACTTTCAATTTTTGTCCTGGATAAATAAAGAAGTTATTCAAACCATTTAAACTCATTATTTTTTGGTATGTTGTACCATATTTTGAAGCAATCAATGATAATGAATCACCGGCTTGTACTGTATATACTGAACCGCCTGAAGATGCAGCATTTCCTGTATTAGTAGATGTATTACTTGCTACACCGCTGACTTTTAATTTTTGTCCTGGATAAATAAAGAAGTTATTCAAACCATTTAAGCTCATTATTTTTTGGTATGTTGTACCATATTTTGAAGCAATCAATGATAATGAATCACCGGCTTGTACTGTATATACTGAACCACCTGAAGATGCAGCATTTCCTGTATTAGTAGATGTATTACTTGCTACACCGCTGACTTTTAATTTTTGTCCTGGATAAATAAAGAAGTTATTTAAACCATTTAAACTCATTATTTTCTGGTATGTTGTACCATATTTTGAAGCAATCAATGATAATGAATCGCCTGCTTGTACTGTATATACTGAACTTGAATTAGATCCATTTGATGATGTCGTATTTGAAGCACTTGTTGATCCAGACACCTTCAGTACTTGATTAGGGAAGATAAGATTTGAAGTTAAACCATTTAAAGACTTTAACTTCGCAATAGAAATACCATATTTATTAGAAATCGACCATACGGATTCACCACTTTTAACCGTATGTGTAGATGCTGCTTCTGCATGTGTTGACGCTATAGCACCGATTGCACTTGTCCCAATAATAGCTGCAATTACTTTTTTCTGCACGTGAAAAATCCTCCTCTTACTTAACTTACTTTTCTTTTAAATTTTTATACGTTTTTTATAATACTTCATCATTATACGCTTTTATTATGTATAGCACGTTGATTTTTGATGACATTAAGATTACAAATTGATAATATATTTTGAAATGTCTTTATAAATACTTCTTTAAATTAATATAAATAATTAAATTTTACAATATCTAAATTATTACAATTTCATAAAATTTACGCTTAATATGTTACATACCTTTTTATATTACTATTAAACTTGTTACAATAAATAAACATCCTACAAGGTCATTAATTTTGAAAATTATACCTTGTAGGATGTCAGTAATATAGTTATGTGATTTGTTTTATATTATTATTTAGCTAAATCTTTTTCGATGGCTTTAATTTCTTTAGCTGATAAGTTTACAGGCTTTTCCCCGTCTTTAACATCTTGTTTTAATGCTTCTTGTGCTTCTTTAGAATGATACAAGTCAACGATTTTTTTGTATGTTTTATTATCCATATTTTTAGAGTTAACTGCTACAATATTAATGTAAGGTTTAACTGCGTCTGAATTGGCATTTTCTAAATAAATTGGATCTTTTTTAGGATCTTTACCTGCTTTTGTAGCAACACCATTATTAATGACAGCAATATCTACATCTGACAGTGCGCGTGCAGTTTGTTGTGCATCTACTGCTTTAATTTTTAAATGTTTAGGATTTGATGTAATATCTTTCGTTGTTCCAGATAAACCAAAGTCTTTTTTCAACTTAATTAACCCTGCTGATTCTAATAATTTTAATGCTCTCGCTTGGTTTGAAACATCATTAGGTACAACTACACTTGCCCCATCTTTAACATCTTTAATGTTTTTAATTTTATCCGAATATATACCTAATGGTGCCAATACTGACGTACTTAATGCTGATATTTCTGTACCTTTGTGTGCCTTTTTATATTGATCTAAAAAGGCAAAATGTTGGAAAGCATTCATATCTATATCACCGTCATTTAATGCTTTATTCGGTAGATTATAATCAGAAAAATGCTTAATTTCTACATCTATATCATCTTTTTTAGCTAACTCTTTAACTTTCTCCCAAGCTTTTGTATCATTTGAAGCAACACCAATCGTTACCTTTTTATCATTATTACCTCCACATGCTGCTAATACTAATACTGCTAAAATGATAATTCCTATTAATTTTTTCATATACTCTTCTCCTTTAAAGCCTATATTTTAATTAATGTCTTCTAACTAACCTTGCTAATATATTGCCTAATGTTTGAATCAGTTGAACTATAATAATTAACACTACTACAGTAATAACTATCACTATCGTGTCAAAGCGTTGATAACCATATACGAGTGCTAAGTCACCAATACCGCCACCACCAACAGCTCCTGCCATAGCAGTACTACCAATCAATCCAATAATCGCTGTTGTTAAAGCTAAGATTAACGAACCTAGTGCTTCTGGTAATAAAAAATACCTAATAATCTGAAGTGGAGATGCTCCCATTGCTTTAGCTGCTTCAATAATTCCTTCATCAACCTCTAATAATGAATTTTCTACTAATCTTGCTATATATGGTGCAACATATACAGTCAATGGCACAATTGCTGCTGTCGTTCCTATTGAAGTACCAACAAGTAACTTTGTAAAAGGAACGATGGCTATGAGTAAGATAATGAAAGGTACCGATCTTAATATATTAATAATAGGATTGAGCAACTGGTGAATGACTTGATTCTCCCAAACACCATTCTTTCTAGTTACCACTAATAAAATACCTAATGGAATACCAATCAAGGCACCAATTACTAGCGCGACAGTTACCATATACAATGTTTCATACAATGCCTGCATTAATTGTGATGAATCTAAACTTGAACCAAACATTATCGCACCTCCTCATATCGAATATGTTGATTTTCAAAATATGTAATAACATCATCTTTGCTAAAATGCTGAACAGCAGTTAAGCGTAACCACATATAACAAACTACCTCACCTTGAATCTCAGACATCGAAGAGAACATGATATTAACTTTGGCATGATAGTTTTCAATTAAGTCATTAATAATCGGTTGTTCCATTTGTGTTGAATCAATAAATAATTTGAAATCATTGTAAGGTTCAGTTTGCTTTGTGTTCCACTGCTCAAGTAACGATGGTGTAGGTTCTGTTTGAATCACCGTTGAGACAAAATTCTTAGCTGTTAAAGTGGAAGGATGACTAAAGACATCTTTGACACTTCCTATCTCTACAACTTCTCCCTTTTCCATGACAGCAACACGATTACAAATCTGCTTAATCACACTCATTTCATGCGTAATCATCATAATTGTGACACCAAATTCACGATTAACTTTTTTCAACAATTCTAAAATAGACGCTGTAGTAGCTGGGTCTAACGCACTAGTAGCTTCGTCACATAATAAAATTTTGGGATTAGTGACTAATGCTCTTGCGATAGCCACACGTTGTTTCTGCCCACCAGATAGCTCATCGGGATAATGATCTTTCTTATCAGTCAAGCCAACAAAGTCTAAAATTTCCACCACTTTTTGTGTTATGTCTGATTTATTAACTTTACTTAAAATAAGTGGCATAGCCACATTTTTAAATACTGTTGCTGAATGTAATAAATTAAAATGTTGAAAAATCATACCAATATCTTTTTTCACTTGTCTTAATGCTTTGTCTGAATATTGATTAATATCATGACCATCTACGATGACTTGTCCAGTCGAAACTGACTCTAGATGATTAACAAGTCTCACTAATGTACTTTTTCCTGCGCCACTATATCCAATAACACCAAAGATATCATGACGATTGACAGTAAAGTTGACATCATTTAAAGCCTGTATCGTTCTACTTTTTTTACGATATGTTTTATTCACATGCTGAAACTGAATCATCAATTGTCCCCCTTCAGTAATCCCTACAAAAATGATAAGAATAACAGAATTATATGTGACTAAATTGCAAACGTCAATACAATTATCGAAATTTTCTAAAAACAAAGACAAAAATAAAAAGTTTATTTTTTAAGTTTTTACACAACATTAATAATATTTTTAATATTTAGTATACCAATATTAATTGTTTTAGATTATAATAATGGTATTAATTTTTAAGGAGAAATGTTATGTCTGAAATTAACCAAAACAATACATATGTTAAACAAACAAGTCGCGTTGCTGAAATGGTACTAGGTATTATGGGAAGTATCTTTGGAATGCTTGGAGGCATTTTCGCTATGTTTTTTGGCAGTCTTGCTAGTTCGCTTGAAGCTGAAGGCGGAAATAGTGTTATAGGCTTGGGTCTTGCAGTTATCATAGTTTGTGTCATCACATTAATTTTAAGTTGTATTATCAATAAAAAACGCGTCTTAATGGGTACTTTATTAATTATTGGTGGCATATTAAACATTGTTTTTATCAGTTTATTTGGAGTATTATCTGGCTTATTAATTATCGTTGCCGGTATTTTAGCTTTAATTCGAAAATAACCGACAAAACAAAAAGCATTAGTCATTGGTGAAATCAAACACATTTCTTCAATGACTAATGCTGTTATTTTTATATTCAACTGCATAATATAATATCATAGAGAACCTAGGCTACAAACATTTTCTCTTAATCTATATGCAATAACTTATTTTAAAGTATCTAACGCTGATTTTAAATCTTGAACTAAATCTTCAGTATCTTCTATACCTACTGAAATTCTCACTAATCCATCAGTAATACCTTCTTTAGCTCTGATATCTGCTGGGATAGATGCATGTGTCATCAATGCTGGTACTGAAATTAAACTTTCTACAGCGCCTAAACTTTCAGCTAATGTATAATATTCAGTTTCTCTAATGACTTGCTTTGCACTGTCAGTATCTTTAACTTCAAAAGCAATAACGCCAGTATGTCCATCAGCTTGAGCAGCATGAACGTCATGATTTAAATGACTTGCAATACTTGGATGGAATACTTGTTGAACTGCTGGATGTGCTTGTAGCATTTCAATAATGTCTGATACACTACGATTAATTTGTTCCATACGTAAGCCTAATGTTTTCAGACCTCTAATTAATAAGTAGCTATCTTGAGGTCCAAGAATACCACCTGTTGAGTTTGAAATAAAAGCTAATCTTTCTGCTAAATCATCATCAGATGTAGCAACTAATCCTGCAACTAAATCACTGTGACCACCTAAATATTTTGTTGCTGAATGTAATACGATATCAATACCTAAATCTAAAGGATTTTGATAATAAGGTGTCATAAATGTATTATCAACAACCGAAATTAAATGATGCTGCTTAGCAATTTGAGCAGATTTTTTAATATCTGTAACACGTAATAATGGATTTGAAGGCGTTTCAATAAATAACATTTTAGTATTTTCTTTAATAGCTTGTTCAATATTATCCGTGTTTGTTGTATCTACAAATTCAACCTCAATACCAAAACGTGTAAATACTTTAGTTAGTGCGCGGTATGTACCACCATAAACATCAGAATTTAAAATAACATGATCACCTTTATCTAGTAACATCACTACAGCACTAATTGCTGCTACACCTGAACTAAATGCGAAGCCAAATTTACCATTTTCTAATGCTGCAATAACACTTTCTACAGAACTTCTTGTCGGATTAGCTGTTCGTGAATATTCATAACCTTGGCGTAAATCACCAATATCATCTTGTAAATACGTACTTGTTTGATAAATAGGTGTCGTCACCGCTCCTGTAAAGTCGTCTGTTGTATGTCCGCCATGAATCATTTTAGTTTTCTTTTTCATTATTATTTCGTCTCCTTATAATTAAATATCTTTTTTGACATGTATCTATCACTACCATCTGGAAATATGACAACGATTGTACCATGTGTAATAGTCTCTTTTAACTCCAATGCACCTTGCAATGCTGCTCCAGAAGAACTTCCAACTAACAAACCTTCTTTCATTGCTAATAATTTAACATTGTTAAATGCATCTTTATCCTCAATAGTAAAAATACCATCAACTAATTGTCGCTTTAAAAATTGCGGCCATTTTTCAGAACCAATGCCTTCAGTGTCATGAGCGTGTTTCGCTCCTCCGTTTAAAATAGAGCCTTCTGGTTCTACTGCATAACATTTAACATCATAAGCTTTCAAATACTGTGCCAAACCAGCAAAAGTACCTCCTGACCCAATTCCAGCAACACAATAATCTATTTGAGGAATGGCATGAATTAATTGAGGTGCTAATGTGTCTTGATATGCTTGTGGATTACGTGCTGTTTCAAATTGGTTCATATAATATGCATCATGCTGTTGTGCATAAGCTTTGGCTTGTTGTTGTGCCCCAATCATTCCTTCATTCTGAGGTGTGCGATAAATATCAGCACCTAATGCTGTCATAATACTAATTTTTTCTTCTGAAAAACCATATGGTGCAAATATTTTACAGTGCAAATCAAAACGATTAGCAGCCATTGCCAGTCCTATACCAGTATTTCCTGCAGTAGCTTCTACAATCGTATCACCTTGTTGTATTTCACCAGCTTCTAAAGCTGTCTCAACTAAGTACTTACCTAGGCGATCTTTAATACTACCACCAGGATTAAATTGTTCAAGTTTAGCGTAAATCTTGACATTATCATCACTAAAATACTCTAATAATACTAATGGCGTTTGCCCAATCAAGTCATATGCAATCATAGTTGATGTACACTGTTGACGATGTTTAAATGCAAATCATTAACAGTGTTAGACCTACTTTCTATTAAATTTCTAATTCTTACTTTTCAGATAAGAATTATAAATGATATTCCATTATTTTGCAATTATCTAAATTTCTAAAATAATACTCAATCTTATTTTCTGTGTATAACGTTATAGCATGTTATGATATGGGTAATTATTGATGTTAGCGACATACATACTTAATATTGTATATTCTCAAGTGCTATATCACATCGTCCGAATGTATCAAAACATCATTTTCTATAACGATTACTATTTAAATCATTGGAGGTTCATTATGGCACAAAAAGATTTGGCTTTGTCTGTTTTCACAAATGAATCATATAAAAGACTTAAACATCATGCTACGAATTTTAGAAATTCCATGTATGACGACTTAGAAGTTATCAAAAGTAGCTTTAAAAATTGTAATTTTAACGAAGGTGTCTTTAAAAATATTAAACATGTCACTCTAAACAAATTCAACAGTTGTGATTGTGATGATACTATTTTTGATAATGTCACTTTCGATAATAATATGTTCAAACAGATTAATTTTCAAAATACAACATTCGATGATTGTACAATGACTGATGACACATTTACTAAAGTCAATTTCAATGGAACAGTAATCAGACATTTAAACATCACAAATGTTACATTTAAAAATGTTCTATTCAATAACGTAGATATTACAAACACGTTGTTTGACAATGTTACATTTAAAAATTGCACCTTCAGCAATGTCACAATCAATCAGTCAATCTTGTCAGATAAATTAGTTAAAACGCTAGCTAAACAAGGGGTGCTTATCACTAATACTGCAAATCAATAAATCACATCAAAAAAGCATTTGATACAACTGTTCACTGGTGTCAATCATTGACAACCATACTCTAGCAAACTGTATCAAATGCTTTTTATTAATTAAATAATTGTAAGATAAATACCAATACTATGACCACTGGCATCACAAATTTTATTAAATAGTACCATAATGAGAATAATTTAAATCGGTCTTTGCCAAAACTTTGTTGTAAAGCATCTTTATTTAATAATTGCCCAACAACAAGTGTTGTTCCTAGTGCACCTAGTGGCATAAGTATATTCGATACTACAAAATCCATATTATCAAAAATGGTACCTGCACCAAATTTGAAATCTTTCAATATGCCGAATGATAGTGTAGCTGGCACACTAATGATTAATACTAAAATACTTGCTATTAATGCTACTTTTCGACGTTTCGCATTATCATTTTTAGTAAAGTTAGAGACGTTCAATTCTAATAATGAAATAGAAGATGTTAAGGCAGCGAATAAAAATAACACTAAAAAGATTAAATAAAATAATGATCCCATATGCATTTGACTAAACACTAATGGTAAAACTTTGAAGAGCAAACCAGGTCCTTCTTGTGGTTGATAACCAAACGTATTTAATGCTGGGAAAATTGCTAATCCTGCTAACACAGAAACTAATATATTCATTAACACAATGGCAATAGCAGATGATTTTATTGTCATGTCTTTAGAGGCATAACTAGCATAAGTAATCATCCCCGTTGTACCTAATGATAAAGTGAAAAATGATTGTCCTAAAGCAAATAAAATACCTTCACCACTAATATCTTCGACGCGTGGCTGTAATAAAAATTTCAAGCCATCTATGGCACCATCTAAAGTCAAAGATTTAGTTACAATAATGATTAGAAAAATAAATAACAATGGCATCATCACTTTTGACGCTTTTTCTAATCCCTTTTCAACTCCTAACATAACAATAATCATCGTTAATAAAATAAAAACACTTTGTCCTATAACTGTTAACCACGGATTTGTAATAATAGCTTCAAAACGAATATCTTGAAGGTGCATCGTACTATTTAACTGTGCAATTTGGCCAAGTACATAGGCAATATATATAACGATCCAACCACCTATCACACTATAAAATCCAAATAAAATAAAGACAGCTAAATTACCATTCCAACCAATAATATTCAGCCATTTCTTACCTGTTAACTTACTATATATTTGTGTTGTATATGTTCTCCCCATTTTACCGACAGTGAATTCCATAATTAATAATGGTAGTCCTACAAATATAGTAAAGATTAAGAACATAGCTAAAAATGCACCGCCACCATATATGCCTGCCATATATGGAAACTTCCACATTGCTCCAAGTCCAATTGCTGAGCCAGCACTGGCTAAAATAAAGCCAGTTGATGATTTCCATTGTGATTGCTTACTCAATATTCACATCTCCTTTAAAGCGTTAAAGCGTCTATACGTTTAAGTAATACTCTAACACTTATGCAAATAACATGCAATACTACATTCAAAATGTCCTCTTAATATGAATCATTATCACAAATCTTTTTGTCAAAATTTGTACGATCCGCTCAATATATTTATCAAATGATACCTTCAATAGTGGTTACTTTAGTTAGCAGTAGTTCTAGTTATAACAGGATGTTGATTAAAAGTTTATTTAAAAATGATTCATTCAGCACCTAAACTTTTGACATCATGCCTTTTGACACTCACGAAAAAAATAAATTTCGACATAAGAATAGAGAGCAAGTCAGCAATAAAATCAAAAGGTTTATCGCTATCTTACTCTCTCTTACATTTATTTAGTTAAGCGTCTTGTTAAAAATTGAATAACGTTAGCTTCTAAAATATCTCTACCTTCACCATGTGTCATCAAATGATTGGAATCTAGCAAGCCTGTTAAAATCTTATCTTCAGAATTCAAATGATGATAAATATATTCGGCACTATCTCTGTATGACAATGCATCTTTACCACCATAAAGAATGTTAGCAGCACAGTATATTTCATCTAAGTGACTCATAATTATATCAATAAATTGTTGGAATTTGAGCAATTCTTGTTCATAGTTTGTGATTGCTGATAATTGTTGTTTGATTTCTTCCTCATCAACACCTAAAATTTGTCCCATTCTGTTACAATAATTGAATAAATGTTGTACCAAACCTTCGTTACTTTTCTCTTTAGGTGCTGACATGACGACGATGTTTGCTAATTCATACGTTTCAGCTAATTTTAATGTCATCAAGCCACCGAGAGATACACCTATCGCACTAATAGATTGATAACCTTGCTGTCTCAAAAAGTGATATGCATGTTCAACTTCTTGCCACCAATCATCAATACCATAGGACATAAAAGATGGCAATTGTAGACCATGTCCTGGATAATTCGGCAAATAGCAACTATAACCTAGTTTATTCAATTCAGTTGCTAAATGTTTAACATCCCTATTCGTCCCAGTAAATGAATGAAGTAATAATATTGCATGATCATTATTACCAGACAGATATACAGGATTGGGCGTTTTAATTTTCATGTCATATCTCCTTTATAAAAGTTCTACACTATAAATGTTTACGACGATGGTAAATGAAATAAGGATATACAGCTAAGAATAAAGCAACCCACAATATGGCCAATGATGATCCCGCTAAGACATCTGTAACATAATGTGCGTGAAAATAAACACGACAAAATAGTATACTTAGCCAAATCAAGCCCATAATGATGCCACTTAAGACCTTAGTAGATAACTTTGTAGCAAGTGAAATAATAACAACCATTAAACTTAAATATAATAATGTACTGGCATTAGAATGACCACTTGGAAATGAAAAACCAGTATCTACAGACAAATGATTATAAGGTCTCACACGTTCAACAGTATCCTTAATCAATTTGTTAATAATAACACCTGACACTAACACAGACATAAACCAAAAAGCTAAATGCCGTTGTTTAATGAATAGTACAATTGTAACGATGATAGCTACTAAGATGACGCCTTTAACATCACCTAGTTCTGCACAAAACGTCATATAGTAATTAAAGATATTTCCTACAAATCGTCTTTGAGGCTCACCTAAATGTTCTGTCATCCAAGTCAGTGACCCCATATCTATACTTTTAAAAAATGTTTGTTTTGTCACAACACTATAAAATACACCAACAAAGCCAGCCAACGCTATTAAAAATAGCGGTACGGTTACTTTTGGTGACGTTAATCTTGAATCAATCATATAGTTCTCCTTTATCATATAGTTTATAATTTAATTTTTTCTTATCTTCTCTATAGTCATTATCCCTATATAACTATCATCTAAAAAGCTCAATTATTTGTCTAAAATACAAAATAAAAAACTTAATTTTATAATTATAATGCATAATGCAAATAAAACCATGTATAATTGACTACAACAATTATTAAATCACGAAAAATTTCAATACTTTAAATTAATTAAGAAAGGGGTAACGCTTATCAATAGGATTATTTTAGTTTATTTAGCCTTAATTATCACACTCGTCAGATTCTTTACCCCAATTCATCCATCATTCGAACATTTGATTTATTGGATATTCGTTCTATATTGCATTCCTATCATTTTGTGCATTATCGGATTTAAAGCAGAAAAATTAATTGCCATAATGGTTATCATACCCAATTTTCTAGGGATTACTTATCGATTATATGCCTATATTGTTAATGTCTTATTATTGTAAGATCAAAATGATATCTTGCAACACCAAAAAAACAATATATGCTTCAGTTTGTACTAAAACCACCACATCACAAATAATCTCAAATAAGTTTAAGAAGCCTCATACATTAAAATAAGGCTGAAACAATTAAAGTGTCCCAGCCTCAAATGATCATATTGCTATTTATGACTTAACTTTTCAAGATTATGTTCAAGCTTAAAAACAATAATACGTTCTCCTGTTTCAGTACTCAAATCACTATGCAAACTGATTACTTTAATGCCTGTAATATTTACAATAATTTGCTTTAAATCCTGTTCACCAGATTCCACTAACTCTGAACGAGTTCGTTTGATATTAAGTAAACCTTCATTTGTTTCACATACTCTATATTCAGCTGGTGTCAGTATGCCTTGTAAACTAACAATCACCATATCTCTTAAAATATCTGATTTAACCGATAGTGATCCTCTACCAAGAAAATCTTTTTCCCACTGTGTGATTGATTTACTAATTTGGGCTTCTAATTCACCTTTAGTCATCTTCATTACTATTACTCCAATAAACTTTAAATTACTTACTTTGTCGCTAGTTGTTTAACGTATATATTATAACGACTATCAACTATAATTTTATCATTTTTTTCATATATTTAAATACTTAGAGCATCATATTAAACGTTGAAATTTCATAATTTAAACATTACCAATCTTTAAACTTACCTTCATCATCGATACTTGCTAGGCGTACCCAATGATGTTTAACTTTTCTAGCAAAATGTGCATTCTCCTGTAGTAATCGTCTTACAGCATAGTCAGGTGCCTGAATAACAATAAGTAATCGATTAGGGGAGTGATACATTTGATTGTCACTTGCCATCACCGATTGCCATGGTAAACCGTACATTAAATCACTAGCATTACCTTGCATAACGCCGACTCCAGAAGTCACAGATTGTGTTCTTTTGTTTCCACTGCCATAAAAATGCGGTGCTACTGTTGAAGCATAGTATTGTAAATTAATCCATTGTGCTACTAAAGCGGGTCCAGAAATAATGGTATTTAACAGCGTACCATCATTATCTTTGTGCCAATCATAATCATGTAAAAATGCTCGTCCTTCTAAGTTGATATGTTTTGTTAACTGGCGCTTACCTATAATAAACGTATTATTATTTGCCAACCCCCATTCCGGACGAATTTCACTCCAATCCGTCGCAAAACGTTGCGCCTCGGTTACAGGATGATAACGGTCATCAACTGTAGGTAATAATGCCAAACGTTCTTTATTCGCTTCATATGAAATTTGTGGTAATGCTATAATTAATGTATTGTATGCATCTTGTGCTGCAGGTGATAACGTTTCAGGAAGATAAATAAAATCTAGTGTATCTGTTGAAGTGAGATGTTCAGCAGCTACAAACACTGTATCTTGTGGTATATCAATCTTATACGCTTTCAATCCTTGTCGAACCTTCGTAGAATTACACATCATTGCTAATAATTTCGCATTAAAGCCACTTGAGGCACCTCCACATGCACCACACTCTAATGATGACTGATATGGATTGTTATGGGACTGACTACCATGTCCACCAAAGACCACGAGTGGCGCAAAATTATCAGTCAAATCCATTAATTTTAATGCTTGTAAAGTAAAGTCAACTTGTTCTTGTTCTGTAAAACCAATTGGTAAATCTGATTTATGCTCATATCTTCTATTAATAGTTAAATTTGTTTGTGGTTTTTTTAACCACTTACGCTTAAAGTGTTGTAATGTTTGTTGTCCTTTTTTAGGAACCAATGTATTCACAATCGTATTAATACTTAAAATCGGTCCACTTAATTCAGGTAATAATAAACTCGGTAAGACGTTATGTTTCATCAATTTAAATGTATAAAATAATGACGATACGGTACTTTGTCTTTGTTGATAAACTTTAACATCATTTCGATCTGCATATTCTTTAATCTTATAGGCCGGTGTCACCATTACTGGCAAAGAATTATGTGTAAACTGTTCATCTAGCACTTCTTTTTGAATTGGAAGTCCAAAAAATCCTGCAATTCCTAATGTTTCAAAAGGACCATGTGCCTCAATGTGACGTCTAAATGGTTCTGAACGCACATCAATACAAAATGCCAATTGTACCTTAGTATCTATAGTATCTTTCACTGTATTGTTATGCACTACTTTAGTCATCAGTTGTTGTTCAGCTGTTTCTTCCCATGCTATTAACCACTTATTTTTAAAGAAATTACGATTATAGTGTTGCGCAAAACGAATACGCTCACGTTGTGCTTCAATTGTAAGTGCTTGCCACTCTTCAAAAGTCATATCAGTATAGTAACACCAAGCCTCAATCGCTTGTTTTATATCTTGTTCAAATGAATTACTAAGCATATTTGCTGGCTTGTTATTAGTAAAATTAACTAACAATAATTCATTTATTAAGCGAATCGCTAAATAGTCTGTTAATAAATGACGTTCAAAATGATGTTGTTGGGAACGATAGTAAAGCATTCCAGCCCATCCTGGTAAAGCTAATAAATGCCCTTCTAAATATGCTTGAACATTGTGTTCTACAATATCTAATTGTGACAAAGCATAATTAACCGCTTCAGTTGCATGCTTTGGTAAAGCTTTAACAACTTGACGTTGTTGTTTCGATAAGCTACGGTCATGTTGTGCTAAATGTACCCATGCATGGTAAAAACTTTGTTCTCTTTTAGGCATTGTCCAACTTGATAAAAATTGGTCAACATATAATTTAGACCACTTAATCATCTGTTTGTTTAACTGCTCACTCAATAATTTCCCATTACTATCTATCAAGTAATCACTTTTAGGGCGAATTACTTCATTCCATTGTCCTAAATTCACCTCAATCCTCGTTCGATTGAGGTAATCTTTGAATTCAGGTTGAGTAATCAAAGATTGAGGGATTTCAGATAATAATTGATGATTTGCTATATATGTTGTCATCGCTTGTTGAGGAATTTGATAGTTACTATACATGACATCGTTATCAATTTGTTTATCTACTAATGCTGTATCAATGTGATGTTGTTTAATAGCCTGATGTATCAAACCAGCACTAGGATAAATATCGATATCCCTTATTTTTTGTAACCATTCAGCCACTTGTTCAAATGTCTCTGTTTCTAAACCTTCCCATGGATTACGTGCAGCAAATATTGATATAGGTGATAAAGGTGTAATCACTCGTTTCGCATTATCAACGACTTCATTTATATGCTCTTGTGTTGTCATTCCATTCACCTCTTATAAATATTTTTTTAAATATTCAGGATGCCTTTCAATTGCTTGAGGTCTAGCTTCACCTAAATTAACTAACCATAAATAAAGAATGGCAAATGAAGTTGAATATCTACGATGTGCAACCCAAATACTTAATAAACTTCCACAAACTAGTATGATAATACTCACAACGACTGCTATTAAAGGCGCATGAGCACTATGAACAGTGATTGTTTGTAACACACTATTTAAATAATGGTGTGTAATGATATACATCATTGCTATTAAAGCAATCAATACGATTCCAATGCTACGACCTAATGCCCCTTTGCTAAAAGCTACTAATTGATTCCATGAAACCATCAACGACCACGCTAATATTAATGCACTAATAAGTTCATAGGCGTGTTGCTCACTTGCTAGCCAGAATAATACTGCCACAATTATCGCTAAAGCTCTGCCAATAATTAACCATCCATATGTATCTTTAGCTGACTTTTGGGAAGGAATATTAAATCGTTTAACAATCGAACCAGATTGTAGAAATAGCGTTGCTTTAAAAATACCATGCAATATTAAGTGAATAATAGCTGCTGAATATACACCTAAAGCACATTGAACTAACATAAAGCCCATTTGACTCATCGTTGATCCTACTAATTGTCTTTTATAGTCAACTTGAACCAAACTAATACCCGAGCCAAGTAAGACTGATACACTAGCAATAATCAGTAATAATGATAAAGCAATCGCATTATCAAAAATAGGTGAAAACCTAGTCAAAATAACACCGCCAGCATTAACAATACCTGCATGCATAATAGCCGATACAGGCGTTGGGGCTACAACCGATTCAATCAACCATTTTTGAAATGGGAATTGTGCCGCTGGAATAATTACTGCAATTACAAGTAACAAATCAACCACTAGATCCATTGTTGGATTAGTAATTTGATTAGGTACCATCCATTGTCCCGTCGCGCTATAAATCACTATGACTGCTAATACTAAAGCTAACCATCCTACTATAAATGTCATTGCAGAAATCTTAGCAGATTCACGAGGGACCTTCCAATGACGATTAACATTAATCAATAACGTTAACGATAATAGTGTTAAGCCCCAGAATAATGTCATCAAACGTAAGTCATGAGATAACCAAGCTATTGATGCAAACGTAGTGATTAAAGTGAATAATGGAAAATATTGACGATAATGGTGATCGCCTAATAAATAGCGCATGGAAAATTTTTGAATAATAAAACCTAACGCCATGACAAAACTAGCCAATAACCAAGATAATCTATCTAATTCAAATGGCCCGATAACCACATGTTGATGTTCTGTTAAAAATGCCCATAATGCGATGATAATAGGCAAAAATATGATGATGAGATGTGTCTTAATGAATTTAATTGGTACTAATGGTATTAAAAATAGTACGCCACTTAATGCTGCACATATTAACGTTAGGAAAAAAATAGTTAATAATAATTGTTCACTAATCATTGCCTACCTCCTTAATAAATTTATTATGACTGATTTTTGGTATAAATAAAAACCTACAATTGCCATTTTGTGCATACTTGCAGAAAATTGACGATTGCAGGTTTCATATTAACTAGATATTCACGTCATTGTTAAGCTATTAAATAACTTAGTCTAAATGATTGAATTCTTTTTAATGATGCTACTATGCATTAGTTTATGTATGTTATGTCTATACTTTCAACACATTGATTACTATCAAACGTTGCTCATATAAGACCTAACTTATTCTTTTTGAATTTTAAACGTATAAATAAAAATATAGTGAATGTCATTGCTAATGTCAAATCTTGATGTTAATTTTCAATTAATAGTCAATACTTAGGCACTCTCGAGACAGTTGGGCACTAATGACCGTTAATAAATACAACTTTAACAACAGCTTTGCCATAAATAATGTAAGTTAGGGATTATTAATCACATACACAATTAAATGACGTACAATAAAGTTACTTCAAAGCAAACAGAACTTTTTATTGAGAATAGTTGATATCTTAATAAAATTATCTATTGCTTTATTGAAGTATTCGCTGATAAAGCGTTTAAGTATATCCAACAACTCATCATACATAACTTACGTTAGGAGGCTATTATCATGGAAATCTTCACTACAATAGTTAAAATCATCAAAACAATTATTGATATTTTTGTAAAATAATAGCACCATAAGCCATTAAAATTAATACACATACATTTCTAATCATAAGCAATAGACTGGGACATTTATGTTCCAGTCTTTATTCATGTAAAAAATAGAGATCGGAATGTCACTTCGTAAAGTGTACCCGACCTCTATCTGGATAAAATGACATTTCTGTTACTTTTAACTTAGCATATTTTAAGCTTGTTAGAAATAGACTTTTTATGACATTATAGTAACAATTTTATTTAGTATAGTCATCTACTGTAGTTTATTTTAAGCTCAAGACAAAATGGATTATATGTTTAATGTGAATATTTGGCAAGGGAGTGGGATAAAAATATTTCACACTTAAATTCAAGCATTTGGCAGTAACTGTCTGGTTTGTAAAATGTTGATGTATCAACGTTTTGCAAACCTAGTCAGTCTTGCCGGGGTGGGAGGGACCCGTCATCAAAAATCCATGTGTGGATTTTACATTAATGTGCAAGACGGGCATCTACGAAATAAATTTTATATAAAATTTATTTCTGTCCCACTTCCCCATCAATCTCTGACAATGCTAGTCAATCTTCCCATGATGGTTGAAATCCGTTATTAAAAATTCACATGTAGCTGTTACATTAATATGCAAGACCATCATCTATGACATCAATTTTTGAATAAATTCATTTTCACCCCACTCTCATCCTATTCCTTTGACCATTTTATTTTCATAGTAAATTTTAACGTGAAGGCTTAATATGCCAATGGTATGGATCTTCAAATTGGTTCCAATCTGCATCAATTTCTTGTGTATTAATTAAACATTGATCAAGTTCATGCATAATTTGCTGTTGATCCAAATCAGTGCCGATAATAACGAACTGCGTATGTCGGTCACCGTATTCAAGATCCCACTCAGCTGCCACATCTTCACGTTGCTCTAAAATTTGTAACTGTCTAACTTCTGGCATACTAGCAACCCAATATGTTACGGGATGTATATTGCATGAAGAACCAGCTTGTGACAACAAACAAGCTACATCATTGTATTGAGCTAGCCATACAATACCTTTTGCTCTTACAATATTTTCTGGCAAATGATCTAGCCATTGATTAAACCTAGCTGCATGAAATGGCAAATGTCGTTTATAGACAAAAGACGAAATACTATACTCTTCGGTTTCTGGTGTATGTTCAGTGTGACCACCTTGTTCTAACTCTTTAATCCATCCTGCAGACTCACTCGCTTTTTCAAAATCAAATAATTGTGTATTTAAGACATCCTGTAAGTCTACTTGTGCATTCGTTGTTTTAATTATCTTGGCACTTGGTTGCAATGCAACTAACATTTTTTCCAATTGCTTCAGTTCATCTTCACTAATTAAATCAATTTTGTTAATAATTAAGACATCGCAAAATTCTACTTGATCAATCAATAAGTCGGCTATCGTACGTTCATCTGTTTGATCTACACTTTGGTTTCTATCCATCAATAAGTCTTCGGATTTAATATCATTGACGAAGCGGTTAGCATCTACCACTGTAACCATCGTATCTAAGCGGCAAATGGCAGTTAAATCTATACCTAGTTCATCATCTATGTATGAAAATGTTTGTGCTACAGGTACTGGTTCGGATATTCCAGTCGATTCAATAACAATTTGATCAATGCCACCCTTGTTGACTAATCTTTCTACTTCTTTTAATAAATCATCTCTTAATGTACAGCAAATGCAGCCATTTGATAATTCTACTAACTTTTCATCAGTACGAGATAACCCTCCACCTTCCGCTATTAAATCTTTATCAATATTTACTTCACTCATGTCATTTACAATTACTGCAATACGTCTTCCTTCTCTATTTTGTAAAATATGATTTAATAATGTCGTCTTTCCTGATCCTAAATAGCCACTTAAGACAGTAACTGGAATTTTAGCCATAACAATAACCTCTCTTTGTAAATAGTAATAATTACGTTTTACAGTATATAAGAACCACTCCTATTTAGCAATGTAAGATTAGTATTTTTAGCAATTAATTATACTTTATTGTTTTTTGATTTATAATGAATGTAAAGACATGATCTCGTGAAGGGTGTGATATTACTATGTTAATCGTCATCATTATTCTTTATGTTATTGGTATCAGCTTAATTATATTAAGTATTTTCGGCTCAAAAACGGAAGGTTTAACGACCAGACATACACTTTATACATTTGGTAGTGCTATCATCGTTATTGCTATATTTATGTCTATTGGCTACGTCATACAATATTTGACCTCTGTGTTATACAACATGTAATACCAATACTTTTATGCATATATTTTACATTATTGTTATAAAGCATCTTCTTTTAAATCTTTTAATGTTTGTGATGGGGAGTGAGACAGAAATAAATTTTATAAATAATTTATTTCGTAATCCCACCCCAGTAACACTACCTGGTTTTCAGCTGTTGTCTCATTGATAACTCATCTTTATCTTTTAAAGTTACAAAAGCAGTGTGTTGTTATATTTAAAATAGTGCATGCACAAAGCCCCCTGTACCATCAACTGATACAGGAGGCTTTGTTGTTTTATACTATTATTCCCACTCAATCGTGCTTGGTGGCTTAGAAGTAATATCATAGACGACACGGTTAACGTGATCGACTTCATTAACGATTCGACTTGA
The DNA here is from genome assembly GCF_017357005.1 of Staphylococcus simiae. Taxonomy (NCBI): domain Bacteria; kingdom Bacillati; phylum Bacillota; class Bacilli; order Caryophanales; family Staphylococcaceae; genus Staphylococcus; species Staphylococcus simiae. The sequence continues at coordinate 379,377 of NZ_CP071589.1, read as the reverse complement.
AATTTTTTGCAAGACTTCCCAATCAATTCTAGCAAAGTCACTTGTCATACCATCAATGGATGTTACTGCACGGATACCTACAGTATGATCATACGTACGGTAGTCTCCCATAACACCTACTGATTGGATATTAGGTAATACTGTGAAATATTGCCAAATATCTCTTTCAAGACCTTCTTCACGAATAACTTGTCTAAGAATTGCATCTGATTCTCTCACAATTTCTAATTTATCTTCAGTGATTTCACCTAGTACACGAATACCTAAACCTGGACCAGGGAATGGTTGTCTCCACACCAAATGCTCAGGGATACCTAATTCAATACCTAAGGCACGAACTTCATCTTTAAACAATGTATTAATTGGTTCGATTAATTCAAATTCCATATCTTCTGGTAAACCACCGACATTATGATGTGATTTAATTGTTTGAGCAGTTTTAGTACCTGATTCAATCACATCTGTGTATAGTGTTCCTTGTGCTAGGAAATCTACACCTTTTAATTTTGAAGCTTCATCATCGAAAACATAGACAAATTCATTACCGATAATTTTACGTTTTTGTTCTGGATCAGAAACACCTTGTAATTTATTCATAAAGCGCTCTTGAGCATTGACACGAATAATATTCATATTGAATCCTTCGCCAAATTGTTCCATAACCATGTCGCCTTCACCTTTACGTAATAGCCCATGATCAACAAAGATACATGTCAACTGATCACCAATAGCTTTATGTAACAGTACAGCTACAACTGATGAATCAACACCACCACTCATAGCACATAGTACACGACGGTCACCAACACGTTGACGAATTTTTTCAATTTCAATGTCAATAAAGTTTTCCATCGTCCATTCGCCTGTACAATTACATACTCGACGAACAAAGTTATTTAATAAGTCATTTCCATATTCAGTATGTCTTACTTCTGGATGGAACTGAACACCATAAATACGACGTTTTTTATCCTCAATTGCAGCGTAGTCTGTACTTGGACTATCAGCAATCACTTCAAAACCTTCTGGAATCTCAATGACTTTATCTGAGTGACTCATCCAAACTGTTTGTTCAGATGGTAAACCTGCAAATAGCTCATCTGATTTAGCATTAATCGTTGCCTTACCATATTCTCTTTCGTTAGCACGTTCAACTTTACCACCTAATAATTTAGTAGTCAGTTGCATACCATAACAAATTCCAAGTACCGGGATACCTAAATTATAAATTTCAGGATCAATTGTAAATGATCCTTCTTCATATACTGAGTTAGGTCCCCCAGAAAGAATGATTCCTTTAGGATTCATACGTTTAATTTCTTCTATAGACATTTCATGATCGTGTAATTCACTATAAACGCCCATTTCACGAATACGACGTGTAATTAATTGGTTGTATTGGCTACCAAAGTCTAAGACAAGGATTAATTCTTGTTCTTTTGCCATTTCCATCATTGTCGTGCTCCTTTATCTTAAATTAGAATGAGTAATTAGGTGATTCTTTTGTAATTTGAATGTTATGTGGGTGACTTTCAGCCAAACCAGCTGGTCCCATACGTGTAAATTGTGCTTCTTCACGTAATTGTAATAAGTTGTGTGAACCAGTATAGCCCATACCGGATCTAACACCACCCATTAATTGGTAAATGGTATCTTGTAATGGACCTTTATATGCCGTACGACCTTCAATACCTTCTGGCACAAATTTCTTAGGTGTTTTATCTTCTTGGAAGTATCGATCGTTAGATCCTTTTTCCATCGCACCAAGTGAACCCATACCACGATATACTTTATATTGTCTTCCTTGGAAGATTTCAGTAGCACCTGGACTTTCTTCAGTACCAGCTAATAAGCTACCTAACATAACAGCATGTCCACCTGCTGCTAATGCTTTAATAATGTCACCTGAGAATTTAATACCACCATCAGCAATAATTGCTTTTCCATGTTTACGTGCTTCAGTAGCACAATCATAAATAGCAGTAATTTGAGGTACACCGACACCTGCAACAACACGTGTTGTACAGATTGAACCTGGACCAATACCTACTTTAACAATATCAGCACCCGCTTCATACAGGGCTTTCGTTGCTTCAGCAGTTGCAACATTACCAGCTACTAATGTAATTTCAGGATATGTTTCTTTAATATGTTTGACTTGGTCAATAACACCTTTAGAATGTCCATGAGCCGTATCAATAACTAATACATCGACACCTGCTTCTACTAATTTTTGAGCACGAATATCTGTATCTTTAGAAATACCAATTGCAGCAGCAACAAGTAGTCTACCATGTGCATCTTTAGCGGCATTTGGGAATTCAATTACTTTTTCAATATCTTTAATTGTGATTAAACCTTCTAAACGACCATCTTTAGTTAATGGTAGTTTTTCAATTTTATGTTCTTGTAAGATCTTTTCAGCACTTTCAAGCGTTGTATTCACTGGAGCTGTTATTAAATTATCTTTAGTCATAACGTCATCAATTTTAATTGAGAAGTCTTCAATAAAGCGTAAATCACGATTTGTAATAATACCTACTAACGTTCTGTCTTCTTTATTATCTACAATAGGTACACCAGAAATACGGTATTTACCCATCAATGCTTCTGCCTCATAAACACTTTCACCTGGCGTTAAGAAAAATGGATTAGAAATAACTCCATTTTCAGAACGTTTAACTTTTTGTACTTCATCAGCTTGTTCTTCAATGCCCATATTCTTATGGATAACACCTAAACCACCTTGACGTGCCATGGCAATTGCCATTTTTGATTCAGTTACTGTATCCATACCAGCAGAAATAACTGGAATATTTAACTTTACTTTATCTGATAATTCTACGCTTAAGTCCACATCTTTTGGTAATACATCAGATTGTGCTGGAATTAATAACACATCATCGAACGTTAATGATTCTTTTGCAAATTTACTTTCCCACATTAAAAACAGCCTCCATTTTTTAAAATTAATTATTATTATTATTTCACATTTTCCTCAGTTTGTTTATACTTTATTCCATTAAAAAAGAAATTAAGAACAATTGCAGAGATTGCACCTAAGACAATACCATTTTGTGTTAACCAAGCAAATTGTTCTCCCAAACCTTTAAATGCTTGTGGTACAGCGCTAATCCCTGTTCCTAAACCAACTGATACTGCAATAATTAATAAATTGTTTTGATTCTTAAAATTAATATTTCCTAATATACTAACACCATATGCCATGACCATGCCAAACATTGCAATCATCGCACCACCCAATACAGGTAACGGAATAATATTTGCTAATGCACCTAATTTAGGAATACAACCACATATCAATAGTAAAACGACCATACCATATATGACATTATTCTTTTTAGCACCTGATAAAGATACTAAGCCTACATTTTGAGAATAAGCTGTATATGGGAATGAGTTAAATATTGAACCTAAGACAATAGCAAGTCCTTCAGCAGTATAACCTTTACGAAAATCTTTGCGTTCTAATTTTTTACCTGTTATTTCACTCAAGGCATGATAAACACCTGTCGATTCGATTAAACTTACAATCGCTACAATAAAAAATACTAAAGTGGATGTAATATCAAATCCAAAACCTGAAAATCTAAATGGTAACGGGAAGCCTAGCCAATGAGCTGAACCGACTTGTTTTAAGTCAACCATACCTAACATAGAGGCAAGTAATGTACCAATTAATAATCCTAAAAGTATCGCTATACTCTTTAAAAAGCCTGCTGTAAAACGCTGTAATATCAAAATGATAATTAAAGTTGTCACACCTAAAATAATATTTTTAACGTCACCATAGTTTTTCGCACCTTGTCCACCAGCTAAATAGTTCATTGCTACTGGCATTAAATTAATACCTATGATAGTAACTACACTCCCAGTAACAACAGGTGGGAAAAATTTCACTAGATGAGAAAAGAAAGGTGCAATAATAATAACTAAAATACCAGATAAAAATAAGGAACCATACAAGACATCTAAACCTTTCGTTTGGCCAATTAAAATCATCGGTGCTACTGCTGTGAAAGTACAACCTAATACGATCGGTAATCCAGTTCCAGTCACTTTATTCGCTTGTAAAAATGTGGCTACACCACACATGAAAATATCGACCGTCACAAGATAAGCAATTTGATCAGGTGTGAATTTTAAACTTGTACCAACAATAATTGGTACTAAAATAGCTCCGGCATACATTGCTAATAGATGTTGGATACTTAGGATTAGATTTTTCATTAGTCTTCTCCCACAAGCGTCACTTTATTGCCTTTTAAAGATGCTACTTTGCATAACGAAGATACTGTTAATCCTGCATCTTCTAATCTTTGGCGCCCTGATTGGAAACTTTTTTCTACTACAATACCAATACCTGCAGTCTTGGCATTAGCTTGTTGTGCAATATCGTATAATCCAAGTGATGCGTCACCATTTGCTAAAAAGTCGTCGATAATTAAAACTGTATCATTCTCATTTAAAAACTCTTTTGACACAATTACCGTACTTGTTTTATTTTTAGTAAATGAATGTATATCTGTTTCAAAAAAGCCATCCGTTAATGTACTAGGCTTAGCTTTTTTAGCAAACAAACACGGTACGTCGAAATGTAATGCTGCCATAATTGCTGGTGCTATACCTGATGCTTCAATCGTTAAAATCTTTGTAATTCCCGCATCTTTAAATTGTTCATAAAAAGTACGACCAACATCATTCATTAATTTAGCGTCTATTTGATGATTTAAAAAGCCATCTACTTTCAAAATTTTCTCGTCAATGACAACGCCATCTTCCTTTACTTTTAGTCCTAAAGATTCCACTCGCTTTACCTCCTAGTATTGTTAACAAAAGTTTGCTCAAAATCGAACCTAAATACAAAAAAATCCCCAAACTAAAAATAGTTTCAGGGTTTATGAGTGAACGAACATGTATTACTAATAGTAATACAATCAATGTAAAAGAAGTAGCTTTTATTGATTTACTTGCTAATCATTTTATACCAAAATAACACAAGTAATATAAATACCTGTGGCTATCAACCATGGCCGAAGTTACTTCTATATATTGTGTTGTTACTCATAGTCATGTCGTTCAAGGCAACATGGTAGAAACTTCTAAAGCCATATTCTTTAGATTATATGAGTTTTATAAATTATTTAACGATAATAGCAGACTTTGTGACATTTTTCAATAACCGTTGGCTTAAACCTACTATTTTTTCAACTATTAGCTTTGCTTTTTCTAAATACTACTAATGAAAAGGTTTCACTAAATTTATACAGGGTATTCATATTAATAAGTGATTTTATTCAAAGGGGCGATAATTATGGTAGAGGTAACTGTATTAAATAGTATAGGCGAATTGTACAATGCTATTAATGAAAAGAAAGCACAAGGTTATACTGAATCTGAAATGTCTGTTATTACTAAAAATAAATTACATTTAAATGATTTACATGACTCTGAAATCTCATTAATTGCAACTAGCGGTTCATTTAGTGACCGTACTTCAAAATTATTAACAGGTGAAGATGGTGAGCATGCAGTACTATCTCGCTATAACTTCAATCCTGATGAAGTTGAAAACTACAAGCAACAAATTTTAGATAAAAAATTATTATTAGTAGTCAATCCTGATACAACTTCTCATAAAGAAGTTGAAAAACATAATGTCGCATATAAAGAAGTAGACATCACTCATTATGCAGAAGAATCAAAAGGACCAAAATCATAAATTGACAATGCTTACCGTTTCACACTGTAGTTCATCATCCATGGACTACAGTTTTTTTATGAACTTTACTAACAAAATCACTTGTCGTTATATGCTATAATGTAACAAAAGTTCGGAGGTGACATGATGCAATTTAAAACAATCCACTCGGTAAAAGACCCACATTATAATGAAGCTTTAGCGCTCTATGACTCTAAACTTGATATTTCTTTAACTGAAGATAAATCTATTTTCAAACGTTCATTAGAAAATAATAAAACAGAAAATGATTATGTCTTTGTGGTAGGTCTTGAAGATAACCATGTCGTTAGTTTAGCCACAGCACATTATGAAGCAACAACCAATTCAGCATTTCTTATATACTTAATTGCTAAAAATTTACCACATCATGATGATTTAATGACTGCAACGTTAGCACAAGTTGAAAATGAATTAAATACGTTATCTAATATTGTACATTCAAGAAATATTAACTTTTTAATGATGGAAGTACCAAAAGAGCCTTTTGATTTAACAAAAGATCACAATCAAGTTATTGAAGATCGACGCCAATTTTTATATGAACATCAATTTGAACGTCAAAATGATATCGACTATATTCATCCTAACTATACATTTGATGATCAAGCTAAAGAAGTTGATTTATTTATTAAAACAAACATTGAACTTACTAAAGATATTTATGGTGCTAGTATAAAATCAAATTACATTTTAAAATATGTCTTCGCCAATGGAATCTCTAGAGATATTATATATCCAATATTAGAAGCGATGGATTTGCGCAAACCTTTTTAGTCTAACTTGAAATCCCCTGCAATAACGTTTAAACTATTGTTTGAGGTTAGACTGACGTTTCACTGCCCGTAGACAGACGTCATGATACATATAGTTTATCAAGAAAGGACTTTCAACTATGTTAACAAAAGAATTTGCTCAACGCGTCGAGCTAAGTGAAAAGCAAGTCCGCAAAATCGTGCAACACTTAGAAGAACGTGGCTATCAGTTAAGCAAGACAGAATACCGTGGTCGTGAAGCTACCGATTTTAAAGAAGACGATATTGAACTATTCAGAGATATCGCAGATAAAGTAAAACAAACAAATAGTTATGATTTAGCATTTGATGAACTTGAAAAAGAAAAAGATTTCTTACAAGTTATCGTTAAAAATGATGATAAGCAATTACCAACTAATCAAAATATTGCACAATTAGTTGAAGATTTACGCAATGAAATTCAACAAATGCGCGATGAACGTCAATTACTAGGACAAATGATGAATCAAGTCCATCAACAACAACAAGAATTGAAAGAACTACAACACCAAATTACTACTAAACTTGATTCTAACACTGAGTCCTTAAAAGCTATCCAAACATCTCAACATGAAATTAAGGAAGCTCAAGCAACACATTCTGAGGAATTAGCTAAAACAAGTCATACACTTGAAGAACAATCTAAAACTCAAGATGCACATAAAACTAATCATGTTGATACATCTGCGACATCTAATAATCAGCAACATGCTGAGACAGACGATCAGCTAACTGAACAATCGCAAACTGCTGAAAATCAAAAAGTTTCTAAAGAAGCACAACTGTCATCATCAGACGCAATTGCTGAAGCTTCAGCAGCTCAACATGCTAAGGAAGCTATTGCAACTGACTCCGATGAACAAAGTGTGGACCATAAAGCGCAGCAACATGCTGAAGAACATGCTACAACTACAGAGGCTTCGACAACGAATAATAATTCTGAAACTAAAACACCAAATAACCATAGCGACAATAATGAGGTTAACGAACCTCAACAACAAACACAGCAACAAGAGAAAAAAGGTTTCTTCGCACGTTTGTTTAACCTTTAATAACATTTCATATTTAATCAGTAAGGCGAGTTAACATTCGCCTTACTTTTTTTATCTTGCTTTTAAATCTTTTTAAATCCCCTCTTGAAAAGTCGTTAAATAGATACTATCCTTATTATATATGTCGGAATTGAATATTTTTAAGGAGAGTTAAACATGGGAACGCTATTTACAGTTATTAATGTCATTGTCTTACTTATTTTTGTCATTATCTTAAATGTTATGGCAAGAAAGCATGTTTCCTTCCCTAAACGTGTGTTTACTGCACTAGGTGTTGGTATCGTGCTTGGCGTCGTACTTCATTTAATATATAGTGTCAATTCAAAAGTAATTGAAACTACAAGTGATTGGTACAGTATTATTGGTGAAGGTTATGTAGCCTTACTACAAATGATTGTTATACCACTTATTTTTGTCTCAATCGTAGCAGCATTCAGTAAAATTCAAATCGGGGATAAATTCGCCAAAATCGGTAGCTTTATTTTCATGTTTTTAATTGGAACTGTAGCTATCGCTGCTATTGTAGGTATTTTGTATGCTTTAGTATTTGGTCTTGATGCATCTACGATAGATTTAGGTAGTGCTGAACATTCTCGTGGTAGTGAAATTGCTAAAGAGGCTAAAAATTTAACAGCAAGTACATTACCTCAACAAATTTTAGAACTATTACCAAAAAATCCATTCTTAGACTTTACTGGTCAACGTACAACATCAACAATTGCAGTCGTTATTTTTGCATCATTTGTTGGCTTTGCATATGTTAGAGTTGCACGTAAACAGCCTGAGCACGGTGCTTTATTGAAAAAAGGTATCGATGCAGTTTATTCATTAATTATGGCTATTGTGACATTTGTTTTACGTCTAACTCCATATGGTGTGCTAGCAATCATGGCGAATACGTTAGCAACAAGTAATTTTACTGCTGTGTGGACTTTAGGTAAATTCTTGATAGCTTCATATGCAGCGTTAATTACAATGTATTTAATTCATTTATTAATTTTAAGTATCTTAGGTATTAATCCGATACGTTATATGAAGAAAACTTTAGAAGTACTCATCTTTGCGTTTACATCACGTTCAAGTGCTGGATCATTGCCTTTAAATGTTCAAACACAAACGAAAAGATTAGGTGTTCCCGAAGGTATTGCCAATTTTTCTGCAACATTTGGTCTTTCAATTGGACAGAATGGTTGTGCAGGTATCTACCCTGCGATGTTAGCAATCATGGTTGCTCCTGTAGCAAATGTCGAAATAGATTTCCAATTCATCGTTACATTAATTGCAGTAGTCATTATTAGTTCGTTCGGAGTTGCAGGTGTTGGTGGCGGTGCTACCTTTGCATCCATACTCGTATTATCAACTTTAAACTTACCAGTTGCTTTAGCCGGAGTACTTATTTCTGTCGAACCTATTATTGATATGGGTCGAACAGCATTAAATGTCAATGATTCTATGTTAGCAGGTACTGGTACTGCTAGATTAACTAAACACTGGGACAAAGAGACTTTCGATTCAGATGATTATGGTGAATTATCTGCTAACTAATATTTTATCCTTATCTACCAAATAATTATAAAAATAAAGCTATTAAAAAGGAGTAACTTTCCACTGTGAAAGTTACTCCTTTTTGTTTACAAATTTATCGTTGAATTAATCCAGCTTTTCTTAATTGATCTAACATATCTAAGCGCGCCTTGTTCCCTAAGAATGTTTCTATTTGTTGTGACCAAGTTTCTTGACGCTGACCATTTGTCCAGTTGTCATAATAGCCACTGATTGTTTGATCATATTGTTTAATTTGTTCTTTTTGTTGTTCTTTATCATCATTATACTGATTATGATGAAAGACGTGTTCGAAAGGTAAACGTGGTTTAGCAGAACCATTTTCGTCATCAGCTGGCTCTCCGACAGCCATTCCAAACAGTGGGAAGACATACTCTGGTAAGTTTAATATTTCACGCACGCGTTCCACATCATTTCTTAATGAACCTAAAAAGACAATGCCATATCCCATATCTTCAGCAGTAACAGCAATATTTTCCGCCACTAGAGCAGCATCAATCGCACCTACCAATAAACCTTCAGTTGATCCATAAGCTGTTTCCATATTCGTTTCAGCATTGTCATCGATGAGTCGATGTCTATAATAATCAATGACAAAGACAAACAAATAGCCATTTTCTACTACATAAGGCTGTCCTGAAACTTCTTTCAAACTTTCTTTAATTTTGACATCATCTACACCTATAATTGAATAAGCTTGTAAAAAACTTGATGTTGAAGCACTTTGCCCTGCTTCTACAAGCTTTCTCACCGTCTCTTCACTTAAAACTTTATCTTTAAATTTTCTTACAGAATGGTGTTTTTTCACTAAATCATAAACATAATCAGACACTAACGTCACTCCTCTTCTCTCTATTTATATTTTTTATTCTACACCCCTTCACAATAACTATAAAAATAAAATAACTCAATTCAATATCACCTATCTATTTCAATATTTTATATCTTATCTTAATTGCGACGTTTATTGTTACACCATATTATCAATAAGATGATATTAGTTGAGAATACAAAATATTATTTTATTTTAACTTAACGCCATTCCAATATTCTATTACCATTATTCCAACAACATCGTTATAACTGCTTAATTTCGTCATTTTACCATCATAAAAAACAATATATTTAGATGCATTACCTACTTTTTATCTCAATGTTATCCAGTTGACTATTCCTTATCAAAATGTAATAATGCTAAATAAGAGATTAGAATTATTATAAATAAGATGAGTTGAATAATTCTAATGACTATTTAAATTTTAGGAGGAATATATTTATGTCATTAATTAATAAAGAAATCTTACCATTCACAGCACAAGCGTATGATCCAAAAAACGATGAGTTTAAAGAAGTTTCAGACGCAGACTTAAAAGGTTCATGGAGCGTTGTATGCTTCTATCCAGCTGATTTCTCATTCGTTTGCCCAACTGAATTAGAAGATTTACAAAATCAATATGCACAATTACAAGAATTAGGTGTAAATGTATTCTCAGTTTCAACTGATACACATTTCGTACACAAAGCTTGGCATGATCATTCAGATGCTATTAGCAAAATTCAATATACAATGATCGGTGACCCATCACAAACAATCACTCGTAATTTCGACGTATTAGATGAAGCACTTGGATTAGCTCAACGTGGTACTTTCATCGTTGATCCAGACGGTGTAGTACAAGCTGCTGAAATCAATGCTGACGGAATTGGCCGTGACGCTAGTACATTAGTTCACAAAATTAAAGCTGCTCAATATGTACGTCAACATCCAGGTGAAGTTTGCCCAGCAAAATGGGAAGAAGGTTCTGAAACTTTACAACCAGGTTTAGATTTAGTAGGTAAAATTTAAGGAGGCATTATAACAACATGCTGAATGCTGATTTAAAACAACAACTTAAACAACTTTTAGAACTTATGGAAGGCGACGTAGAATTCGTTGCCAGCCTAGGTTCAGATGATAAATCAAAAGAGTTAAAAGAGTTACTCGAAGAAATTACTGATATGTCTCCACGACTGTCACTGTCTGAAAAATCTTTAAAACGTACACCAAGTTTCCAAGTCAACAAACCTGGCGAAGACACTGGTGTAACATTTGCTGGTATTCCTTTAGGTCATGAATTTAATTCACTTGTCTTAGCAATTTTACAAGTGAGTGGACGTGCACCTAAAGAAAAACAATCAATTATTGATCAAATTAAAGGTTTAGAAGGTCCTTTTCATTTCGAAACTTTCATTAGTTTAACTTGTCAAAAATGTCCGGACGTTGTACAAGCACTTAACTTAATGAGTGTCATTAATCCTAATATCACTCATACAATGATTGATGGTGCTGTATTCCGTGAAGAATCTGAAAATATCATGGCTGTTCCTGCTGTCTTTTTAGATGGACAAGAATTTGGCAATGGTCGTATGACAATTCAAGATATCTTATCTAAATTAGGTAGTATAGCAGACCCTTCTGAGTTCGCTAATAAAGACCCTTACGATGTATTAATTATTGGTGGTGGACCAGCAAGTGGTAGTGCTGCAATTTACACGGCTCGTAAAGGTTTAAGAACTGGTATTGTGGCTGATCGTATCGGTGGCCAAGTGAATGATACTGCAGGTATAGAAAACTTTATCACTGTAAAAGAAACAACTGGTTCTGAATTTTCTTCTAATTTAGCAGCTCATATCGATCAATATGATATCGATACAATGACTGGTATTCGTGCAACTAACATCGAAAAGACAGATAAAGCAATCTTAGTAACTTTAGAAAATGACGCTGTACTAGAAAGTAAAACTGTCATTATCTCAACAGGTGCAAGTTGGCGTAAACTTGGTATTCCTGGTGAAGACAAATTAATGAACAAAGGTGTAGCATTCTGCCCTCACTGTGATGGTCCTTTATTTGAAAATAAAAACGTTGCAGTTGTTGGTGGCGGTAACTCAGGTGTCGAAGCAGCTATTGACCTTGCAGGTATTGTTAAACATGTTACTTTACTTGAATACTCAGACGAATTAAAAGCTGATAATGTCTTACAAGATCGTTTACGTTCACTATCTAATGTAGATATTATTACTAACGCACGTTCTAAAGAAGTCATTGGTGAAGATCACGTCACTGCATTAAGCTATGAAGATGTTAAAACTGGTGACACACAAGTCATTGAATTAGATGGCATTTTTGTACAGATTGGTTTAGTACCTAATACTGCTTGGCTTAATGATACTGTAGAATTAAGTCCTCGCGGAGAAGTCATTATCGATCGTGATAATGCTACAAATGTACCCGGTATTTTTGCAGCTGGTGATGTTACAGATCAGAAAAATAAACAAATTATTATTTCAATGGGTGCCGGTGCTAATGCAGGCTTAAATGCATTTGACTACATCATTAGAAATTAATATATTTTTGAAACAGAGTCCGAGAATTTGGGCTCTGTTTTTATATTTAATTAGTTTCATGTTATGCTTGAAGTATTACATATAATGTCATAAATTAAGGAGCTTAATAATGCTTGATATCAACTTAATACCTAACTACAAAATAAATAATATCCGTAAATTTTTAAACTTATCATCGAAAGCTCATGAAGTACAGATTATCCATGAAAGCCTAAAACCTGAAAATATAAAAAGATTAGCTAACAAAATGACTAATAAAGAACTGCAATTATTAGAAGACATTATTGCTAAAGGTGATCCTGCTGTAATTATTGATAAAGATTTAGTGACAGAATTGAAAATAACTGACCATTTAGGATTAATCTATCAGCTATCCGATGAAGAATTTGGTATAAACTATTTATTTTTATACTTTTTAAATTCCGTTCTATTTGATGAGCATAATTATGAACTTAGAGATTTGACTACTGAAGAAAGACGTTACATCTTTTTTAATGTAGACCGTGTTCAACAACATCAAAATTTGAATAATGTAAGTTTGCATGATGCACTAGAAAATAAGACAGTTCCTGAATTAAAAGATATTTGTAGAACTTATCAAATCAAAGGATTTTCTAATAAAAACAAAGATTCACTTATCGATTTGATTAGCAAAGAATTTTTTGAAGATTCATCAATATTAAATCAAATGTTTGTAGGTTCATCATTAGCAGAACTTGTGATGTTATTTAATATTTTAGACAATGATAAAAACTATTTCATAGACAATAGTCTAATACTTACTGAAGAAATGAACTTACTAGATATAGATGACTTTTTAATGGACTATTTCATGTATTTTTATGATTATAGATTTGATGCATTGGTTTTACCACAAGATACAAGACAGCACGTGATTGATTTTATTGATAAACAAGGAGGTCCTAAACAATTTCTTAATCAGTTTAACGAAAGATTAAGTGATGATGATATGCTTAAAGATCTGCAACATATCACTGAATATATTGAAGACAATTTTGATGGTGACTTAGAGACGTTAGGTGAGTTCGACGGGGAAGACTATTTATTCGGTCAAGGTGATCAAGCACGAAGACAACTTATTAATGAGCTTATCATTGAAATAGAAAGTGGTCTAATTGATAAAGAAGATATCTTACCATTAAGAATTATATTAGGCGCCGTTAATTTGTATGGCCTAGTAACTAAAGCGCATTTACTTACTCTCATGCGTCAATTTTATGATGCTTCATTTAGTGAACAAGATTTACAATTCAACTTAGATACACTCGATCCTATGGGTCTATTTGTTCAAATCCGTCAATTTGTATTACACCCTCTCATGTACGACCTATTTGATAATGATGAAGAAGTTGAAGAAATTGGCAACCATTACTATATTCCTCAAACAGTTGATGAACTTATCTACTATGATAGATATCACTTTTATAAAGCTGATACAGCGATTAAAGAATTTATATTTTATTTACGTTCACAATTGATCACTACAGATGATATTGAAAAAGGAAATTTGGTAGATCAAATTTTAATGCTTATTCGCACATTACCTCATCCAGATCTTATTTTAGAATTTATGAATGAATTTGTGGAAAATGGTATAATGAAGCCAATTACTAATGACAAATTATTCAATAAAAAAGCTAAGCAAGCATGGAACCACTTACGAGTGTGGGCTCTACAAGGTCATAGTAAATATCAATTAAAATGACGTTTTTTATTGCAACTATAAAGGAGTTCCTATCAACAATGAAGACTAGATTACTATTCAGTACTTTCTTAGCATCTGCCCTCATTTTAACCGGTTGTGCTAATAAAGATTCAAATCAAGATGATAAGCAACATCATACAACGGCATCTCAAGTACCAAAACATGTAAAAAAATTAAAAGAAAGTGATATTTTCACTTCGAATAAGAAGAATGCTGATATTAGCGAAAAGGAAATGAAAGAAGCGTTAACAAAATATTTAGCTGTTAATAATGATATTTTAGATAATAAATATTATATGCAGCATGAGTTAGACAAACAAAGTGATAGTCAAACGAAAGTGACTGACAAACAAGCTGATAGACTTAGTGAGTTATCTAATCTTACAGTCAAAAATGATTTGCACTTTAAAAACTTTGTAGCAGATAACCATATTCCTAAAAGTTATGACAAAAATACACAACGCATCATCAATTATTTCAAAGCTTTAAATAGCGCCATTTCTAATGTCGATGAAACTATCGAAAAATTAAGCTATCAACCACAAAATTCTATTAATATTGTGGACGTCCCTACAAATTATGCAGGCGATGTGAATAAAAGCCAACAAGATAAAATTAAAGATTTCTTAAAATCAAAAGATATTCCAACAGACGCTATTAATAAATAAAATATCAATTTACGTGTGGAGGTTATTATGTCATGAAACTAAGAATATCACTCGTTACTTTAGCTATTATCGCATCTGTCGTTTGTCTTTTATTTAGCGCTAAATATCCTACCGGGCCGAACACAGTAAGTTTTGATAAACCTGAAGAATTGTTATTATCTATTGGTTTCATGATTATATTAGCATTACCTTGCTTAATTCTAGCTATCTTCAACCATATAGTTCCTAGAATTATATCAGCTATTATACAATTATTAGTTATGCTTTTATGGGGATTTGTAAGTGTACTCATGCTATTCTTCCCAGTATTTCCATTAGCTATTGTTTGTTTTATTACAGCCTTAATATTACTTATAAGTGCTATTGTAACTTTATCTGTGAATGGGAGTGGGCAGAAATAAATTTTATAGAAAATTTATTTTGTAATCCTACCACGATAAAACTAGACAGTTAATACCAAGAGCTTAATTTTAAGTGTAAAATGTTTTGTCCCAATCTCTATAAACTATTAAAACAAGCGCACGGTGCCTAGGCAGCGAGCGCTTGTTTTATGCTATAACGTATGGTTTACAATTTTCAATATTTAAATCAACAGCTTCGTCTTTAGATACTTGACCGAAATAATGCATTAAACAACGAATCACAACCTGATGTGCAATAATGACTATATCCCCTTGTTGTGCTTTATCATTTACTTCATTGTCCATAAATGCTTGAACTCGATTTAATACATCTTGATAACTTTCTCCACCTGGCGCTTTTTGACTAAAACTATGTCTAAAATCATTAAACATTGGATCATTGAAATATTTTTCATATTCTTGTTGCATACTAATATCATCTTTATATTTCCCTTCAAATTGACCAAGTGATCGTTCTCTTAATTGATCCGTTATTGTTGTATCAATATCAGTATTAGGAAAAATATGTTCATACGTCTGTCTCGTACGGTACAAATCAGAGACATAAATATGCTTAATATTTAACGCCTTAAAATATTCTTCTAATATAGCTGCGCTTGCTTTACCTTTATCTGTCAAAGGTACATCAAGTTGCCCGCAATAATATGCACGGAAATGTTTATTGTCATAGTTAGATTGTGACTCTCCATGCCTTACTAAATATATTGTCATTTTAAATCACCTCTTTATATTGTTTATTATTTATTAATTATACTAATAACTTTACTACATTATCTTTTTATACAATACTTATAATTAAGCTTAATTCCAAAAATCAATTTGTATTTTAATTATCTAACTTATAAAAAATGAATTGTTCTTGTGTTTGTATTAATTAAATGGTAAGATAATATTGTAGTTGAGAAGCAACTACACAGTCTTTTATATTCATGAACATAATACTCCTGGATGACGTTTCCCTGCGTCATCCTTTTTTTATAGCAATTCTACAATCATTAACTGTTAGTTATCTATAAATTGGGTATATATAAGTGACATCATAAATATTACCAATGACTTCGACAAATACACTGATACTTGATTAATATTTGAATGTTAATATTACAGGGAGGAATTCGATGGAATTAATAGATTATAACATGTTTGATGATGAAATGGTTGCTATCGTTCAATCTGACAAAGGCCAATTATTTAAATACTCTTTTGATACGACAACACCCGAATATAAAATTTTAGAAGTTCTCAAAGAATTGAATAAACGCATTGATGAAGGTCAACATCCACTAGGTTGCACACTAATCAAACGTTATGACTTTGATGATGTTAATCAAGCAATGATGACATATAAAAAAGATGACAGTCGAAATTAACTGTCATCTTTTTAAATATCTAATTATTTACGTAATAATCTTAAGAAGATTGATACGATTGCAATTAACACAATTGAACCAATTAGTGCTGGGAAGATGTAAATACTACCTAATTCTGGACCCCATTGCCCAAAGAATTTTCCACCAATCCATGAACCAACAATACCTGCGATAATGTTACCTAAGATACCGCCTGGGATATCTTTACCCATAATACCGCCAGCTATCCAACCGATAATTCCGCCGACAATTAACATTCCTATAAATCCGAACATAATTTATAATCTCCTTTTTAAGTGTAAATTTTTGTTATGTTTATTAGTACCCGAACTTTTTTACTTTGAAACAAATTCAAATTATTTTTTTCATTAATTTTGACAATTTCTTATGTGAAATAATTTTTTTATTTAATTGTTAAATATTAAATAGCTAGACATATTTTCTGTTTTGTTGATTATTCTATTATTAATTAATAATGGACTTGATTATTTTAGTATGTAGGACTAGAATGTATACATATTAATAGTACCCAAGCTACTAACAATTAGGAGTGAGGTAAAAATGAATTTACACATTTTATATAATTTAAGAACAAAACATAATTTAGAAATTGAAGAATTAGCTCAACAACTCAATGCTAAATATGGAACACATTATGAAGCACATCACATTTGGGAATGGGAAAATCATTATCACGAACCTAAATTCAAGGATGCTATGCACTTAGCAGACTTTTTCGACGCACCATATGAAATGTTTTTAGAAAGTAAAGTTAAAGAATACCAACAACATTTAGAAGATGTTGATATTAGAATGTAACTTAACCCCCTCACATCAAGTGAAGGGGTCTTTGTTTGTCTTAATATATTAAAGTTTTGAGATGCATTTTCATAGTGTGAATTACGTGTTCTTTATATATGAACTCTAATTTGTCGCTGACTTGTTTTGACAACTCATCAAAATATTCAACCATAGTTATTAACGCTTGCTGAATTTCTTGCTCTTTAAATTTAGGATAAAAGGTTCTTAATACTGCTTGTTCATTTATATCTAAGTAGTTATGTAAATATTTGAGATGCTTCCCCATATTTATTTCAAAGTTATATTTGTCACTTTTATCCCAAGACCACATGAGTAGCACCATTTTACGGCAAATATCAAAGTAATCCATTGCGTAGATTAAATGTTTACGCCAAAGCCCCTTTTTCACATTTAGTGCCATTAAATAAAATTCATCTATACATTCGTCAAATAATTGTTGATTAGGTACTGTTACCCAACAATGCTGATCTGTTGGTTCATCTATCGTAGGTAAATGATACCCTTTATCGAATAATAAAACAGCAAATTGGTTCTCTTCTATGTAGTGATCAATGTCTATTATATCAATTATAGTTAAATCCAGCCTTTTAAAATTAGATAATAATAAATTTACAGAGTACGGCCTATCCTTGTCAACAGGATAAAGTATTTCTTCTTTAGGTATTTGTTTAATTAATATCGTTCCAAATTCATTTATCCATTGCTTTTCGGCCACCATCTTTTCAACATTATCCACTACAAAGACGATGTCAAAATCTTGATGTTCATCATCCCAAACGAAAGGATTAGCTCTTGAACCATTTAAATAAACACCTTTAATGTTTAAATTATTTTTGGCTACAGTCAATATTAAATCATATATATCACTATCATTTTGCATTATTCCCACCCCTCCCCAAAATAATATATTTCATCTTATCCTAATGGTGAAATCAACGCAACCTTTTCTATTATTTGTGTAAAAACAAACTTTTATATCATTCGAAAGACAGAGCTATACAAACTGTAATATGTGAGAGTAGTTAATATTATATGAGTTATAATATTTTTCGCATCACATCTATCGGTATTTCGTTTAGTATTATGCTTAAAAAAACCTATATATACAAAATATTTTGGCACTCTAACAAGTTAGACGAATTAATTTTCATTTAATTAATTCGTCTAAAAAATAGAAAATCCGTATTTTTAACAATAGCATACAAAAAATCACCCCATTTATTGAGCTGACCCCAATTAGTGGGAATAAAATAAAAACACTTCCGTTGAATTCGTGTAAAATGAATCTAAACGGAGGTGTTTTTCTATGAAAAGAGTATCTTATTCATTAGAAACTAAAAATAAAGCTATTGAAATGAAAAGTGCTGGTTATACTTCAAAACAAATTATGGAGACCTTAAATATTAGAAATAGAACACAGGTCGATACATGGTGGCGTTGGTATCGAAATGGAGAAAGTTATAGATTTTCTCAACAAGTAGGAAAACAGTACAGTTATGGCAAGGGTATTGAAGAATTAAGTGAATTAGAAAGACTAGAATTAGAGCTTAAAAGAAAAGATGTTGAATTGGACATTTTAAAAAAGTACAAAGAATTGGAAAGGAAGTGGTTCCAGTAGTAGTTATAGAATTAGTAGAAGAATTGAAGGATAAGTATTCAACCAAAATGATACTTGAAGTTTTAAACATACCTAAATCAACATTTTATAGATGGAAAAAGAACCAAAATAAAATAGATCTTATTACTGAAAAAGTCATTGAATTATGTGAAGAAAACAACTATACCTACGGTTATCGAAAGATTACAGCGCTAATTAATCAATCATCTTCTGTACCTGTTAATCATAAACGAATTCAGAGAATTATGCAGGAGAACAATTTGAATTGACGAGTTAGACCTAAAAAGGCTAAAAAAGCTGGATCTGCTTATTATAAAACAGATAATTTATTACAAAGACAATTTAAAGCTAATCAACCAATGAAGTTACTAACTACTGACATTACTTATTTACCATTCGGTAATTCAATGTTGTATTTATCTTCGATTATGGATCTTTACAATGGAGAGATTGTGGCATATAAAATAGGATCTAAACAGGATCAAAATTTAGTTAACGTGTAAATGTCAATAAAAGAATGTACAAAAATGATTGTTTAAGAATGTACAAAAATGTCATTCTGTCTTTTCAACTTTCACAAAATGGTCTTTTAACCGATAAGACTTCCCAGTTATTTTTATGACATTTGAGTGATGTAATATGCGATCTAAAATGGCATTAGCTATTTTAGGGTCTTCAAATATTTCATTCCATAAATTGAAATTAATATTTGTAGTAAAAATGGTACTTTTCTTCTCATATCTTAAATCAATCAGTTGGAAAAAGAGTTTGGCATCTTCACTATCAATAGGTAAATAGCCTATTTCATCAATAATTAGTAATTTATATTTACTATAGTGCTTGAGTCTATTTTCTAACCGATTCTCTAATTGAGATTTTTTCAAATTTTGTATTAAATCATGACATTTAATGAAATACGTACTTACTCTTTTTTTCGCTGCTGACATACCAATTGATGTAGCTAAATGGGTTTTACCTACACCACTTGGACCTAAAAAGACAATATTCTGATGGTTTTCTATAAATCGTAAATGAGTAAAATCTACGATTTCTTGTTTATTGACGTTAGGTTGGAATGAAAAGTCAAAGTCGCACAGTTCCTTTTTAAAAGGGAATGCTGCTACCTTAACCATTGATTCAATCATATTCTTTTCTTTAACTGCGATTTCATAATCACTCAATTTAATTAAAGTATCAATAAATGATAAATCGTTAGTGATACTAAAATCTATCACTTCATCTAAATGAGTAATCATTTGATTCATTTTTAGATATGACAGATTATCTTTTAAACGTTGGTAGTTAGTAATATTATTCATCATACATCTCTCCTATCGTTTTTAAATTATCTAAGGCCAGCTGATTAATATCATCATGGTCTCCATAGGAGACAGCTAGCGTTTCTAAATAGTGTTGTTGCTGATAATTTAATTTATGATGGGTAATAGGATGCTCAACGATTAATTTGGTGTTATAATAAACAAACAAACGTTGATCATAAACTTGAACTTCAACCGTTTTTCCATAGTATTCAGCAGGAACTGAGTACTGATTGGAGCGATATGTAATCATATTCGAACGATTGACTTTCAAATATTTATGTTCTACTTTATATGAGTTTCTTACATGGACATTGGGTAATGGCTGTAAGAAGCTCTTTTCTTTTTTTACTTCAATAATTGGTATTTTTCCTGTCCCATTATGCACTGAGTAATTCAAACGATCATTTAATTCGTCAATAAATTGTGGAATTTCATGTAAGTATAATTGTCCTTGATAGGCATGAATTTCATCTAATATTTTCATAATGGATTCAACTTTACCTTTCGTTCTAGGACGACCAGCTATACACGGCTTCACTTTAAAATTAAAATCATCAGCGAATTGTTTGAATTTAGGATTAACTTGTCCACTAAACGTTTCAGTCCTAGGTTGACTCATCACTGTTTTCATATTATCTGTAACAAGTTCCTCTGGAACACCTTCAATAGATTCAAAAGCTTGAACCATTAAATTAAGTAATACATCTAATGATTTACTCATCGTAACTTGCATAATTTTGAAGCGTGAATATGACAGGAGTAAAACACCAATATTTAAAGATACCTCTTGATGATCCTTCGTTTTAAATCTTATATCTTCCTTCCAATCAAATTGAGCTTGGCAACCTGGTTTTGTTTCAAATCTAGTTGTTCCAACAGGCGTTGACTTTTGTCGTCCTTTTTTAAAATAATTATTGAATAAATCATGTTTTCTTATATATGTTCTAAATGTGGAATACGCACAATTTAGACCATGATTATCTTTAAGGTATTGCCATAACACGCGTTTATAAAAGAATTTCTGTTCACATTCTTCAGACAACAATTCTTTTATTAAATCATAATAGGGATCAATTTTAGATTGTTTTTTTCGATTAACCGAAGGTTTAAAGCCATTTAAATATTTATCTATTGTTCTTCGATCTACATTCATTTGTCTTGCGATTTCACTTTTATTAATTTTCATGTTTAAGCTCTCCATAACAATTTTTAATTTTGGTAAATCTGAAAGAGTTGTAACTTCATAATCTGTATTTATATCTAAAGATAATTTCATTGTTATTCACCTCAATAAAATTATCTCTAAATTTTACAGATTGTACATACTTAAACAGTCAAAAGTGTACATTATTAAATTATCATTTCCAGTTAACGAAACATTAAATCAACTAGATATACCCGAGGGTTGTATACTACATAGCGATCAGGGAAGTGTGTATACATCGTATTCTTACTATCACTTATGCGAAGAAAAAGGCATTGTCAGAAGCATGTCCCGTAAGGGAACACCTGCTGACAATGCCCCGATAGAAAGTTTCCATTCCTCGCTAAAGTGTGAAACCTTTTATCTCAACAATGAGCTTAGTAGCTCTAATAACATTGTAATCGATATTGTGGAAAAATACATTGATTATTATAATAAATTTAGAATTCAACAAAAACTAGGCTACTTTTCTCCTATAGATTTTAGAAAATTAGCAGCCTAGAATATAGTGTTTTTATTAAGTTCCCGTTTTAAGGGTTCAGTGCCTTATTTAGGGTGATTTTTTATTTTAGTTATCTTCTTCATTTTTTAAAACTTTACCAGATTTAGCATCTATAGTAATTTCATGTTTAGTGTTATCTTTTTTCAGATCCATGTTGTAAACAAGTTTGCCATCGTCTTTATCCAATGACCATTCTTTGATGTCACCATCAAATTCTTTTTGTCCTTTTTTGATTGCTTCTTTATAGTCAATAGCATCGCTATATTTGAAATTATCACTTTTATCTACAGAATCTTCTTTTTCGGTACTTTTATTTACAATTTTTTTATCTTTATCTGCAATAATCACTTCAGATTCTTCACCAGTTTTTTGTTGTGCAATTTTATATGTCCAATCACCATTTGTTTTTTCAAAGGCAATTTCTTTTAATTCTTGACCTTTATAAGTGTCTTGCGCTTTTTTTACAGCCTCTTTAGGGCTTGTTTTGATATCATTTAATGCAATAACTTGCTTAGTAGTATTTGAATTACTATTGCTAGAATCTGATGATTTAGTATCCTCTTTAGCAGCGTCATTGCCACATGCCGCTAAGACTAATGCTCCCATAGATAATACTGCTAATGATTTAAATTTCATAGTATCACTCTCTCTTCTATATTTTGAAATGCTTACTTTAACTTTCTTGCCTATATATATCATTAATTACCCGTTATAATTATTTTTATTCATATTTATAACAGTTAAAATTAATACACGATAAACATTAAATGCAAAAGTAAATATTGTTCTATAAAAATAAATTACATATTATGGTTTGTAAAATGATTCAGTTATTCACTATTCAAGTTAGCTTAGATTATCTATTATCCATTTTTTATTTCCTATTATGTAATCAGAAAGACTTGAAACTACAAAGACGCATAGTGAATTGTGACCAAAATCGTCATAAATTTATTATTATGTGCTTGGTACTAATTGTCTGGACTATTTGACGCATATAAAACAACATTTAGTGATTTTAGTCAGCCTAGCCAACATAGATGCCAACTGCCATCAACATCTTTTAAGGATTACAGTCGACACTCATAGGAAGCTAACATAAAGAAACTGCAAAACATTTTCAACGAGCAATGCAGGGACCCATCATAAAAAAATTTATAAAAAGATTACAGTTGCACTATAAGTACAACTACATAGGGACCCAACACAGAAAAACTGGTTTCCAGTTTTTTCATGCAATGCAGGTTGGGCAAATACTACTAAAGATTATAAATCTAACATTAATGATTACAATTGCTTGCTAGCGCAACAATTGCATAAGAGCTAGTAAAGATTATAAATCTAACATTAATGATTACAATTGCTTGCTAGCGCAACAATTGCATAAGAGCTAGTAAAGATTATAAATCTAACTAGCTCTAAAAGTTTACAGTTTATTAATTCATAATAAACTGCATAAGATTTTATAATTGACTTGGCTTTTAAAACACAAAAATAACCCCATAAGCCTTGAGCTTACGGGGTTTAAAGTTAAACAATATCTTATTGTTCTTCTTTTACATATGGTAATAAAGCCATATGACGAGCACGTTTAATAGCTATAGTCAACATACGTTGATATTTAGCTGAAGTGCCAGTTACACGACGTGGTAAAATTTTACCGCGTTCTGAGATAAAACGTTTCAATAATTCAGTGTCTTTATAGTCGATATGTGTAATACCATTTGCTGTGAAATAGCATACTTTTTTACGACGACGTCCGCCTCTTCTTGGTCCACCTGCCATAGTTAACTGCCTCCTTTGAATATTATTTTATGTGTTTTCGATTATTTTAATTAGAATGGTAAGTCATCATCACTAATATCGATAGGTCCATTAGCATTAGCAAATGGATTATCGGATTGTTTAGTGTTAGATGCGTTATTGTTCGAATTGTTTTGTCCTGATTGTTGACCACCAAATCCTTGACCGTAGTCTTGGAATTCATTTTGTTGACGTTGGCCACCATTATGTTGAGCATTTTTAGGTTCAAGGAATTGAACACTATCACACACAACTTCAGTAACAAACACACGACGACCTTCTTGATTTTCATAATTACGAGATTGTAAGCGACCATCTACACCAGCTAAGCTGCCTTTTGATAGATAGTTATTAACATTATCTGCTTGTCTTCTAAAAACAACACAGTTAATGAAATCAGCTTCACGTTCACCTTGTGCATTCGTAAAAGTACGATTGACTGCAAGAGTGAATGTCGCTACACTCACACCTGAGGGAGTGGTTCTGTATTCCGGATCTTTCGTTAAACGACCTACTAATACAACTCTATTTAGCATTTAAACGCCCCCATCTAATTATTACTTATCTTGGTCTTCACGAATAACCATATAACGAATGATATCGTCATTGATTTTAGCTAAACGTTGGAATTCGTCAGTAGCTTTGTTATTATCAGTTTTAATACGTACGATATTGTAGAATCCATCACTGAAGTCATTGATTTCATAAGCTAGGCGACGTTTACCCCAGTCTTTTTCTTCTAAAACTTCTGATCCTTCTGAAGCTAAGATACCGTTAAAACGTTCAACTAACGCTTTTCTAGCATCTTCTTCAATGTTTGGGCGTACGATGTACATAATTTCATATGTTCTCATTTTATATTTGCACCTCCTTGTGGTCTATACGGCTTATCAGAAAATAGATAAGCAAGGAATAATTTTCATTACTCACAATTTAGAATTATATCATGAGCTATTACTTTTTACAATGAAAATTGAATTAACTATGTATAATTATTACATCTTTATTTACTTATATATTGCTAAGTTAAATTAAATATTAACTTTACAGATACGAACATACGTTCTATAATTGAAGTGAGGTGTTAGTAATGAAATTAAATTTGGACTGGAATAAAGACTTTCAAGAATTTCAAGATATTTTAAATAGTGGTATTAATCCTGAATGGCTATACTCTGCTAAAGCTAATTTAATTCTGCAACCAGCCTATACTGGTGAAGGTAAACAATTCTTTAGTACTCAAGATATTATAAAAGCAAGTCATATCATACCTTTCTTTTAAGTTAAACGTATCCGTACATAACTAGTTATAACTAAATATGATTGCTAGCTCACAATGACATAAAAAAAGGCGAACATTAAAAGTTCACCTCGCAAAATAAGTCAATTATTATACATTAAATCTAAAGTGAACAATGTCACCATCTTGCATAATATAGTCTTTACCTTCTAAACGTTGTCTACCCGCTTCTTTAGCCCCATTTTCGCCACCATATTGTACATAGTCATCATAACTTGTGACTTCTGCTCTGATAAAGCCACGTTCAAAGTCAGTATGAATGATACCAGCGCATTGTGGTGCTGTCATACCTTGTTTAAACGTCCAAGCACGTACTTCTTGTACGCCAGCAGTGAAATACGTTGATAAGCCTAGCAACTCATATGTTGTTCTTATCAATCTATCTAACCCTGGTTCCTCGATTCCTAAATCTTCTAAGAACATTTCTTTATCTTCTTCATCTAACATAGCAATTTCTTCTTCAATTTTCGCACTAATAACAATCACTTCTGAGTCTTCTTTAGTAGCGTATTCGCGAATTGCTTTTACTTTATCATTATCTTGATCACCAATTTCATCTTCTCCAACATTAGCAATGTATAACATTTTTTTAGATGTAAGTAATTGTGCTTGGTTAACCCATTTTTGGTCTTCGTCATTAAACTCTAAACTTCTAACAGGTTTACCGTTTTCTAGAGCCTCTTTAATTTTAGTTAAAATACGAACTTCCATTTCAGCTGTTTTGTCTTTTTGACGTGCCATTTTTTCAATACGTGGCAATCGTTTTTCAACAGATTCTAAATCTGCTAACACAAGTTCCATATTAATAACTTCTATATCATCAATTGGATCAACTCTTCCAGAAACGTGTGTGACATTATCATCATCAAATGCACGAACAACTTGACATATAGCATCGACTTCTCTTATATGAGATAAGAATTTATTTCCTAGGCCTTCACCTTTTGATGCACCTTTAACAATACCAGCAATATCTGTAAATTCGAATGTAGTAGGTATCGTTTTTTTAGGTTGTACCATTTCTTCTAATTTCAACAAACGTGTATCTGGTACTTCTACGATTCCAACGTTTGGATCAATTGTTGCGAAAGGATAGTTTGCAGCTAAAGCACCTGCTTTAGTGATTGCATTAAATAATGTTGATTTACCAACGTTAGGCAAACCAACGATTCCTGCTGTTAAAGCCATGACTCATTCTCCTATCTATTTGTATCATTATGAGATACTACAATTTTTTTCATTTTTTTATCAAATGCCTGACGTGGAATCATTATACTTCTTTGACAATTTTCGCACTTAATTCGTATATCAGCGCCCATTCTAATTATCTTAAAGCGATTAGTTCCACAAGCATGTTGCTTTTTCATTTCTACTATATCATTTATTCCGTATTTTGACGTCATTAAATATGACCTCCATGTATTATAAACTACTTATTATCATTTTCAATGCTATTATATGCTGCATATAGTGGCTGTGGTGTTTTTATACCTTCTTGTATAAACATTTTTTGTGCTTCTTTACGAATAATTCTAGCTCCCGAAGCACCTTCTCCAGGTATTGTTTCAGCTGAAACTCTTAATGTAATTCTAGTATCTTCGAATGCATCAATACCTAACACGACTGGATCAGAAACAAATAGATAATACTTACTACGTAATGATAAAAATAATTTATTTAATTTTTTCTCTACTTTATCTATATTCTCATCCACTGATACCGGAATTTCTACAATCGCTGTTCCATTGGTAATAGAGAAATTGGTTATCTCTCCCATACTGCTATTAGGTAATATGGTTAATTCCCCAGAGATTGTATTAATACGTGTAGATCTCAAGCCGATTGATTTAACAGTACCTTCAGCAACTGTTGTACCACCATTATTAATCTTAACATAGTCACCCACATCAAATTGACTTTCAAAAATAATAAAAAAGCCTGTAATAATATCTTTAACTATTGTTTGCGCACCGAAACCAACAGCTAAACCGACAACACCTGCACTGGCTATAACGCCTTCAACACTTATACCAAATTTACTTAGTATAGTAGTAATTACAATAAACCATACGATATATTTCACTACATTTTGTACTAATGTAATTAATGTTTTAGAACGTTTTTTATTACCTTTTTTACTTTTATTTTGTATTCTAAATCCTTGTTCAATCATTTTATCTAAAATTTTAATAACTATAATCGCAACTATGATATATATAAGAATCATAGTAATTTTCGTCGCTATATTTTCATATGTTTCAATTTTTGTAAGCGGCTCAAATAATGATGAAATAATATTCATAACTTGATTCATTTATACTAATCTCCTTTCGTTATCTTTATATTACTAATATTTTATATTGAATCACTTCATAAAAAATCAGACTTTCGCTCTATAAAATTCATTGTTTTCCCAGCTCTTATGTATACATAAAGAACTATTATAATAAAGGTATGCTTTATTTACCATAGTTAACATTCAATTGTTTGATTAGTATTTCGAATTCTTCTTGAGATTTAAATTCAAACGTAATTTTCCCAATGTTATTAGTAGTAGATATATCTACTTTAGTTCCATATTGTTCCTTTAGCTGTCTTTCTTGTTGTGCAATAAACTTAGGTTTACGATATTGTGCTTTACCCTCACCTTTTGTTTCATTATTATTTTGTTTTATTCCACTAATATATTGCTCTAATTGGCGGACGCTCCAATGTTCTTTAATAACTCTTCGAGCAATTGTGATCATATCATTTTGATTTTTAATTGCTAATAAAGTTCGACCATGGGCACCTGACAAGTCACCTTTTTTAACCATTGCCATAATACTTTGTGGTAAATGTAATAACCGCAACATATTTGCTATATACGGTCTAGATTTACTTAATCTTTTAGCTACTTCTCGTTGAGTGATGTTCAACTCTTGCATTAGTCTTTGATAACTTTCCGCTTCTTCTATCGCATTTAAATCTTCACGCTGCAAATTTTCTATGACTGCAAGTTCCATCATATCTTCGTCTGATAAGTCTTTGATAATGGCTGGAATTGTTGTTAAACCAGCTAATTTAGATGCTCTAAATCTTCTTTCACCAACGACGATATAATATCCTTGTATCGTTTTTCTAACAACAATAGGCTGTAATATTCCATATTGTTTAATAGAGTCCGCTAAATTATTTAAATGCATATCATCAAACGTTTTACGTGGTTGATAAGGATTCGCTTTAATTTGTTCTAATTTAATTTGAACTACGTGTTCATCTTCCGATACTATTAATCGCTGATCATCATTCGTTACCAATCGACTCACTTCACTTTTCTAAATTTCTATATAACTATATTTTATGTATTCTACCTTTACGGGACAACCTTTAGACATAAATTATTTAATAAATGTTATATGTCTTTATTAACAACCAATCGTTTTTAGTAATACGATAATTTAACTGTTAAATCAAAATTTTCTGAAAAGTTGTTGACAAATCATTTTAATCTATGTAATGTAATAAATAACTTATTACAACTTAACGATACTTAAACACAATAAAGAGGAAAGTAAAACTTACACTGCTTATACAGAGAGTCTTTAATAGCTGAGAGAAGATTTTGAAAGAAAGTTTGAAAATGGCCTTGGAGTGTTGATACCAATATGAGGTATCTACGGGTTCGCCCGTTATAGCGATACAGTATTAACATTTATGTTACAATGGCGTACTGGAATTTTACGTCACAATAATACCGTTAATACTCATTTAAACATACATTAAATGAGTTTTTTTAATATTATTGTGCCTACCTTTCAGTCGTGATTAATATAAATGGCGTACTGAACGAGGTTATTTTAGTGATAAAGTAACAAATAAAGGTGGTACCACGAAACCTAAGCTTTCGTCCTTTGCATCCGATTAAATTAATTGGGTTCAAAGGACGGAAGCTTTTTTTATTATTTTTTAGGAGGCATTAATTATGAAAGATACTGAATTAGCACAAATTGCACTTACCCACGATCACACTGGTGCAATTGCAAATCCTATATATCTATCTACCGCCTATCAACATCCAAGTCTAGGTCAGTCAACTGGATATGATTATACAAGAACTAAAAATCCGACACGAAGTGCATTTGAGGAAAGTTTCGCTAAATTAGAAAGAGGAAGTGCATCATTTGCTACATCAAGTGGTATGGCAGCAATTCAATTAATTTGTAATTTATTTAAACCTAATGACGAAATTCTTGTTTCTTTCGATTTATATGGTGGTACGTTTCGCTTATTTGACTTCTATGAACAACAATATGGCATTAAATTTAAATACGTTGATTTCTTAAACTACGAAGAAGTTACTAATCAAATTACAGCTAATACTAAAGCGTTATTTATTGAACCTATATCTAATCCACAAATGATTGCTATAAATGTGGAACCTTATTATCAATTAGCGCAGAAACATCATTTACTAACTATTATAGATAATACGTTTTTAACACCTTATCTATCTACACCATTAGAAGAAGGCGCAGACATTGTATTACATTCTGCTACAAAATATATTGGTGGTCATAACGATGTACTCGCTGGTGTCGTCACAGTTAAAGATGACAAATTAGCACAACAGCTATTTGATTTTCATAATATGATTGGTGCTACGTTATCTCCGTTAGATAGCTACTTATTACAACGTGGACTTAAAACGTTACATCTACGTATAGAACGTAGTCAATCTAATGCACAGCAATTAGCTGCCAAATGCCAAGAGCTGGAAGCTATTGATCAGGTTCTTTATAGCGGTCGTACGGGTATGCTGAGTTTACGACTAAACAGAGACTATAACGTCGCTAAATTTTTAGAAAATTTAGAAATTTGTATCTTTGCTGAAAGTCTTGGTGGTACAGAAACACTGATTACATTTCCATATACACAAACTCATGTAGATATGCCTGATATCGAAAAAGATAAACGTGGTATCGATGAATACCTTATTCGCTTATCCATCGGCATAGAAGATTACAAAGATATTGAAAGAGACATTATTCAAGCTTTAAAACATTCATATGTTGGAGGGATTATATGACTTTATCTAGAGAAACTGAAGTGATATTTGATTGGCGTCGAGGGATTGATTACCATTCTGCTAATCCACCTTTATACGATTCATCAACATTTCATCAACAACAATTAGGTGGCCAAACTCATTACGATTATGCTCGCAGTGGCAATCCAAACCGTACATTAGTTGAAGAAAAATTAGCGCGTTTAGAGCATGGCGACTATGCTTTTGCATTTGCCTCAGGCATCGCAGCAGTGTCTGCCGTTCTGTTAACATTTAAATCTGGTGATCATATTATCTTGCCTGATGATGTTTATGGTGGAACATTCCGTTTAACAGAACAAATCTTAAATCGTTTCAACATAGCATTCACAACCGTTGATACAACAAATCTTGAAGCAATCACACAAGCTATACAACCTAATACTAAATTAATTTATTTAGAAACACCTTCAAATCCCTGTTTTAAAATAACAGACATTGAAGCAGTATCAACTATAGCTAAAGCACATAACTTACTCGTAGCTGTTGATAATACCTTTATGACACCACTTGGTCAGTCCCCTCTAACACTTGGGGCAGACATCGTTATTCATAGTGCTACTAAATTTTTAAGTGGTCATAGTGACTTAATTGCTGGTGCTGTCATTACAAATAACAAAGTCATCAGCGACGCATTATATTTAATTCAAAACGGAACTGGTAATGCTCTATCAGCACAAGATAGTTGGATGTTAGCTAAGCATTTAAAAACATTGCCTGTCAGATTTAGTCAATCTGTTGCCAATACTCGAAAAATCGTAGACTTCCTAATCAAGCAAGATGAAATAACAGAAGTGTATTATCCAGGACATAATGTGACTCACTTAAAACAAGCTAACAATGGAGGTGCTGTCATAGGTTTACGTTTAAAAGATGAAACGAAGGCTCAAGCATTTGTCGATGCTTTAACATTACCTCTTGTATCAGTAAGTTTAGGTGGTGTTGAAACAATATTATCTCACCCAGCAACAATGTCTCATGCGGCACTACCAGAAGAAGTAAGGCAACAACGAGGTATTACATTTGGTCTATTCCGTCTCAGTGTCGGTTTAGAAGATCCAGATGAGCTGATTGCAGATATAAAATATGCACTAAAGGAGGCATTTAATGAGTCAATTTCTCACACAATTGAAAGACAACATTTTAGTAGCTGACGGCGCAATGGGTACAATTCTTTATTCAGAAGGTATTGATACTTGTCCGGAAGCTTACAACTTATCTCACCCAGACAAAATTGAACATATCCATCGTTCTTACATTGCTGCAGGTGCTGATGTTATTCAAACGAATACATATGGTGCTAATTTTGAAAAATTAAAGAACTTTGGACTCGAACATAAAGTGAAAGACATTCATCAAGCTGCCGTGCGTATTGCCAAGAAAGCAGCAACCGATCACACATTTATCTTAGGTACCGTTGGCGGGTTTCGTGGTATTAAACAAGATGATTTAAGTTTACAATCTATTCTTTATCATAGTGAAATTCAAATTGATACATTAGTTGAAGAAGGTGTCGATGCACTATTGTTCGAAACTTACTACGATTTAGAAGAATTGACTCAGATCATCAAACATACTAGACAGAAATATGATATTCCCATCATTGCTCAATTAACTGCTTCCAATACTAATTATTTAGTTAATGGTACAGATATCAATAGTGCACTTAAATCAATCGTTGCTTGTGGTGCAAATATTGTTGGACTTAATTGTCATCACGGTCCACACCATATGCAAGAATCGTTTACACATATTGAATTACCGGATCAAGCATTCTTATCTTGTTATCCAAATGCTAGTTTACTCGATATAGAAAATAGTGAAATTAAATATAGTGATAACGCACAATACTTTGGAACTGTAGCGCAACAATTAGTTAACGAAGGTGTTCGTTTAATTGGCGGTTGTTGTGGTACAACGCCAGAACACATTAAATTTATTAAATCATCTGTTGCTAACCTTAAACCAATTAATAGTAAAAAAGTTGTACCTATTACTACGTCTATACGTTTTAACCAATCATCAACACAGACTAAACAAAACTTGACATCCAAAGTACGGGAACGACCAACAGTTATTGTCGAATTAGATACACCTAAACATTTAGACACGACTAAATTTTTCGATAATATCGCTAAATTAGACAAAGCAAACATTGATGCTGTTACTTTAGCAGATAACTCACTCGCCACAGTAAGAGTAAGTAATATCGCTGCAGCAAGTTTAATTAAACAATATTACAACATTGAACCGTTAGTACATATAACTTGTCGTGACCGCAATTTAATTGGCTTACAATCTCATTTATTAGGCTTATCGTTAATAGGTGTTAACGAAATTCTAGCCATAACTGGTGATCCTTCTAAAGTTGGCCACCTACCTGGAGCTACTAATGTCTATGATGTCAATTCTAAAGGATTAACTGAACTGGCATTACGTTTTAATCAAGGTATTAATACAGATGGTGATGCGCTGAAGAAATGTACACACTTTAATATCGCTGGCGCCTTCAATCCTAATGTACGTAAATTAGATGGCGCTGTAAAAAGATTAGAAAAGAAAGTAGACAGCGGAATGTCTTACTTCATTACACAACCAGTGTATAGCAAAGAAAAAATAATAGAAATTTATCATGCCACTAAGCACCTAGATACACCATTTTTCATAGGAATTATGCCTATAGCAAGTTATAAAAATGCTCTATTTCTACACAATGAAGTGCCTGGTATTAAAATGTCAGATGATATTTTAGCACAATTCGAAGCGGTTAAAGATGATAAAGCAAAGACACGACAACTTAGTTTAACGCTATCAAAAGCATTAATTGATACTGTTCATCAATATTTTAATGGTTTATATATCATTACGCCGTTCCAAAATGTTGAAGACTCATTAGAACTTGCAGCATATTCAAAATCTATTACCACTCATAAGGAGGCAATATTATGACAACAATTACAACATCAAACTTAGGATTCCCACGTTTAGGTAGAAAAAGAGAATGGAAAAAAGCTATCGAAAGTTACTGGGCACAAAATATTACTAAAGCAGAATTAGACCAAACATTAACAGATTTACATAAAGAAAATTTATTACTTCAAAAAAACTATAACTTAGATAGTATCCCAGTTGGTGATTTCTCTTTATATGATAATATCTTAGATACTTCTTTATTATTTAATATCATCCCAGAACGTTTTCAAGGAAGAGACAACAACGACGATTTGTTATTCGATATTGCCCGTGGTAATAAAGAACATGTAGCTAGTGCTTTAATTAAATGGTTTAACACAAATTATCATTATATCGTACCAGAATGGGATAATGTTGAACCTAAGGTCGTTCGTAATGTTCTATTAGAAAGATTTAAATTTGCACAGTCTTTAAACATCAATGCACATCCTGTCATCGTAGGACCTATTACTTTTGTAAAATTATCTAAAGGTGGTAATCAAACATTTGAAGAAAAAGTACAAACATTATTACCATTATATAAAGAAGTCTTCCAATCGTTAATTGATGCAGGCGCTGACTATATTCAAGTAGATGAACCTATATTAGTTAACGATGATAGTGAAAGTTATGAAAATATCACTAAAGAAGCTTATGACTACTTTGCTGAAGCTGGTATAGGTAATAAATTAGTAATTCAAACTTACTTTGAACGTGCACATGTTAAATTCTTAAGTTCTCTACCTGTGGGTGGTCTAGGTTTAGACTTCGTTCATGATAACGGCTATAACTTAACACAAATTGAAGCTGGTGATTTTGACCGTTCTAAAACGTTATATGCTGGTATTATTGATGGTCGTAATGTGTGGGCATCAGATATTGCTACTAAGAAGTCACTCATCGAAACGTTATTAACTTATACAGACAATCTTGTGATTCAACCTTCATCTTCATTATTGCACGTACCAGTCTCTTTAGACGATGAAACGTTAGATACTAATATTGCCGAAGGATTGAGCTTTGCTACTGAAAAATTAGATGAATTAGATGCCTTACGTCGTTTATTTAACAATCAAGACAGCACTAAATATGATAAGCTAAAATCGCGTTTCGATCGTTTCCAAAACCAATCATTTAAAAATCTTGATTATGATTTTGATAGTGTTCGTACTTCAAGACAATCAGCATTTGCAAAACGTATCGAGCAACAGCAACAACGTTTGAATCTACCTGATTTACCAACAACAACAATTGGTTCATTCCCTCAAAGTCGTGAAGTTAGAAAATATCGTGCAGACTGGAAAAACAAACGTATTTCTGATGAAGCTTACGAAACATTTTTAAATAATGAAATTGCACGCTGGATTAAAATCCAAGAAGATATCGGGTTAGATGTACTCGTACATGGTGAATTTGAACGTAATGATATGGTTGAATTCTTCGGAGAAAAACTTCAAGGCTTTTTAGTAACTAAATTTGGTTGGGTGCAATCATACGGTTCACGTGCTGTTAAACCACCAATCATTTATGGAGATGTCAAATGGACTGCCCCATTAACAGTTAAAGAAACAGTATATGCTCAAAGTTTAACTGACAAACCTGTCAAAGGTATGTTAACTGGTCCAGTAACGATTCTTAACTGGTCATTTGAACGTGTGGATATACCACGTAAAGTTGTACAAGATCAAATTGCTTTAGCTATTAATGAAGAAGTATTAGCACTTGAAAAAGCGGGTATTAAAGTCATTCAAGTTGATGAACCCGCATTAAGAGAAGGCTTACCTTTACGTTCAGAGTATCACGAACAATATCTTAAAGACGCTGTTTTATCATTTAAACTTGCAACATCATCTGTGCGTGATGAAACTCAAATTCATACACATATGTGCTATTCTCAATTCGGTCAAATTATTAACGCTATTCATGATTTAGATGCTGATGTCATCTCTATTGAAACGTCACGAAGTCACGGTGATTTAATTAAGGACTTTGAAGATATCAATTATGATTTAGGAATTGGACTAGGTGTTTATGATATCCATAGCCCTCGTATTCCTACTAAAGAAGAAATTACAACAGCAATTGATCGTTCACTACAACAAATTGATCGCTCTTTATTCTGGGTGAATCCAGACTGTGGTTTAAAAACAAGACAAGAAGATGAAGTAAAAGCAGCATTAACTGTATTAGTTGAGGCCGTTAAAGCTAAACGTCAAGATAAAGACGGTCAAGATATTGCATAATTAATTAGAAACGGGTGATGGCATGACACAATATCCTTTATGGCAACAATTACAAACTTTAAAACAGTCAACTTGGGTAGATTTAACACATACCTTTGATCCTGATATTCCACGTTTTAGTGATTTTGAAAAGGGAGAAGTTTCAACACTGTTCACTGTTAAAGATCATGGATTCTATGTTCAAAGATGGAATATCGTAACACAATATGGCACACATATCGATGCGCCTATTCATTTTGTAGAAAATAAACGTTACCTTGAAGATTTAGAATTAAAAGAGTTAGTATTACCGCTTATCGTCTTAGACTTTTCACAACAAGCAGCCACTAATCATGACTTTATAGTGACACGTGCACACATAGAAGCGTGGGAACAACAACACGGTATCATTGAGCCAGATACTTTTGTGGCCCTACGTACAGACTGGTCTAAACGCTGGCCTGATATTGCACAATTTGAAAATAAAGACGCTGACGGTCAACAACATGCACCTGGATGGGGCTTAGATGCACTTAAATTCTTATTTGAAAAACGTCATATCCAAGCCATCGGACATGAAACCTTTGATACAGATGCCTCTATAGACGTTGTCAAAAATGGAGATTTAGTGGGTGAACGCTATGTTCTTGGACAAGATAAATATCAAGTTGAATTATTAACTAATTTAGATCTTTTACCTACACGTGGCGCCATTATTTATTCTATTAGCCCTAAACCTAAACATGCACCCGGATTCCCTGTGCGTGCATTTGCCATTAAACCTTCATAACTATAGCAAAAGGAGCAAAGTAACTTTTGAATCGTTACTTTGCTCCTTTTATTTATGCTTGCTTATTCAAATAGTTTAATATTTAGATACTATTGCTGCCACAGCTTGTCCTCCACCAATACATAATGATGTTAGACCCGTTTCAACATCATCATTTAATTGGTGTAATAAAGTTACTAATACTCTAGCACCAGATGCTCCAATCGGATGACCTAATGCAATCGCACCACCTTTAACGTTAACCTTTTCTTTAGGCAATTGTAATTCACAATCAACAGCAATCGATTGTGATGCAAAAGCTTCATTTAATTCAAAAACATCAATATCTGCTATAGCTTTATTACTACGTTGCAATACTTTTTCAATTGCGCCAACGGGTGCAATACCCATGATTGATGGGTCCACGCCATGACTACTAAATCCATCAATCACTGCTAATGGTTCAATATTCAATTCTTGAGCCTTTTCTTCAGACATAACTAACATCATCGCTGCACCATCGTTAATACCTGATGAATTGCCAGCAGTAACAGAACCGTCTTTCTTAAACGCTGGTCTTAGGCGACTTAATTTTTCTAAAGAGGCATCTGCTCTTATCCCTTCATCTTTAGTGACAACAATAGGATCTCCTTTACGTTGTGGAATAGACACAGGTACAATTTCACTATCAAAAGCCCCAGCTTGTTGTGCTGCTACAGCTTTTCGTTGTGATTCAACAGCAAATTGATCTTGCTCTTCTCTGCTAATATCATATTGCTCTACTAAATTTTCAGCAGTAATGCCCATATGATACTGATTAAAAACATCTGTTAAACCATCATAAACCATACTATCAATCATTGTTTGGTGACCCATTTTAAAACCAAAACGTCCTTGGTTTACTAACATTGGTGCTTGTGACATATTTTCCATACCACCAGCTATGACAATATCATTATCTCCAGCGATAATAGATTGATATGCTAGTTGAATTGACTTTAAACCTGAACCACATACTTTATTTACAGTAAATGATGGTACGGTTTCGGGCAGACCACCTTTCATCGCTGCAATACGTGCTGGATTTTGTCCTTGTCCTGCTTGTAAGACATTCCCAATAATAACTTCATCCACATCTTGCGGATTAATATTTGTTTGTTTTATTATATGTTTGATTAATGTAGCACCTAAATCATAAGCTGGCACATCTTTAAAAGCACCACCAAATACGCCTATAGGTGTACGATATGCAGCCGCTAATACGACTTTAGTCATGGCATATTCATCTCCTTATTTATATATAAGCATGTCAAAGCATGATGTAATTAATCATCTGTAGATTCAACACACAAATTTTCAATTACGCCATAACTTCAACTAGCTTTAATAGTCATTTATTTATGATATAACAAAACCTATTATACAATGTAGTAAATTGTTTGAGCAATTTTAAACGCAAACGGTTTCAAATTACTACTCTAATAGCTATTATAATTTGTCATAAATGATACTTCTTCACGCTTTAACCTTTGATTCCAATTAATAAAAGCTAGCCCATCACAAATCATGTTACATTTCTAAATTTATTTATGTTAATTAACACTTTAAATATTACTTATCCCTTTTTTCTTGATATAACGCTTGTCGGCATCTTGTTTTATCTATAATGCCGCCTTAAAATAGAGTAATAGTATTCTATTGAAAACATTTTGCAACACAATGATTTATCAAGCTCCTTTTTACTCCTAACATCTCACATATTCAATTTTTAGTAATTTAAATTTTTAATCTTATACAACAAGGAAAGGTGATATTACTTTGAAGAAAATATTGGGTCGTTTAGGTTTTGATAACAAACATAACTTTATTGGCTTTTTAACAGTTATAACAGCAGGTCAATTGATCTATTCTAGTTTCGAAGCATTTAAAGGAACATTCTACAACCTATTATTAGAAGTATTGAATGTTTCCAATGCTGAACTTGGAACTTTATTTAGTTTAATTGGTATTGCAGTATTCTTTTATATTCCGGGCGGTTGGATTAACAATCGCTTTTCAATTAAATCTATTTTGATATTTGGTTTAGTAGTTAGATTCATTACTATGTCAGTCATTATTTTCTTTACACCTAATTTCACGGTGCTTAAATGTATAGCAATTATTTGGGGGCTAATTGACGCTGTCTTTTGGCCAGCAGTCTTAAATGGTATTATATTCTTTACTCATCAAAGAAACAGAGGTATTGGTTTTGGTTTGTTAGAATCGATACGTCGAACGCAAGAAGTATTAATGAATTTACTTATTGTTGGTGTCATGGCAGTAATTAGTGGACTAGCAGTCTTTAAAGGCGGCATGTTGTTCTATAATTTATTAATCATTCCACTAATATACTTAATCATTCGTTATATTCCAACAAATGGCATTGCAGCAAACCACAAATTAAAACACCGTTATGAAATCAATCGCAATT
Source organism: Staphylococcus simiae (assembly GCF_017357005.1). Classification (NCBI taxonomy): domain Bacteria; kingdom Bacillati; phylum Bacillota; class Bacilli; order Caryophanales; family Staphylococcaceae; genus Staphylococcus; species Staphylococcus simiae. Next base: position 340,564 of record NZ_CP071589.1, on the reverse strand, counting down.
TAGAAAGTGAAGATATTGTCCGTGATAATAAATCTTTAGAAGCTTTAAAAGGCTTATTGCATGTTCTATTTACACAACCTAGGATTTGGCTAGCTTCCATTGGCGGATTAGCGGCATATTGGAGTTATATTATATTAATTTACACTGTCCCTTATTTACAAAGTGTTTATCATCTTTCTCCAAATCAAACAGCCATTTTCGGTATTATTAATACTGGTGCAATGGGCATTGTTATGGGTCTCAGCGCTGGATTAATATCTGATTATATTTTTAAATCTGCTACAAGAATGATGTTCACTGCTTTAGCTCTATGCATTATATCATTATCATTGGTGGCATTTTTCAAAACTGGTATCATTTTTAGTATTATTTTATTATTAGCATTTTCAATCGCAACATTTTTAGCAAACAGTATTATTTTAGCACCCATATCTGAAATTAATCTACCTGAAAAATATACTGGTGCTGCAATGAGTTTAGGTTCATTTGCAACGTATGCACCTATCTTTTTCGTTTATCAAATGAACGGTACGTTACTTGATAAATATCACTATAATATTGAGTTAGCTTATCATTTGATATTTAGAATTGGTATAGTCGTCGATATTATAGGTGCCATTGCTATATTGCTACTACTGATTATGAATCATCGTAAACCTAAAAATTCACAAGCATAACTATAGTTATCATATAAGAAATAAACTTTGGGATTAGTTATTACGATACTTCCAATTAATAAGAAAAAACGCTTACGTTAAATTCGTGAGTTGACCACAATTAGGGCTCTATAATAAATCGGACTAATAGAGAATTTTTAATTATTTTCTATTAGTCCGATTTTTGTATTTTGAATATGAAAAAAGCGCAATTATCTCTATAATTAAAAGTGACCAAACAAATAATCTAAGGAGATAATGCGCCTATGCAAAATTTTATATCAGATACACTTAATATGGAAGACCAAAACATTATTTATAGCGAAAAATTAACTAAAAAACATTATAAAGGGAAATTATGTAAATTTTACTATGGTACTTTAAGAAATAATATTGATGAATGTCCGTTTTGTCATACTGAAAATACAGACAATCAAATCGTTAAAAATGGTAAAAAAGTATCTAGAATTACGATACCTAAGGTATCTGAATGTCCAGCTTATTTAATGTTAAGTAAGCAACGCTATTTGTGTAGAGCTTGTCATAGCTATTTCACAGCGAAAACACCAGAAATAAATCCATATTGTCATATTTCAAATAATACACGTCTAGCAGTTATCGACAAAGCTGTGGATGTGAGATCAGAAGTATCTATTGCACGCTCATGTTCAGTTTCAACGGCAACAGTATCACGTTTTATTGATCAAGCAGCAGATTATTTAAAACAATCACCGTATGCTTCACTACCCAAACATCTAATGATGGATGAGTTTAAAAGTGTCAAGAACGTTTCGTGTCATATGAGCTTTATATTCGCTGATGCACAAACACATCAAATTATAGATGTTGTTGAAGATCGTCGACTTCAATCACTCAAAACTTATTTTTACCGCTTTTCTTTAAAAGATAGACAGCAAGTAAAGACAGTGACTATCGATATGCATGAACCTTATATGACTTTAATTAAAAAACTATTTCCAAACGCTAAAATTATTATCGATCGTTTCCATATTGTTCAACTATTAAATCGAGCTTTAAATAGTATTCGTGTAGCCGTTATGAACGTATTTAAAGACCTAAATAAACCACTATATAATAAATATAAGCGTTACTGGAAACTTGTACTTAAACCACCCGAAGACTTAGAATTGTATGAATATAATAAGGTACCTTTGTTTAAAGAATGGAAGACGCAAAAAGGCATCGTGACATACTTGTTAGACCAAGATGATACCCTTAAAGAGACCTATGAAGTGATTAATAATTTAAGACATGACTTGAAACATAGCCAATTCGACTCATTTAAACAAACCATAGAACAGTTGAAACTTTCAGACTTGCATCCATCATTAAAAACAGCCATTAAAACGTTGAAAAAACATGCTTGTTTCATCGAACATACTTTCAATTATATCAATTTGACCAAAGGTCCTATTGAAGGTATTAATAATAAAATTAAACTTATTAAACGTACATCTTTTGGTTATGGAAATTACAATCATTTGCGCAACAGAATTCTCTTATGTTCAAAACTATATGCACCTGAAATCGAGTAGGAGGATAACCATTATTTGATTATCCGTCCTCTCACACCACCGAGCGTACGGTTCCGTACTCGGCGGTTCAATATCTTGCGTAAGCCGTCTCTGCGAGTTGGGTTAATGGTTCTAACCCCCACTTGTAGAGACGTTTTGTTGTAAGTGCACGATGAACTTCATGCGTTGATGATAAGCGCCAGTATTTCTTTCTTGAATTGGCAATTTTCATTGCACTCTTATGGTCAAGTCCATACTTACGTAACATCTTATATTTGGTTTTTATTCTTTTCCATCTTTTGAGGATTAGTTGTCTAATGCGTCGGTTTAACCATGATTGTAACTTCGTTACAAAACCTGTAATAAATCCTTTACCAAAGTAATTTATCCACCCTCGTGTTACTTGATTAATTTCTGATATAATCTCTTTAAAGGTACCTGGTCTATTTCGTTTCGTTAGACGTCTTAAGGTGCGTTTTAAATTTCTTCTTGCTTCCATAGTCGGTCTGAAACGATAAGTGCCATTTACTTTGGTCATTAGACAACTCAAGAACTTTAAACGTGTGATAGAACCTACCTTGCTCTTTTCACTATTTACAATAAGTTTAAGGTCTTTTTCGATAAACTTTGTCACACTTTCCATGACACGTTGACCCGCTCGTTTTGTACGTACAAAGATGACGAAGTCATCTGCATAACGAACAAAGCGATGACCACGTTTCTCCAATTCATTATCTAATTCGTGAAGATAAATATTACAAAGTAACGGGGAAATAACACCACCTTGCGGTGCACCTATTTCTCTACTTCGATAATTACCATTGAGGTCGATTGCACCAACCTGTAGGCTTCTACGAATAAATTTAGAAATGGCTTTATCTTGAACATGTCGTTCAAATAGATACATTAATTTATCATGGTTCAACATATCAAAGCACTGTTTTAAATCACAATCAACTGCAACTAAGTAACCTTCTTCATAGTATGTTGCACATTCTTTAAGTGCAGTTCCTGTACTACGATTCGGTCTAAAGCCATGACTGTGTTTTGAGAAAGTACGGTCGATACTAGGTTCAATGACTTGTTTAATGGCTTGTTGGATAACTCTGTCTCTTGCGACAGGGATTCCAAGCACGCGCTTTTTCCCATTTGATTTAGGTATTTCAACCTTTCTTACTGCTTGTGGCTTATACGTGCCATCAAGCAGTTTTTGTTTAATTTGTGGAAAGTATTTTGCGAAATGTGATGTTAATTCACTTACTCGCATGCCATCGATGCCAGGTGCACCGTTGTTTTTCTTCACTTTCTTAATTGCTTTTTGTATATTATTCTCTCTTACAACAAGCTCCATCATAGATGGAGACTCACGATACATTTCTTTCATTTCACCTAAGATTTACTGTACGCACTCATATATCCTTTTTCGTTCCACTACTTATCTTTCTATGAGTTGCCAATCATTAATTGTATTCTGTACGTTGTAAATCTCTAACCTCCATTCTTTACTTTGTATGAATATTGTTCAGTCCTTCAGTATTTCTACCTACTATGACCTCTGCTGACTTCTCATCATTCGTTATTACTACGATTTTTTTTATCGCTGATGAGACCTCCCCGGGTAAGAGTAACCACTTTCCACTCATTCCACTGCATCATTTACTATATAGAACTCGGGTAGTATCGGACTTTATCTTGTATTGCAGATTCATCCATTCCACATAGCCTTGTATGATATTTCTGTTCGTCAGTGCGAGTGTTTGCGTCCGACTTCCTTCAGATTCCATTTCACAATGGACACCCTTGTCTTTCGCTAACAGTTCCTACTACCAAGCCTGTAACGGACTTTCACCGTCTAGTAATTACCCATGCCGGGCGCACAATAAAAAAGAAGTTAAACAACAAATTGCTGCTTAACTTCTATAAAAAATTTATACATCAGTCCAATTCGACAGAGAACCTTCTATTTCAAGTCGGACGGATAAAAAAAATTATTCTCATTTTATTCATCCATCCTAAAAAATAGAGAATCAATTTCATTTAGTCGTAACCAAAAGGGTGAAACGAGTCATTAAGACTTGATTCATCCTTTTAATATAGTTGCTATTCATTGTTTAAATAAAGCATTTAACCTTTATACTTTAATTTCATCTATTTTTGAGTAAGGCTCGACTTCACTTTTCTTACCTATTGATCCGCACCAAAAGTATTTACAGGATAAAAATGATCATATAACTTCAATTCCAAAGTATCATCGTCAACAATACCTATATGTTTATCACTATCATATAATGTCATAATATAATCAGCTAATTCTTCTGATGTATTGTAACGATCAAAATATGCATCATAATCTGTATCTTCTGTATCTAAAGAACGATCCATAAAGCTTGTTTTTGTTGATGATGGTGCTATAACTTTGGCACGCATGTTAGCACCTTTATCTCGCAACTGAACATCTAAGCCTTCAGTATATGCAGCTACATAATATTTAGTTGCAGAATATGTTAACGCTGCTGTATAGATTTCATATCCCCCAACAGAAGATATATTAATTACTTGTGTACCTTCTACGTTTTCATAGTCTTTGACGAATAAAGTTGTTAGTATTGTAAGTGCTTCAATATTAAGGTGCAACATTGTTTGAATTTTATTGATATCCGCATCTTTTACACTACCGAAATCTCCAAACCCTGCATTATTTACTAACGTTTGTAATGAATAATGTTTAACATCTTCATATAATGCTTTAACATTATTAGCTTGAGCTAAATCCACCACTTTAATTACGACATCTACATTAGGATATTGAGCTGCGATAGCATCCTTAAGTTGTTGTAATTTTTCTTCATTACGAGCAACTATAATCACATTTTGTCCTTTAGCCGCAAATTTTAGTGCTGTTTCATAACCAATACCTGAACTTGCTCCTGTAATTAATGCATAACCTGCCATTTTATTCACTTCTTTCTAATATTTTATTTAATATAATGTATCCAAATAATATCTCCATCTAATTGTTCTAAATGTTTAATTTTAAAACCTTGTGGCTTAATATCCTTCTTATCACTCGTATTATTAAACAATTGAGGACGTCCGTAATGATCATCAACGGCTGGTACAATAACAACACTGACTTCATCAACTAAACCTTGCTCGAAGAATGACCAATTAATACTTCCGCCACCAGCTAATACCACTGTTTCTAAATTGAAATAGCGATACAATTTTTCTAATACTAGCTTAAGATCTAATTGGTGATTTTTACCACCGAAAATATATGATATACCTAAATTCCTCAAATGCTCTAAATAAGCATCTGACACTGTTTCAGATACCACTTCAATCACATGCATTTCAGGACGTTCACGAAATGTCGTATAGTTTGACGTCCAGGCTGCTTTTCCTGAAGGGTCAAGTGATATCATATAATGATCATAATCACTGTTAGCAATATAATCTGCTTCTCTAGAATATGTTTGTGGATGACTTGGCAATTCTGGCATTTCCGTTGCAGTAAATGCTTCTTCAATGGTTTTACACCCTAAAATCATTGCTTTGCTATCAAAATATTCATGTTTACTTTCATAGGCTTGTTTTAAAGCATCGCCTTCCACTACGCTACCGTATGGCCCTGTAATATTGCCATTAATTGACATTGACATATGCACAATTACTGTTGGTCGTGTCATTAGTCATTTCCCTCCATTACTTTAAAAATCAAAGAGGCACATCATGCATATATTCAATGAATTTAGATATCGACTATGCGTCCAGCTATCTGTGTCTTCTATTGTCACTGCATATGTGCCATATATTAAATTAAAGTGTTTTGTTTAATGTTTATCAGCTTACAATTTTTCTTTATAGAATGGAATTAATCCTGATAATGCTTCATTAACTGGTTGAGGTTGATCATATAAATCATAGTGAGATGCACCTTTAACAATGTGTAATTTTTTATCTTTAGTTAGGGCATTATCAAATAATCTATAAGCAAAACGATATGAACCAAATCCGCCTGGAACATCTCCTGCGACCACATAAAGTGGTTGATCTAATAATTTATCAATTAAATGATAAGCATCAAATCCTGCTACTTCCATGTTACTTACAAGACGATAGCGATTGATTGAATTTTCATGTTGACCGCGATCCGTTCTATAGTAATCCACCGCTTGTTCGATATCTATATCTTCAATACCTGCTTGTTCGCGTTGTTGTTGTGAATCAGGGATATAAGGTATAAATTCATGTTTAGCGCCCATTGCTTCCGCTTCACGTTGTTTCGCTACATTATGCAACATATCTAAAGCTGCATTTGGAGATAAGTCGCCTTCTCTAGTTAATGTACCAAAGTCAACACCAACAACTGAACCGACAGCTTTAATACGTTTATCAGTTTTACTTGCATTAACGGCATAACCGCCACCACCACAAATACCTAAGATACCAATACGATCATTATCTACAACATCTAACGTATTTAAGAAATCAATAGCAAATGACGCATCTTCTGATCTGTAATACGGATTTTCAATATATTCAGGTGCTTGATGTAATTCACCTTGGTTACCTGCATCAAAGGCAAATGTGACAAACCCTTCTTCTGTTAATCGTTTAGCATAAATACTTGCTGTTTGTTCTTTAACACTACTGATTGGATGCATCACTACAATCGTTGGTAACGCTTTATCTCCTGCATTATCAGGTACGCGTAAAATACCAGTTGTTTCAATATTTCTAGTTTTGAATTTCATTACTTGTTCATTCATATTTAAGACTCCTTTATATTTTAATTATTTATCTTTATTGCTCATAAATTAATCATTAATTTTACTATAGAGTTTTATTACCCTCGTGTGTATAATTAAAACATATTATCTTAAATAAACAATTCATACGTTGTGATATTTGAGCAATAATACACAGACATATGAAAATGGGTTATATAAAGGTAGGGAACATTATGGATTTACGCATACAAAAAACACAAAGAGCGATACGTAACCACTTTCTAGAATTATTCTATAATGAGGACTTTGATAAAATTACTGTCAAAGATATTACAGAACAGGCTGAAATTGGACGTAAAACTTTTTATTTACATTACATAGATAAATATGATTTATTAGATAAAATGGTTGATCAAAAGATGTCAGAACTTCATGACATTTGTCTAGCCAAAAAGGAATTAGGTCTTAGAGAAGGCACAACAATTTGGTTTGATTACTTTAATAATCATCGGCAATTTTTCAATACTTTATTTCAAACTTCTATTGCTCAAAAATATAAACGTCAATTACAACAACTCATTTCTGATGAGCTTGCTGATAAACTTGACGAGCAGCACTATCGTCTAAATAATATCGAACCACAATTATTTTTAAAATTCGCATCTAGTGGCATTATTGAACTGATAGACCTTTATTTACAAAATGAGGAATATGATAAACACGATATAGAAGAACAAACCTATCAATTATTAAAAGCATTTCTGAATGTACCTCAATAATGATGAATCAGTATCCCAATCATGAATACTGATTTATTATTTCTTATGCAATTAGCATTTAATTCAATATTAACTATTCAAAGAAAACATTACATAGTATACTTAAAAAATTAATTCATCCCAAAGGAGCAACTATTTTATGGAACAAAGTTTTACCCCTCGACATCTAGAAGAAAAACGTGCAGCGTTTCACGAACTTTTCTTTGATTTAATCTTTGTTTATGCTATCCAAAAAATAGCCCATGTTATTTTAACTACACACAACGGTACCATTTCTGCTGAATTATTCTTTAAATATGTTGTTATGAGTCTATTTTTATGGCTCGTATGGTCACATCAAACATTCTTTACCAATAGATTTGGTCAAGTTACTTTCAAAGATGTCACCTTTATGATGGTCAATTTATTTATTATGGTATTTTTATCTAACAGCTTATATCCTAGTTTCGAGAAAACATTCTTTCCATTCTTTTTATGTGTAGGATTAATGTATGTCAGTATCGGCACGCAATACTTATTGCATATACGCACAGGTCTTAATTATGCAGATAAGAGAACTTGCCAATCATTTGCCTTAGTCGCATTCGTCATTGCCTTGTTATCATTCTTATCGCTTGTTTTACCACAAAGTATTCATTATATTCCTGGATTTTTAGGTGTCTTTATTGCGGCAACAGGACTAATTCCATTCCGTAAATATTTAAAATTATCACCCGTGAATATGATGCATCTAGTTGAACGTTACTCATTACTAACGATTATTATTTTCGGTGAGGTTCTAGTCGGACTAGCATCATCATCATTTAGCATTACACATTTTAGTGTGACATATATATTCCAATTTATTATTTTAGTCAGCTTGTTTGGTGTGTATTGGATCGTTTCTGAAAATTATATTAATGATAAATTAGAGTCTATAGGATTCCGTTTAACCTATACACATTTAATCATTAATATCGCTTTAGGTATTATTAATAGCGCCATTATTTTTAGCAACAATGACAAGTTGCATCCACTATTTGAACTCAACATGATGTATATCAGTATATTATTATTTTATATTGGTTTATGGTTAATTACGCCATACTTCCATGACGACTTAATGAATATTAAATATATAGCTTATGCTCTTGCTATTCTTATTATTTCGTATATTATTAGTTTGATATTTGTTGGTCATGATCATATTATGATTATTTCAGTAGCTATGGCAACATTTAGTATCATGCTAATTTATTATAAAAATCAAAATAGAGCGTCGTAACGACAACAAGCTCAAAACGATGACAGTATCAAGTGTTAATAGAATCGAAATAATTGTTTCAAAACAAATTGTTTCGTAGATGCCCGTCAGCGTTTTGAGCTTATTTTAATGTATTGTTATTTCACATGAAACGATAACCTATTATAAATCTTGTTGGTTAAATATTTTAACAGAAAAAATGTATGATAATATCATAATAATGATACCTGATACAGAATAAATGAATGTTACTAAAACACTATTCATTCCAATATCATGACCATTATCAAAACTGCCACCTACCATTCCATAAACAAAAAAGAATGCCAAAAATGAAATCACAATTAAAATAGAAGACAATATCATAATAACGTTGGAATTTTCAGGACCAAATTTAAACGTTAATGGAAAAACAATTGCATATAAGCCTAGGACGCCAAATCCCATTAATCCTGACAGCAATCCCAACATTATACTTTGAGTAACTATACTCGTTGAAATGATACCTATGATTGCCCCAATAATTAACAGTATTAAGTAATAAACAAAATAAGCTTTAATATAATCACTACGTTTAATGGGTAATGTCGATACGTAATACATCCAACGAGAATCTTTTTCTTGTTTGATATTATCAGTAATAGGAGTAATCAAGAAAATAGCAGCCATAGTACTACTCATTAAAGGATTAGTAAAAGAGAAAAAAGCAGCTGCTAAAATAGCTATTAATAGATAAATATATGTCTTATTTTTAGTAGTATAAAAACTTGTTAATAACATGCTTTTCATTATACGTCACCTCTCATCATAATCTTAGTCGCATCATCAATATGAGTTAACGGCTGCGCATCAAATACTTGCAAAGTATCATTAACTAATATTTGTCTTTGACCCTTATATGATCTTGAAGCTACAATAGTATGTTCAGGAATAGATATTTCTTCACTCTCTGTTGTCACAATGCCATATTTCGCTAATAATTTATCTTTTCGTTCTGTTAAAATAATCTTGCCATCTTTCATAAATACTAATTTATCGGCCAATTGTTCTATGTCTTCAGATATATGTGAGGAAATCAAAATTCCTCCACCCTGTTCAACAAACATCTCCAGTAATTCTAAAACTTCTTCCCTACCAGATATATCCATACCTGCCGTTGCTTCATCTAAAATCAATAATTTTGCATGATGTGACATTGCAACAGACAATGCTATTTTCATCCTCATTCCTCTAGAAAAGGTTGATAATTTTGTATCTTTTGGCAAGTCAAAATGTTGTATCAGTTCAAAATAACGATTACTATCCCATGATTGATAAATATGTCCAAAAATTTTATCAACTTCTGTCACAGTTAATTTATTAGGTACTCTTAAGTCATCAAATACGACTCCAATTTCCTCTTTATAAGACATATCTTTAGTTAATGGTTGTTCAAAAAATTCAATATTACCACTGTCTTTATGGCGATTTCCTACTAAAATATTGATTAATGTTGATTTACCAGAACCATTTTTCCCAATGAGTCCTACTGTCTCACTCGAGTCAATAGATAATGAGATGTTTTCTAATTTAAAGGAAGATTCACTATAACTCTTCGTTAAATGCTCTATCTTTAGTAACTTTGTCATAATACTCTCTCCTACCTTAATTTTTATAATATTGTTGAATTTTGAATAGGTAATTAAACAAACTATAAACAAAAATAGCAATAACAATTAATAGGCTAAAACTTTGATTAATGCCTGTAGAAATAGAATAAAATCCTATCAAAACAATTGCTAAAAATAATAATGTTACATTAACATTGAAAATTTTAAATAACGATAACAGGGTGATATGGCGTTCCCCTTCATCCATAATGGCAAAGCGTTTTTCGATGGAATTCTTTTCACCTATCTTCGGCATTCTTGAGTCAAATTTCCTACTGAAAAACATTGTTTGTGTTGCTAATACCGAACTCAAAAGGAATGGTATTAAGAAGTATACAATTGATGTAAAGTTACCTCGTCCAAAAGTAAAAATTAATAACACTATTAAAGGAATAGAAGACTGTAAATTAGACAGCAAATTCGCTTTAAAAAAGTAATGATTTGCTAATAACTCATATTCATCTACATTGTCTAGCTCCTCATTATTGTCTACTAACTTTTTATAATTTAACGCTTTTCTCTGGAATAGTAATACGATACATTCTAATAATATAATAGTAATTGTTGCTATAATAGTAATGATAATGACATTATTATGTGTAGCAAATTGCCATTTTTCAAAGCCAATACCTTCACCACTTATCAACAAGCCAAAAATTCCACCTACAATGCCTCCAATAATTAAAAGTACTATGTATCTTACTACTTTCATGTTTCATCCTCCTCTAAGATAAACACATTCTCCACTGTTTCATTAAAGATACGTGCAATACGTATAGCTGTTAAGACAGAGGGTGTAAAACTATTTCTTTCTATTAATGAAATCGTTTGTCTCGATACTTGTGCTAATTTAGCTAATTGTGTTTGGTTCAATCCATTTTTGGCTCTCAATTCTTTTAATCTGTTACGCACATAGCATCAACTCCTTATGTAAATTGTAAAATATATTAGTCTTTTTGACAACTATATTTGTCAAAAAGACTAAAAAAACTATGAAACACCTTATTTTTGAGTGTTTCATAGTCAATGTTATTACTGTTAAAATTATTAAATTTCTGCTGTTAAGCGATTTAAAGCAATATCTGCTATTGCTTTAGCAGCAACTTGGAATCCATCTTCATTTAAGACCATCTTTGGATGGTGTAGTGGATAAACTTCATGGTCTACTGGTTTAGCACCAACAACAATAAATGTACCTGGTTTATCAGTTAAGTAATACGCAAAGTCTTCTGATCCAGTAATAGGCCCAAGATCGACAACGTCTGTCACATAACTACCTTGTGCCTGTTCTAAAATTTGTTGTACAGCATCTGTTTGTTTATCGTTATTATACAACACAGGATAGTCGTATTTATAATCTAAATTGACTTTGACATTAAATGTTGTTTCTAATCCTTGTGCAATATTATTTATTTCGTTATAAAGTGTTTCTTTTAAATCTTCATTCATATAACGTACTGTTCCGCGTAACGTGACATTATCTTGAATAACATTGTAACCTCCTGGCGCTTCAAAGGCACTGATAGATACCACAGCTGACTCTAAAGGATCAATGCGACGTGATACTACTGTTTGTGCTTCTGTTACAAAATATGCACCTGCTACTAGAGCATCATTCGTATTTTGGGGCATTGCTGCATGACCCCCTTTACCTTGAATATGCATGTCAAAGTTTGAACGACCAGCAAATGCTTCCCCTTGATGCACAAAAATAGTACCGACATCTAAATTTGGGAAGAAGTGAATACCATACACTTCATCTACATCATCTAACACACCAGATGCTAGAATATCTTGAGCGCCACCTGGAGGTACTTCTTCAGCATGTTGATGAATAATTTTAACAGTACCAGGCAAGTCTTCTTTAACCTCTATTAATGCTTCAGCAACGCCTAACAAGTATGCTGTATGTGCATCATGTCCACATGCATGCATCACACCTTCATGTTGAGATGCAAATTCTAATCCGGTATCTTCTTTAATGGGTAAAGCATCGAAATCAGCACGTAAAGCGATGGTATTACCTGGCTGTCCACCGTTAATTTCAACGACTAGCCCATGTTGCCCATTTAAATCAGTATGCATCTTGACATCTTTATCTTTGTAAAAGTCTTTAATAAATTGACTTGTATTCTCTTCTTCAAATGATAATTCTGGATGTGAATGTAAATGTCTGCGTAACTCAATAATGCGCTGCTGTTTATCTTCTATCTTTTTAAATACAGTTTCTCTTAAG